>JBPOHC010000096.1:0-63157 GCA_052035985.1 Myxococcota bacterium | reverse complement strand
GCGGGCGGCGCGGGCGGCGGACCCGGCGGCGGCGTGGGCGGCGCGCGTGGCGGCGGAGCACCGAACCGCGGCGGCGGCGGTGGCTCCTCGGGCGTCGCGATCTACGACGGAACCGCGGGCACCAACTCGGTCGTTCGCGGCGGATACTCGCCCTACGGCGGCGGCGGCGGCGGCGGCGGTTCAATCGGCGCTGCGGCCGCGGCGGATCTCTCGGTCGCGACGACCTTTCAGCCCGGCTCGGGCGGCGGCGGCGGCGGCGGTGACGAGGGAACGGGCGGCGGCGGCGGCGGCGGCGCGCTTCGCATCGCGTCGCACGTCTCGGTCAGCATCGCCGCGACGGGACGCACGCTCGCCAACGGCGGCAACGGTCAGCGCGCGGCCTGCGTGGGGGGCGGCGGCGGCGGCGGATCGGGCGGCGTGGTGTTCCTCTACGCGCCCTCGGTCACGGTCGCTTCGGGCGCAGCCGTGAGCGCGATCGGCGGAACGGGCGGCCCCGGCGCGACGATCTACTCGAACACGCCGGGCGGCGCTGGCGGACTCGGGCGCATTCGCATCTCGGCCCTCAGCGCGTCGTGCTCGCTCGGCGGCGCGTTCAACCCGCCGCTCCTCTCCGCGTGCTCGCTCACGCCCGGCGCGGGCTCCGCGGGCCGCGCGTACATCGCGGCCTTCCCCGACTGAGACCGCGGTCTCTCTCTCCTCCGCACGCACTTCAAATCAACGCGCGCCCCCCTCCGTTCCGCGGAAGTGGACGGGGGGAGGTGCTGTGATAGCGTCCGCCGCCGTGCAGGTCAGGGTCACCTCGCTGTCGCGGAAATTCGAAGGCGTCACCGCGCTCGATGACATCACGCTCGCGATCCCTCCCGGTCGCACCGCGCTCCTCGGCCCCAACGGCGCGGGCAAGAGCACGCTGCTCAAGATCCTGCTCGGGCTCACGCGCTCGACGAGCGGCTCGGTCGAAGTGCTCGGCCTCGATCCCTCGCGCGATCCCCTCGCGGTGCGAGCGCGCGTCGGATACATGCCCGAAGACGACGCCCACCTCCCCGGCATGACCGCGGTGGAGCTCTGCTCCTACGGCGCCGAGCTCGCGGGGCTGCCTCCGCGCGAGGCCCTCGAACGCGCGCACGCGGCCCTCTTCTACGTGGGCCTCGACGACAAGCGGTACCTGCCCGTCGAGGGCTACTCCACGGGGCTCAAGCAGCGCGCGAAGCTCGCGGCGGCGATCGTCCACGACCCCGATCTCCTCTTTCTCGACGAGCCCACCAACGGCCTCGACCCCGCGTCGCGCGAGGAGATGCTCGGCCTCGTCGCAGACCTCAAGACGCGCCGCGGGTGCGACGTCGTGCTCTCGACGCACCTGCTCCACGACGTCGAGCGCGTGTGCGACCACGTCATCGTGCTCGCCAACGGAAAGCTCATGGCCGACGCGCCGCTCAAGGACCTCCTCGGCGAGAGCGACGGGCGCTACACCGTGCGCATCAAGGGCGACCCCGCGGCCTTCGAAAAAGCGCTGCGCGCCAACGGATGCACGCCCGAGAAGGCCATCGACGCGTCGCGCACGACGTGGCTGGTGCTTCCCCCCGTCGGCGCGACGGACCTCGACGCCGTGTGGAAGAGCGCCGCCGACGCGAACGTGCAGGTGCGTCACCTCTCGTCGCGCACGCACTCCCTCGACGAGGCCTTCGTCCGGATGCTCACATGACCTCTCCTCCGACCCAGCCCGCGGGCGTCATCCACGACCTCGCGTACCGTCGCTATGAGGGCGCGCGCCTCGGCCCCGCGACGCGCTTCGCCGTCATCGCCCGCTACGCCGTGCGCGCGCAGTGGAGGCTCCGCGCGGTGAAGATCTTCCTCGTGGGCGCGCTGCTCACGGGCGCGATGGGCGCCGTGGCCCTCGGGTTTCGACTGGGCTTCTCTCGCTTCACTCGCAGCGCGGGCGGCGAGCTCCAGGCGCTCGATCGCGGCGCCGAGTCCGTGGCCGTGACCTACGCCCTCGCGGCGCAGTACCTCCCGTCGCTGCTCCTCGTGCTCGTGTGCGGCGCCCCCTCGGTGGCCGCCGACCTCAACGCGGGCGCGTTCCAGTTTCACTTCGCGCGCCCCGTGGGCGCGGGGCAGTACATCGCCGGACGCATGGTCGGCGCCGTCGCGTGGGCCGCGCTCTTCGGCTACGCCACGGTGGCCGCGTATTGCGTCGAGCGCCTCGCGTTCACGCCCGACGTGCTCGTCACCGCGAAGCTCGCCGCGGTGGGCCTCTTCGGGGTCACCGCCCGCCTCGCCGCCCTCGGCGCGGTCGCGCTCGGGTGCTCCTCGCTCACGCGTCGAAAGGGGCTCGCGCAGGCGATGTTCCTCGCCGTCGTGCTCGGCTCGGGCACCGTCGCGGCCATCGTCGGCCACAACACCCGCTACCCCTGGGTCGAGACCCTCTCGGTGATGGACTCCGGCGCCGCGGTCTGTGACCTCATCCTCGGCGGCGCGGAGACCGCGCGCGTCGCGGGCGTCGCGAAGGCCGCCCCGTCGCTCGCGCTCCTCGCGTGGATCGTCGGTCCCCTCGCGATCGCGTGGGCGCGCGTTCGCAGCGCCGAGGTGGTGCGAGGATGAGCGCCCAGAGCTCCGACGCGGTGATCGAGTTCGTCGCGGTCTCGAAGTGGTACGGCGCGGTGCTCGGGCTGCGCGAGGTCACGCTGCGCCTCGGCCGCGGAATCACGGGCCTCCTCGGCCCCAACGGCGCGGGCAAGAGCACCTTCTTGAAGGCGCTCACGGGAGAGATCACCCCGAGCCGCGGAGAGGTGCGGGTCTTCGGTCAGCGCGTCCCTTCGCTCGACGTGTTCAAGCGCATCGGGTACGCGCCCGAGATCGAGGTGTTCTTCGAAGAGCTCACCGCGCGCGAGTTCGTCACCGCGCTCGCCGAAGCCTCGGGGATGGACCGCGCCACCGCCCGCCGCCGCGCCGAAGAGACCCTCTTCGAAGTGGGGCTCGAAAAAGCGCTCGATCGACGCGTGAGCACGTACTCCAAGGGCATGCGTCAGCGCACCAAGCTGGCGCAGGCGCTCCTCCACGACCCCGACGTGGTGCTCCTCGACGAGCCCATGACGGGCCTCGACCCGCTCGCCCGCGCCCACATGGTGGACCTCATCCAGAAGCTCGGCGCCCGCGGCAAGGCCGTCGTGGTGTCGAGCCACATCCTCGACGAGGTCGAGACCATGACCTCGCAGATCGTCGTGCTCTACAAGGGACAGCTCCTCGCGCAGGGCGACGTCCACGCCATCCGCGCGATGATCGACCGGCACCCTCACCGCGTGGCGCTCACGTGCGACGCGCCGCGGAGGCTCGCCGCGGCCCTCGTCGCGCTGCCCTCGGTGGCCTCGCTGCGCTTCCCCGCGGCCGACAAGATCGAGTTCGAAACGCGCGACCCCGACGCGGCCTACGGCGCCATCCCGAAGCTCGCGCTGGAGCACGGCGTGAAGATCACCGCCCTCGCCTCGCCCGACGACAACCTCGCCGCGGTGTTCCGCTACCTCACCACCGACCCCCGCGGAGCCGTGTCGTGAGCGCGCTCACCGTCGCACGCACCACCGTCTTGCGCGCCGCGCGTCGCCCGAGCACCTGGGTCATCGCGGGGCTTTCCTTCGTGCCCGCCGCGTTCGGCGCCCTCTTCGGCGCGCGCGGTCACGGAGCACTCGAAGCGGGCGGTCCCCTCGCCCTGCGCCTCGTCGCGCCGCTCATGGTGGCCGCGATGGTGGCCGGGCCCGTGGGCGAGAGCTTCGAGAACCGCACGGTGGTCTACTGGTTCACGCGCCCCTTCCGCCGCGCGTACGTGCTCTTCGGCGAGGCCCTCGGTCACACGCTCCTCGCGGGTCTCGCGCTGGTGCTCTCGGGCGCGCTGCTCGCGGTCTCGAACGCGCTCACGGGCGTCGCCGACCTCGCCTCGCTCGGGCGCATTCCCCTCGGCCTCGCGCTCGAGGCGGTGACCCTCGTGAGCTTCTCGGTCGCCGTCGGCGCGCTCGTGCCGAAGCACCCCGTGGTCACCGCGCTCTCGGTGCTCACCCTCACCGAGGGAGCCCTCCCGAGCGCGTGGGACAAGCTCTCGTACCTGTCGATCTCGTACCACGCGAGCGTGATCTCGGCGCTGCCCTACGCGTTCACGGGCGGAGACAGCAACGTCGAGGCGCCGCCCCTGTGGGCCTCCGTCATGGTGCTCGCCGCGTGGGCCGTCCTCCCGATGATCGCCGCTTCAGTCGTGGTGGAAGAGCGCGACACCGGCTGAACGTCGATATCCAAGCATCTTTTCTCTCAAGGCCCCTCTCCGTCCGACCGTTGAGAAGAGTGGGAGGGACAACATGACGAACGTCCACGACGCGTCGCGTGCAGACTTTCTGTGCGGACGGTACCCGCATTGCGCAGCCTGCGCAGGCGCTGTTACAACGACCGCAATGAGGGATGCACCGCATCGCAGGCAGCGCCGACCCATCACCTCGGGGCTCTACCTGTTCGCGCTCTTCGCCGTCGGATGCGACGCGAGCGGAGCGCTCGGCGACTACGACGACCCCGACGCGAGCGCCGCCACCGACGCACGCGCGCAGCCCCCCGACGCGGTGACCGCACCCCGTGACGCGACCGCGCCCCGTGACGCGAGCGCACCCCGCGACGCGAGCGCACCCCGCGACGCAGCGACCACCGCAGACGTGAGCGCGCCCCGCGACGTCGCAGTGACCGCGGACGCGAGCGTCGCCCGTGACGCCGCGATGACCGTCGACGCGAGCACCGCCCGCGACGCAGCGAGCGCCGACGTGACCGCCGCGCCGCCCACGCCGCCCTCGCCCGGAGTCTCCGTCGCGCCCGCGCTCGGGCAGCTCACGACGCGGCAGGTGCCGACGATCGCGCCGACGGGCGGGCTCAAGGCGTTCCCTGGCGCCGACGGCTTCGGAGCCTCTGCCACGGGCGGACGCGGAGGCCGCGTGATCTTCGTGACCACGCTCGCGCCCACGGGCCCCGGGTCGCTCACCGAGGCGCTCGAGGCCACGGGTCCGCGCTACGTGCTCTTCCGCGTGAGCGGCTTCATCAACGGCTCGTTCCGCATCTCGCAGGGCGACGTCACCATCGCGGGCCAGAGCGCCCCGGGCGGCGTGACGGTGCGAGGGATCCACACCGACGAGTCGACCTGGTGCGACAGCAACTGCGGCGCGGGCGTGCGCGGCGTCGACAACATCATCCTCAGGCACATTCGAACGCGGCCCGGCGAGCCCGGCGCGGGCGACGAGCTCATCGACGGCGACGGGCTCCGCATCCGACACACGCGACGCATGATCGCCGACCACATCTCGTCGGAGAACTCCGTCGATGAGAACGTCGAGATCTCGTACTCGAACAACATCACCGTGCAGGACTCCATCGTCGCCGAGGCGCTCGGGTGGCACTCCGACCGCGGCGGGATGCTGATGAACTACTCGAACCCCGCCGCGGGCTATCAGCTCGACGGGATCACCGTCGCCCGCACGACGTGGATTCGCATCCAGGGCCGCTACCCCGAGATGGCGCGCGAGAGCGCCGCGGCGGCGGGCTCGACGGCGCGCATCGAGCTCGCGAACAACCTCCTCTGGGGCCAGGAGTACTACATCGACTCGGGGCACACGACGGGCACCAGCTCGGCCGACGGGATGCCCGTGTACTACCAGCTCAACTGGGTGGGGAACGTCGGCGTCGCGCGGCCCGGGTTCTCCTTCGCGATGATGTTCTTCCCCAACCCCACGGGGCGCTCGACGGTGTACTTCCGCGACGATCGGCTCAACACCGCGCCGGGACGCACCGACTGGGCCCTCGTCTACTGCTGCAACGATTTTCCCATGAGCCCCGCGGCCACGATGGCGCCCTCGTGGGCCAGGCCCGCGCGGCATGACTTCCCCGCGGTGTCGTACATCCCCGGCGATCAGGTGCGCGCCTACGCCATCTCGCACGCGGGAGCGTTTCCTCGCGACCCGATGGACCGTCGGCTCATGGGCTACGTCGCGCAGGGCGTGATCGCCGGCGCGACCGCGGCCACCAACCCCGCCAACGACGCGCGCACCACCGACTGGACGACGCCCCCGCCCGTCCCCGCCGACGGCGACAATGACGGCATGCCCGACGCGTGGGAGCGCGCGCACGGACTCAACCCCGCGGCGCAAGATCACAACGGCCTCACCGTGGGCATGTCGATGCCCGGCATGGCGGGCTACACCAACCTCGAGGTCTACCTCGCGGAGCTCGCCGAGCAGCGCCTCACCGAAGGCCGCTGGGGCGCCTGACGGGCGCACCGTCAGAACGCGCGCGACGCCCTTGACCCGCCGACGGGCGAGGGCGTACACGCCACGCCCGATGAAGACGCCCAACAGCGACATTCTCAAGAAGGTCTTCGACGCCGACAGGCTGCTCCGACGCGCGCAGGGTGAGTTCTTCACCACGGGCGAAGACGACGCCCGCCTCGACGCGATGGAGGCCGCCATCACCGAGTCGTGGAGCGGCGGCGCCGAGCCCGAAGAGTCGACCGCGAGGCTCATGCGCGTGGGCGCGCTCCTCGGCGACGTCGGCGGCACCCGCGCGTGCAAGATGCTCCTCAAGCTGCTCGACCACGAGGAGCCCGAGGTGCGCCTCCCCGCGGGCGAGTCGCTGCAAGACCTCGCCTACTCGCGCTACGCCGAGGTGGCCCGCGCCCTCGAGAAGCTCATCGACGACGGCCCGGCCGCCACTGCGCTCTCCGAGGTGCCGTACATCCTCGCGGAGATCGGCGAGCCCGGCGGCGTGAAGCTCTGCCTCCGACTGCTCAAGCACCCGTCGGCCGACGTGGTCGCCTCGGCCATCGAGTCGCTCGCCGCGCTCGGTGACCCCACCGCCGTGAAGGACCTCGAGAAGCTCCGCAACGACCGCCGCCGCGTGGCCGCGGACGACGACCCCGAGGCCGGTGAGATCATGCTCGGCGACCTCGCCACCGAGGCCATCGAGCACCTCCGCTCGCTCGACGGCTGAGCCTCTCCGCACACTCGTCGGCGTGGGCGCTCCCGCGCACGCCGTACAAGCACGCGCGCGTAAGCGCTCGAAGCATCACCCCACCTGACAGAATACGTCCGCCAGAAAGAGGCGCCCCGCGGCCTCTGACGGCTATCGTACGCGCCCCTCCCCTCGGAGCAGCGAGACGCCCAATGGCCACCGGATCGACTTCGAAGGGCGCGCAGGCGCCCGCGATGCAGCAGTACCTCCGCGAGAAGCAGTCGCACCCCGACGCGCTGCTCTTCTTTCGGATGGGAGATTTCTACGAGCTCTTCTTCGACGACGCGCTCACGGCGGCGAGGGCCCTCGACCTCACGCTCACGTCGCGGAACAAGAACGAGCCCGACTCGATCCCCATGTGCGGCGTGCCCTACCACGCGGCGCAGACCTACGTCGCGAAGCTCCTCGAGATCGGGCACACGGTCGCGATCTGCGAGCAGCTCGAAGACCCTTCGAAGGCCAAGGGCATCGTCAAGCGCGGCGTGGTGCGCGTGCTCACCCCCGCGCTCGTGCTCGACGGAGACTCGCTCGACGCGAGGTCCAATCAGTTCCTCGCGGCGGCGATTCCGCCCGAAGGAGGGGCGGAGCTGCCCGGCGCGTGGGCCCTCGCCGCGTACGACCTCACCACGGGCGAGCTCTTCTCCGCGGAGGTCCCCGACGCGATGAGCCTCGTGGGCGAGCTCGCGCGCCTCGACGTGCGGGAGCTCCTCTGCCCCGCCGACGCAGAGACCTTCGTGCGCACGCAGGTGAAGGTGCTCCCGCGGGTGTTCGTGCGCGCCGTCGCGCCGATGCTCCCCACGGCGGCCTCGGAGCTGCTCACGAAGGCGCTCCCCGAGGGCGAGGTGCGCACGTCGCTCGAAGGGCTCTCTCCGAACGCGCGTACGGCCGCCGCGGTGGCCCTGCGCTATGCGCTCGTCTCGCAGCCCGGCCACAACCTCCCCGTGCAGCGCGTCGGGCGCCTCGACGTGAAGGACCACCTCCACCTCGACGAGACCACGCAGACCCATCTCGAAATCTTTCGCACCCTGCGCGGCGAGAAGCGCGGAACGCTCCTCTCGCACCTCGACGACACGGTCACGCCGATGGGCGCGCGACGCCTCCGCTCGTGGCTCGCGTTCCCGTTGCAAGACCCGCGGCGCATCCGTCGCCGCCTCGACGCGGTCGACGCGCTGGTGACCTACCCCGAGGTGCGCGCGGCGACGCGAAAGGCCCTCGACCTCATCCCCGACCTCGAGCGCATCGCGATCCGCGCCACGCTCGGCGCCGCCACGCCGCGTGACCTGGGGATGCTCCGCGACGGGCTCGCGAAGGTCCCCTCGCTCATGGAGGCGCTCACGTCGCAGCCCGACGCCGCCGAGGCGCTCAAGCCCGTGCGCGTGACCGACGTGTGCGACGACCTCGCCAAGGTGCTCGCGGGCTCGCTCGCCGATCAGCCGCCCGCGCAGCTCGCCGACGGCAACGTGTTTCGCGCGGGCTTCGACGCCGAGCTCGATCGCTTCGTGGCCCTCATGACCGACGGCCGCGACGTGATCCTGAAGCTCGAGGAGCGCGAGAAGGACCGCACGAAGATCTCGTCGCTCAAGGTCCGCTACAACAGCGTGTTCGGGTACTACATCGAGATCACCAAGGCGAACCTGCACCTCGTCCCCAAGGACTATCACCGCAAGCAGACCGTCTCGACGGGGGAGCGCTTCGTCACCGAGGAGCTCGTGCGCCTCGAGCGCGAGATCTCCGAGGCCGAAGAGAAGGTCCGCGAGATCGAGTCCGCGCGCTTCGAACAGCTTCGAAAGCGCGTCTCTGACGCGGCCCTGCGCGTGTCGCGGCTCGCGAGCGCCCTCGCCGACATCGACGCCCTCGCCTCGTTCGCAGAGACCGCGCACCGCCACGACTACGTGCGCCCCGTCGTCGACGACGGGACCCTCATCGAGCTCAAGGACTCCCGTCACCCCGTCGTCGAGACCATGCTCGAACCGGGGGCGTTCGTGCCCAACGACGTCACGCTCGACATGAACGGCTCGCGGCTGCTCCTCGTGACGGGGCCCAACATGGCGGGCAAGAGCACCCTCATGCGCCAGGTCGCGCTCATCTCGATCATGGCGCAGGCCGGGAGCTTCGTACCCGCGCGCTCGGCCCGCGTGGGGCGCGTCGACCGGGTCTTCACCCGCGTCGGCGCCAGCGACGACCTCGCCCGCGGCGCGAGCACCTTCATGGTCGAGATGCGCGAGACGGCGTCCATTCTCCGCGGCGCCACGGCGCGCTCGCTCGTGCTCTTCGACGAGATCGGACGCGGCACCAGCACCTTCGACGGACTCGCCATCGCGTGGGCCGTGGCCGAGTACCTCCACGACGTGGTGCGCGCGCGGGCCCTCTTCGCCACGCACTACCACGAGCTCTGCTCGCTCAGCGAGACGCGCAAGCACGTGGTCAACGTCAACGTCTCGGCGCGCGAGAGCGGCGACGACATCGTGTTCCTCCACAAGCTCGCCGAGGGCGGCGCGAGCCGTTCGTACGGCGTCGCGGTGGCGAAGCTCGCGGGCCTCCCCGAGCCCGTGCTCGTGCGCGCCAGAGGGCTCCTCAAGGACATGGAGCGCGGCGAGGGCCCGTTCCGCAGGCCCGCGAAGCAGATGGGGCTCTTCGAAGATCGCCCCGCGCCTCAGGCGCCCGTGACGCACCCCGCGCTCGACGCCCTCCTCGCCGCGGACATCAACCGCATGACGCCCCTCGACGCGCTGCACCTCATCGCGCAGCTCAAGGGCATGGTGTCGAAATAGCGGCGGTGTGATATCGCCGTCGTATGACGGTCCTCGCGCGCGCCTCCCTGTGTCTTTCACTCCTCTCTGCGGCGATCGCGGGCTGCGGCTCCGAGTCGTCGCAGACGCCCGCCGACGCGGCGAGCGACCGCGGCGCAGACGTGTCGGCCGACGTCTCGGCAGACGCCTCGCCCGACGTGGTTTCTGATGCAGCGCAAGACACGACCCCCGTCGCGTCGCCGTCGACGTGCAACCCCCTCGCGGTGACGGCCGAGTGCCTGCCGCCTTTTCCCAACGACCTCCTCACGCGCGAGGACCCGAGCACGCCGACGCGCCGACGGCTCGTGCTCCCGCAGGGCTCGCTCGCGGTGCCCGCGGGCACGGTGCAGTTCGAGATGGCGCCCTTCAACCGCGCCGACGGGTGGCCCACGTCGGAGCCCCTCGTCGCGCACTTCGGCGTCGCGCTGCGGAGGAGCGACCTCGTCGACGTGCGCCACCCCGAGCAGTCCGTCGACGCCGCGAGCGCCATCGCCGTCTTCGACATGAGCACCGGGCGCCGCGTGCCCTTCATCGCCGAGATGGACGCCAACGCGAGAGACCCCGCGCGCGCCGCCCTGGTGATCCGCACGCTCGAGCCGCTGTCGTTCGCGACGCGCCACGTCGTCGCCATCCGTCGCAGCGCGCGCAGCGCAGAGGGCGCGGAGCTCCCCGCGTCGCCGGGCTTCGTGGCGCTGCGAGACAGCACGCCGTCGACCGATCCGCGCATCGAGGCCGCGCGGGCGCGCTACGAGGAGGTCTTCGCCTTCCTCACGCGCAACGGCTACGCGCGGAGCGAGCTCCAGATCGCGTGGGACTGGACCACCGCGAGCCGTCAGCACGTGCTCGGCCCGATCCTCTCGATGCGCCAGGAGGTCTTCCGTCGCGCGGGCGTGGCGGGCGGAATCCCCTACACGATCGACCGCGTGCAGAACGACCCCAACAGCAACACCGCGCGCATCGTCTACGGCACCTTCACGCCGCCCAACTACCTCCGCGACGACAACACCCTCGACTTCGCGGCCGACGGGAGCGCGGTGCTCCAGACGACGCCCCGGTCGTACCCGTTCACGATGGTGATCCCCGCGCGAGCGCGACGCGACGGTCAGCCGCTGCCCCTCGTGGTCTTCGGTCACGGCGTCTTCGGGCGCGGCGAGGACTACCTCTCGGGCAACATCGGCACGCGGCTCATCCAGCCCCTCGCGGAGCAGTCGGGCGCGGTCGTGGTGGCCACCGACTGGATCGGCCTCTCGGGTGACGACCAGTCGCTCCTCGTGACGCAGGTGGTGCCGAACATCAACCGCGTGACGCTGGTGACCGATCGGCTGCTCCAGTCGCTCGTGAACAACCTCTCGCTCATCGAGCTCTCGGTGGGCGTGATGGGGCGCGACCCCATGGTGCGCCTCGCCACGGCCAACGTGATCGACCCCGCGCGCGTGTACTACTACGGCGTGAGCCTCGGGGGCATCCAGGGTTCGTCGCTCTTCTCGGTCTCGCGGCACATCCAGCGGGCCATCGTCGCGGTGCCCGGAGGGTCGTGGTCGAACATCCTGCCGCGCTCGATCGTGTACGCGCCGATCAAGATGTTCGTCGACGTGCGCTACCCCGACCCGCTGCTCCAGATGCAGTTCCTCTCGCTGCTCCAGACGCGCTTCGACCACACCGACGGGATCAACCTCGCGACGCTCGCGTTCCGCAACCCGCTGCCCGACGCGCCCGCGGGCCGCGTGGTCGTGCTTCAAGAGGCCATCGGCGACTGCCAGGTGCCCAACGTCACCACGCGCATGCTCGCGCGCGCCTTCGGCGTGGGCCAGCTCACCCCCGCGGTCGAGCCTGTCTTCGGGCTCACGAGCGTCACCGCCCCGTCGACGATGAGCGCGCTCGCGCAGTACGAGCTGCCCGATCACCTCAGGCGCTACACGCCGCCCGACACGGGCCTCGTCCCCACGATGGACAACGACACGCACTCGGACTCGGTCTCGCTCCCCTCGGCGCTCGCGCAGGTGCGCGCGCTGCTCGAGCGCGGGTCTGTGATCCAGGAGTGCAACGGCACCTGCAACCCCGACTGACCTCGACGCCAGCGTCGGAGCCACACGCATGCGCACACGACTCATCGCGTTCCTGCTCGCGCTCACCGCGCCCACGCTGGCGTGGTCTCAGATCGCGCCGCCGCCGCCGCCGCCGCCGTCGCAGCCCGTCGCGCCGTGGGGCACGGTCCCGCCTCCGCCACCGCCCGACGCAACGCAGCCGCAGTTGGCGCCGCAACCGCAGTACGCGCCGCAACAACCGCCGCAGTTCGCACAACCACCGCAGTTCGCACCGCAGCCGCCCTATGCGCAGCAGGTTCAGGGGGTCCCCGTGCGCTTCACGCCAGCGCTCGCGGATGACGACTTCACGGTGACGGTGATGAGCGCGGCGGGCGAGCAGCGCTGTCACGCGCCGTGCTCTCTGCCGCTGCCGCCGGGCCCTGTGCGGGTGAGCGTCCGCGGCGAGGCGAGCTACGAGCAGGACGTGTTCATCCCGCCGCAGCCCACGATGATCCGCATCCGTCGCTTTCGCGCGACGAGGCTCGTGTGGGCGCTCGGCGGACTCGGCGCGGGCCTCGCGATCTCGGTCGCGGGGATGGCGGTCTCGTCGAGCGCGTCGTCGTGTTACTCGTCGTCGTGCGACAGCGATTCGAGCGTGGGGACGATGATGCTGCTCCTCGGCTCTGCGCTCGCGGTCACCGCGGCGACGACGGGCTTCACGACGATGGGCGGCAACCGCCTCGACGTGGCGCCTGACTTCGGGCTCTACGTCCGCGCCGACGCGCGCGGCCCTCGCTTCGCGGGCTTCGGCCTCTCGCCGCTGCGTGAAGGCGGCGCGTCGGCGGGCGCGGCGATCACATTCTGACGACTCTTCTGCGCGCTTCGTAGCGTGTGTTCGCGCTCGCGATCGTCGCGTTCGCGGCGGTAGCATCGCGTCCACCCGAGGAGACACCCCGATGGCCGCGAAGAAGCCTGCCGCGAAGAAGAAGACCGCAGCGAAGAAGGTCGCGAAGAAAACCGCGAAGAAGACCGCCGCGAAGAAGACCGCTGCGAAGAAGACCGCTGCGAAGAAGACCGCTGCGAAGAAACCCGCCGCGAAGAAGACTGCGGCGAAGAAGACTGCGGCGAAGAAGACCGCTGCGAAGAAGACCGCCGCGAAGCTCGCCCCGAAGAAGACCGCCGCGAAGACCGCGAAGAAGTCCGCTGCGAAGACTGCCAAGAAACCGGCGGCCTAAAGGACGCCGGGGCCGAAGCCCACCGCGAAGAAACCCGCCGCGAAGAAGACTGCCGCGAAACCCGCTGCGAAGAAACCCACCGCCGCGAAACCCGCACCGAAGAAGACCGCGAAGCCCCCCAAGGCTCCCAAGACTCCCAAGGCCCCCAAAGCCCCGAAGCCCCCGAAGGTCGTCGCCCCGCCGACGCCGCAGGAACTCCACAAAGCAGCGCTCGCGGGCAGGTCCGTCAAGGACCTCAAGAACATGCTCCGCGCCAACGACCAGATCACCGGCGGCACGCGCAACGAGCTCGTCGACCGCATCGTCGATCGCGTCGAGCACGGCAACCTCCCGCGCTGCCCGCAGTGCTTCGTGGGTCGCCTCCGCGTGCGCGCCGACGGGAGCTTCTCGTGTCCTGGCGGCTATGACGACGACGAGTACCAGGAGTGCAACTACCACGCGGCCGCGGGCGCCGTGGAGCGCCCCGCGTGGCAGGAGCAGATCCCCGGCAGCGGCGTGTAGCTACGCCTTCGGCGCGATGGCGCGCTCCCACGAGAGCACGCCCTTCTCGTCCGCGGGAACGCGCCGCTGAAGCGCGCTGATCAGCCGCTCTCGCACCGCGTGGACCTCCGCCGGTCGCGCGCGTCCCTTCAGCCTCCAGAGCACCTTGTCGGCCGTCAGATCGAGGGGACCTTCGACCTCGACCGAGGCCACGAGCTTGCTGCGCGCGGGCGCGTCGGCGTTGGCCGCGGCGGCGACCTCGTCGAGCACGCGTCGCACGTCGGAGGCCGCGATCGCGACGGGGGTCGACACGTCGATCGAGGCTTGCAGCCAGCCCGCGGTGCGGTTGGTCGTCGTGGCGATGGTGCCGTTGGGCATGTAGTGCAGCGCGCCCGCGCCGTCGCGGAGCACGGTCACCCGCATGGTCATCTCTTCGACGGTGCCCGTGACGGCGTTGAGGGTGACCGTGTCGCCCACGTCGAAGTGGTTCTCCAGGAGGATGAAGAAGCCGCTGAAGAAGTCCTTCACGATGGACTGCGCGCCGAAGCCGACGGCGACGCCCGCGATGCCTGCGCCGGCGATGAGGGGCGCCACGTCGATGCCCACGGCCGAGAGCACCATCACCGCGGTGACGCTGCCGATGACGGCGCGCGCGACGCTGCTCACGACCTTCACGAGCGTGGCGAGGCGCTGCTCCTGCTCGGCCATCGAGTCGGTGGCGACGGCGCGCGAGGGAGAGAGCCGCGACGCGCGCTTGACGATGAGGCGCTCGAGCGCGGGCACGAGGCGCAGAAGGAGCCGCGCGATCGCGATGGTGATCGCCACGCGCGCGGAGGCGACGAAGACGTGCTGGAGCGCCTCGGGGAGCAACCCCCAGGCGTGCTCGATGGCGCTCCCCGCGGAACCCGTGAGCGTCTCGGCCGAAGATCGGTGCGGCTGCATCGGAGGGGCGCGAGCATATTCCGTCGCGGGCGCCGCGGCGAGATGCGCTTGACGCGCGCGACGCATGGAGACGAACATCGCCCGCGATGCCCAGGCTGCGGCGCTACCGAGAGTCGGATTGGGAGTCTTTTCTCGCGCTCGACATCGAGACGGGGATGCTCACGCTACGGTACGCCACCGACGAGGACCGCGCGCTCTACCGCGCCCGCTGGCCCCGCGTGCTCAAGGAGCGCTACGGGTGGACCGCCGACGGACCCACCGTCGACAGGGCCGTGCTCTACGTCCTCGAAGACGACGACGGCTACGCGGGTCACCTCTGGCTCTCCGAGCAGGAGGACGTCCGCACGGGCATCCCCCGGCTCTGGGTCACCACGATGGCCATCGAGGCGAAGCACCGCTCGCGCGGCTACGGCCGACTCCTCGTCGAGAAGGTCGAAGAGGAGGCCCGTGAGAGAGGTCTCCGCAGCATCGGCCTCGGCGTCGACGCCGACAACGTCGTGGCGCGAAAGCTCTACGAAGAGATGGGCTTCGAGACCGTGCGCCTCCGCATGATCCGAACGCTCTGAGTCTGTGTCGGGGTGAGACCGTGACCGCGGGCGCCCCGTCGAGGCACCCGACGGTCACCCGTGAGCCGTCTACTGCGCGCGGGGCGCGACGGTGATGGGCGTGGCGGAGGGCGTGTAGACGTTGTCGGTCTCGCCGTCGACGACGCGCAGCGGGTCGTAGTCGTAGAGGCCGATCTCGGGCACCGTCGCGACCATGCCGCGGAGCACCTCGATCCAGCTCTTGCGCGCGGGGCTGAGGAGGCCCGTCACGAGCGTGGTGACCGCGTGTCCGTTGTCGCCGAGGGCCTCGACGCCGTTGACCACCATGTCGAGCTTCGAGCTCCCGCCGGGGTGGAGGGGATAGAAGTCACGGTTGTAGTAGTTGAACGACACGCACGAGTTGATCAGCATGATCTGGTAGCGGTTCGGAAAGTCCGTCGCGCGGTAGTTCGCCGGGTCGAGCGGTCCCGATCCCAGGTGCGAGTGCCCCGAGTAGATGAACACGTCGGCGTCGCGCCACGCGGCGGTGTACCGCTGCCGCGCCACGCCCGAGAACGGTCCGCCATCGTCTCCGTAGTAGGCCCTGAAGTGCACGTCGATGGGGCGCGCCGCGCCGCGCACGGTCACCGTCACCGGGATCGTCACGTTGATCGTGCGGGTCTTCCACACGTCGAGGATGGCCTGGCGAAGCGCCGTGGAGCTCACGCCCGCGGGCGCGCTCGCGCCGAGGGCCCAGTTGATCACCGAGGCGTAGGTCGCGCCGGGGACGGCTGTTCCATTCACCCTGATATCAAGCAGGTTCGTCGAGGGCGACGCCGCGTCGAAGCGCGCGCCCGGATAGGCCCTCGTGAGGTCCTGGAGCACGTGGAACATCTCGCGGTACCCGTCGTCGTTCGGGTCCGTCTCGCGCTCGCCGATGACGCCGAAGAACGCGAAGAGGTTCACGTCGCGCTTCGTCGGGTCGTTGGCGCCGAAGAGCTGGTCGTACTCGGGGTAGACCACCCGCTGCGGCGCGCGGATCGTCGCGAGCTTGATCGTCACGGGGAGGTACCGCCGCGACGCCTCGATCACCGAGACCTGCGCGCGTCGATCGGTGATCTTGCGCACGGCGCTGTTGATGCCCGCGACCTCGGCGTCGATCGCGCGACGGCACGCCGACACGCCGGGGTTGAACATGTACCAGAGCCCGCCCGCGCCGAACTCCCGCGCCTCGGGGTCGTCGGTGCAGGTCGAGATCACGTCGCTCGCGATGGGGTTGTAGTCGCCGAAGAGCACCGTGGTGCTGAGCGAGCGGCGCGAGGCCATGCTCTTGTGAACCACGCCGCGGCCCGTGTACGTGTACCGAACGCGGAGCATCGGGCGCGCGGGGTTCGACGGCGTGGTCGTGTCGACGACGCTCACCATCTCTCGCACGAAGGTCGACGCGTCGACGGAGCGCACCTCACGGTCATCGAGGCTCGCCTGGAGGTTGCGCAGCGGACCGAACACCGTCCGCGTCTGCCGACGCACGGCCTCGAGGATCGTCGCGTCGCTCGCCGTCGGCGCCACGAGCACGTAGCCCGTGAGCGTCATCGTGCGGCCCACGGCGTTCTGGCCGGTGATCTCGTCGGGGTCGACCGCGCCGTCGCCCGCGCCGTCGTCGGGCGCGCACCCGCCGGTCGCGAGCACCATCGCGCCCGCCAGCAACGAACGCATCCACCTGGAGCCCGTCACGCCGATGTTCATCTTCGCCTCCGCCGCGCATCGCATCGGCCCATAAAATAAGGCAACGGGCCGATGTGGGACACGCTCTTACACCCCGCCGCGACGCGGTGTCAATGTCGCCCCCGGGTGACGTTCCCGAGGCGGCGCGGCGCGCGCGGTGAGAGACTCGCGCTCGATGCCGACCAGACCGCAGCCCGTGGAGGTCGTGCGCGTCGTCGGCGCGTCGTTCTCGGCCCCCGTCTCCGACTCCGTGGCCATCGAAGAGCCCCTCGAGATCCGCGTGTCGGGCGAGACCTTCGCGGTCACGATGCGCACCCCCGGCGACGACCGCGAGCTCGCGCTGGGATTGCTGTTCTCCGAGGGGCTCATCGCGTCCGTCGATGATGTGTCGTCGGTGGCCCACTGCGCGCGCGGTGATGACCCATCGCCCCGCAACGTGATCGAGGTGACGCCCGCGCCCGGCGTGTTCATCGACGTCGACGCGCGCGCCCCCTCGCGCCGCGGGACGCTCACCACCTCGGCCTGCGGCGTCTGCGGCAGGCGCACCATCGACGACCTCCTCGCGTCGCGCGCTCCGGTGCCCGACGGCGCGAGCGTCTCGGCCTCGGTGCTCTCTTCGTGCGTGCGAGAGCTTCGAACGCATCAGCGCCTCTTCGGCGAGACGGGCGGCTGCCACGGCGTGGGGCTCTTCACCCTCGCGGGTGAGCACGTGGTGACCTTCGAAGACATCGGACGGCACAACGCCGTCGACAAGGTCGTCGGGTCGCAGCTCAGGGCGGGCCGCATCCCCCTCGCGGAGCGCGCGCTCGTGGTGAGCGGACGCGCGGGCTTCGAGGTGATCCAGAAGGCCCACGCGGCGGGCGTCGCGGTGGTGGTCTCGGTGTCGGCGCCGAGCTCCCTCGCGGTCGACCTCGCGCGGCGGGCGAACATCACGCTCGCGGGCTTCGCGCGCGGCGATTCGCTCTCGCTCTACTCGGCCGTGAATCGGGTGACGGGGTGAGGGCTCAGCCCTGGAGCTTGGCGACGAGCTTCTCCATGCCTTCGCGCGCGTCGGCGAAGAGCATGCGGGTGTTCTCGTTGTAGAAGAGCGGGTTGTCGACGCCCGCATAGCCCGAGGCGCGCGAGCGCTTGAGCACCACGACGCGCTTGGCCTTCCACACCTCGAGCACGGGCATGCCCGCGATGGGAGAGGCGGGGTCGGTCTGCGCGCTCGGGTTCACGATGTCGTTCGCGCCGATCACCAGCACCACGTCGGTGGTCGGAAAATCGTGGTTGATCTCGTCCATCTCGAGCACCACGTCGTAGGGCACGCTGGCCTCCGCGAGGAGCACGTTCATGTGCCCCGGGAGCCGCCCCGCGACGGGGTGGATCGCGAAGCGCGCCTGCGCGCCGCGGTCACGGAGCACGTCGACGAGCTGCCTCACGGCGTGCTGCGCGCGCGCCACGGCCATGCCGTAGCCCGGCACGATGATGACCTCCTTGGCGTCGCGGAGCTCGGTCACGAGGTCCTCGATGCTGGTCGCGACGACCTCGCCCACGGGCTGCGCGGCGGCCTTCGAAGAGGCCGGAGGGTCCGCGCCGAAGCCGCCGAAGATCACGTTCCAGATCGAGCGGTTCATGGCGTGGCACATGATGTACGAGAGGATCGCGCCGGAGCTGCCCACCAGGGCTCCGGTGATGATCAGCAGGTCGTTCTCGAGCATGAAGCCCGCGGCCGAGGCGGTCCATCCCGAGTAGCTGTTGAGCATCGAGACGACGACGGGCATGTCGGCGCCGCCGATGGCCGCGACGAGGTGCACGCCGATGACGCCCGCCAGGAGCGTCATCGCGGCGAGGGCGACGGTGCGGTCGAAGGCCGAGTGCCAGATGAACGACAGCGAGAGCACCACGCAGGCGACCATCACGCCGGCGTTGAGGATGTGCCGTCCGGGCAGGAGCAGGGGCTTGCCCGAGAGCGTCCCGCGGAGCTTCAAGAAGGCCACGATGGAGCCCGTGAAGGTCAGCGCGCCGATGAAGACGTCGGTCCAGATCTCGCCGTAGAGGAGCGCGTGGCTGCCCGCGCCCGGCTCGACGTCGAGGTAGGCGGCCCACCCGACGAGCACGGCGGCGAGGCCCACGAAGCTGTGGAGCACGGCCACGAGCTCGGGCATCGCGGTCATCGCGACGCGCTTGGCCATCACGGTGCCGAGCGCGGCGCCGCCGAGCATCGCAGGGACGAGGATCGGGAGGTGTCCGCGCGGGACCTTCTCTCCGAGGATCACGGCCGCGACGGCGACGGACATCCCGACGATGCCGTAGCTGTTGCCGCGGCGGGCGGTCTCCTGATGGGAGAGCCCGCGGAGCGAGCTGATGAACAGCACGCTCGCGAGCACCCAGGCCAGGGATAGAAACACCTCCATCATCGCGCGCTCTCCACTTTCACTTTCGGAACATCGCGAGCATGCGCCGCGTCACGAGGAACCCGCCCGCCACGTTGATCGTCGCGCAGAGCACCGCCACCACGCCGAGCCACCCCCCGGCGCCGAGCGTCTCGCCGCGCATGTGCAGCATCCCCCCGAGCAGGATGATCCCCGAGATCGCGTTCGTGACGCTCATGAGCGGCGTGTGGAGCGCGGGGGTGACGTTCCAGACCACCTGCCACCCGACGAAGCACGAGAGCACGAAGACCGTGAGTCGCTCGGCGAAGAGCTGCAGCGTCGGGTCGACCTCGTGGCTGAGCCCGAGCACGCCCGAGCGCATCGCGCCCCACGCCGCGACGAGCACCGCGACGGCGATCCAGGTGACCGCCGCGACGCGCTCTCCACCCGCGGGCGGAGGCGGTCCGTGCCCCCTGGCGCCGTGCTTCTCCGCGTGCTTCTCGACGGCCTTCTCCGCGGGCTTCTCGACGGCCTTCTCCGCGGGCTTGTCCGCAGGCTTCGCGGCGGGCTTCTCGACGCGCGGCGGGGGGCCGAGCACCTCGCCCTTGTAGGCCACGAGCGCGCCCCGCACGACCTCGTCGTCGAGGTTCACGGCGAGCTTTCCGCCGCCCATGTCGGTGAGCAGATGGACGAGGTTGTTCGCGTAGAGCTGGCTCGCCGTGGTGGCGAGGCGGCTCGTGAGGTCGGTGCGCCCGAGGATGGTCACGCCGTTGTGCACCACCACCTCGTCGGGCACGGTGAGCTCGCAGTTGCCGCCCGACTCGGCCGCGAGGTCGACGACCACGGAGCCCGGTCGCATGGCCTCGACCATGTCCTTGAGCCAGAGCTTGGGCGCGGGCTTGTTGGGAATCAGCGCCGTGGTGATGACGATGTCGACCTCGCGGGCCTGCGCGCGGAAGAGCGCCATCTCGGCCTCGATGAAGGCCGGTGACATCTCCTTCGCGTAGCCGCCGGCGGCCTCGCCCTCTTCCTTGATGGTGACCTCGATGAACTCCGCGCCCATCGACTTCACCTGGTCGCGGACGGCGGAGCGCGTGTCGAAGGCGCGCACGATGGCGCCGAGGCCCTTCGCCGTGCCGAGGGCCGCGAGGCCCGCGACGCCCGCGCCGATCACCAGCACCTTGGCGGGCGCGACCTTGCCCGCGGCGGTCATCTGGCCGCAGAAGAAGCTGCCGAAGTAGTGCGCGGCCTCGAGCACCGAGCGGTAGCCCGCGATGTTGGCCATCGACGAGAGGGCGTCCATCTTCTGCGCGCGCGAGATGCGAGGGATCTGGTCGATCGCGATGGCGGTGACCTTGCGCGCCGCGAGCCTCTCGACGAGGTCCTTGTTGCGCGCGGGCCAGAGGAACGACACGAACACCGCGCCCTCGGGGACGAGATCTGCCTCGTGCTTTCCGTCCGCGCGGAGCGACGGCGGGCGCACCTTGAGGATCACGTCGGCGCCCGTCCACGGGTCGTCGACGATCGCCGCGCCCGCCGCTTCGAAGAGCCTGTCGGGCAGCGCCGCGGCGTCTCCCGCGGAGCGCTCGACAGACACCTCGAAGCCCATCGCGATGAGCTTCTTCACGCTCTCCGGCGTCGCCGCTACGCGACGTTCGCCGGGGAGGAACTCCCTTGGAATCGAGATCCGCATGAATCCTCCTCGATAGGGTTTCGCCCCCGATGCGGCGTTGGGCGGCGCGGAGTTTCGACGGCCGCCTCCGAGCGTGTCAACGCCAACCGCGCGCGTGACGTCCGCAATCTTCGCGTTGTGAAAGCGCTCTCGCCGCACAATGATCCGTGCGACATTCGCCCGCCGAGAGGAACCATCGTGCGGAACACGAAGCGAATCGCATGTGCATGCGCGCTCCTGGCGACGACGCTCGAAGCGACGACCGCCTGGGCGACGCACCCCGACTACGAGGGCGAGCGCGGCATCGAGCTGCAGTTCATGCCCGGCATCGGCGGCGCCTTCACGCACCACGAGGGCGTCTTTCTGCCCACCGAGGAGCTCCCTCGCCCCGAGGACCGCGAGCCCACGGACTCCTTCGGCGCGAGCGCGGGCTTCGCGCTGAGCGCGGGCTACCGCTTCACGCCGTACCTCAGCGCGGGCGTGACGGGGAGCTACCAGCTCCTCTCGGAGTCGAACCTCTACCCCGCGGCGGAGGCGGGCCTCGGCCCCGTCGACACGATCCGATCGTTTCAGGTGGGCGCCTACGCGCGCGTCTACCCCATGGCGTTCTTCAACGGCTCGCGCACCAACGCCCGCGTGTTCTTCGACACGTGGACCGACCGTCGCCGCTTCGAACCGTGGCTCTCGCTCGGCGTGTCGTTCGCGCAGTACAGCCGCGCGCGCGACTACGCCGACGTCAGCTACGTGGGCTCGTACACGAACTGGACGACGCGCTACATCGGCATCCCCGTCGGCATCGGCGTCGACTACCGGCTCATCCCCTCGCTCGCCGTGGGCCTCGCGTTCAACGTCACGCCCCTCGCGGGCGGAGGCACCTCGAAGGAGCGCTCGATCCACGAGTCGCGCCCCGGCATCGACATGACGACGAACAGCAGCGCCTCGTACGCGCCCGGCGCCGACAGCAACACGTCGTTCTTTCTCGGCCTCTCGGTGCGCTACACCCTCACGCTCTGATCTCAGCGCTGCGCGGGCGCGCGGGAGCGCGTCCAGTCGATGCGCCACACGCCGCCCGAGCGCACCCACACGAGCGGACGCCGCTGCTCGTCGGGCGTCGCGAGCGCGAGGTGATAGAGCTGGTCGACGCGGTTGTAGAACCCGCGCGTGTGAAAGCTCTCCGTCCACGAGAGCTTCGCGCAGTCGACGTGGTGGCAGAACTCGTGGAGCAGCGTGCTGAGGAGCGACCGCGGCGTCGAGACCTTCGTGCGAATGGCTGTCTTGAGCCACACGCGGATGGCCTGCGTGTCGGGCGTGTAGTCGCCGTAGAGCTTGTAGGTGGTGACGCCCTCTCGCACGCGGTGGGGCTGCACCCCGAGCACGCGCACGGGCGGAGGCGCGACAGAAAAGAAGCCCGCGAGCGGCGCGAGCACGGCCACGCTGGCGCGGCGCACGTCGGAGGTCTCGCCGCCCTCGACGGCCTCGATGAAGTCGCGCGTCGCAGCTTGCAGCGCGTCGGCGGGCGGAGGCGGCGCGAAGGCGTCGAGTCGCTCGCTCGCGAGAAACTCAGCGCGCGCGGCGGAGGAGGTATCGGGGATGGGATCGGTGATCATCCGTGCAGGTCCGCGGCGAGATTATCACCGTGACCGCGCGTGACGAGGGGGCTCCGCTACCCCCGCTCGATCGCGAGCGAGGCCACGAGCAAACGTCGCGCGTCGAGCTCGTCGTCGGCGTAGAGCCCCTCCGCGTCCGAGAGCGCCGTCGCCCGCGACGCGCCGGTCTTCGGGTCGCGCACTTCGAGCGAGAGAACCCCGTCGCGGCCGATGCGCAACGTCACATCGATGGGCGCGCCATCGGGGAGCGCGTCGTCGAGTTCGACCATGAAGCGACCGAGCGCGGTGGCCTCCGAGAGGGAGCGGCCTTCGAGCACCTCGACGGGCAACACCCGCGCGCCGCCGCGCTTGCGAAACGTCCGCTTCCCTTCGAACGGAACCCTCGTCAGCGCAGGGACCAGCACCGCGAGCGTCTCCCTCCGCTCGCCGGGGCGCCGCGGGTCGGGCTCTCTCGCGCGCACGCCGAACGCGTCGGGCGTGACGCCGTGATAGTCGAGCGCCGCCAGCGACGGATCTCCGCTTCGAAAGAGCTGCTCCGCGAAGATCGCCGCGCCCGCCGCCACGGCCGTCGAGGGGTTGAGCGGGTTGTCGACGTCGTCGAAGATCCGAACGCGCCCTCCCGCGAGCGCGCGCAGCCGCGACTGCACCGGGTGGAGCCAGCTCGATCCGCCCACGAGCAGCACCTCGTCGAGCGACGACCACGAGAGCCCCGCGAGCGAGAGCGCCTCCGTCGCGCAGTCCACCGCGCGCTCGACGGTCTCCGCGATCCACGACGAGAGCTCGGCGAGCGTCACGCGCACCGTCACCGTGGGGAGCACCTCGCCGCGCGTCGTCGAGAGCGCGATCGAACGCGAGGCCGTGCGCGCCGACGGGTTCACGTCGCCCGTCGCGTGCGCGTTGAGCTGGATCTTCACGCTCTCGGCCGTCGCCAGAAGCGCCTCGCGCGACGCCTCGTCGAGCACGTCGGGCGTGAGCTCGTCGTGACGGAGGACGCTCGCGCACCGCTCGAGGAGCCTGTCTCGCAGCGCCTCATCGACACCGAGCCCGCCGAGGTGAACGCCGTACGAGGCCAGCGCGTCGAGGCGAGGGAGCGTGCCTCCCGCGCTGCGCATCACGGTGACGTCGAGCGTCCCGCCGCCGAAGTCGAAGACCATGAACACCGACTCGCGGGCCGCACCTCGGAGCGCCGCGCCATAGGCCCACGCAGCGGCGTCGGGCTCGGGGAGCATCCCCACGCCGCGGAGTCCTGCGAGGTACACGGCCTGCGCGGTGGCCCTGCGCTCGCGGTTTCGAAAGCGCTGCGGATGCGTGACCACCACGCCGTCGAGCGGCGGCAACCCCGGCGCGCGTGAGACCGCTTCGGAGAGCGCGCGCAGCACCACCGCGGCGGCGTCGGTCGCGCCGAGCTGCCACGCGCCGAGGGGCCACGGAGGACCTGCGCTCACGGGCCCCGACGCGCCGACGTGGTTCTTGCTGCCGCGCACGAGCGTGACGGCCGCGGGGGTGGTTCCGTGAGCCGCGCAGAGGTCGCGGTAGCGCGAGGTCGCGAGGCGCCCCACCACGGCGCGCGGAGTCGTCGCGTCGCGCCCGTCGAGGAGGAGCGTCGAGGCCATCGTGAAGCCGCCGTGTTCGAGCGGAACGAGGCGCACGACGCCCCGCTCCGCGTAGGCGACCGACGAGAAGGTCGTGCCGAGGTCGATGGCGTAGAAGGCCATTTTTTAGGGCTGTGGAGCGACACGTACCATACTCGGCGCGACACGCGAGTTTCGAGCGACGTGGAGAGCGAGACGAGTCACGACGAAGCCTTCCTCGAGCTCGACGCGCCGCCGTCGAGCGAAGCGGCGGAGGTGCGTGACCCGACGCCGGGGCTCCCCATCGCGCGCGACGACGACGCGTTCCTCGAGGTGACCGACGGAGACGGCGCGCGCACGGGCCGCGGTCGCGTGGTCTCCGACGACGACCTGCGCATGGTCACCGCGCTCGCCGACGATGAGTTCCCGTTGCTCGCGGCGCTGTGGCCGTCTACGCATGATCTCTGCGCGTCGCTCCCCACGCTCGACGCGCTCACCGAGCGGGTGGCCCTCGCGCGCACCACGCTCAACCAGGTGACCCGTCGCGGCGCCGAGTGGCGCGCTCGCTCCGAAGTGGCTGGCGCGGCGCTCACGCGACGCCTCGACGCGCTTCGAAAGCGCACCGCGACGAGGCCCTCGGAGCTCGACGCGAGGCTCCTCGACGCGGCGTGCAACGACCTGCGCGCGTGGCACGAGCGAGCCCTCGAAGACCGCCTCCGCGCCGAGTCTGGAGGCACCGGAAAGGTCTATTCCGACGGCGTTCGGAGGCTCTTCGAAGACGCGCGTCGCAGGGGCTTCGACGAAGACGCGGCGCGCGCGGTCGCGAGGCGCGCAGGCGTCGAGCTGCTCCAGGCCGAGGTGGCGCCGTGGACGCCCTGTACGGTGCTCCCGGGCGCGCCGCGCACGCTCGACGCGGTGGCCGACGCGCTGGTGAGCGCGCAATCACAGGGAATCGCAGCGCTCCGTGACGGGAGCCTCGCGGCGTGGCTCCGCGCGAACAGGGCCGCCGACGAGCTGGTCACGGCCGCGCAGGAGGCCCAGTCGATCGCGAGCGAGGCCGTTCCCGGCGCGGCCACGGTGGGGCTCTGGACGCTCGCGTGGGCGCTCGGTCGAGAGGGCGTCGTGGTCGAGGGCCACACGGTCACGGGGCCCGAGACGCTGCTCGCGCACCTGCGCGCGGCGAGGCTCCACGAGTCGCAGGTCGTCACCGCGGCGCCCGCGCTGGCGGCGTGGTTTCGACGCAAGGGGCACCACGGCGCGGCGGTCGCGTGCGAGGCGCTCGCGCGCGGAGACTCCCACGCGGGGCTGCGATTGCGCTGGGCGCTCGGCGAGCCGCTCAGGCTCGGAGACCGCGCGGTCACAGATCCCGCGGCGCTCGCCCGCGAGGTGCTCGCGCGTCAGGGTGCGCGCGCCGCGGCGCTCGACGCGTGGCGCAGCGGGACGCTCCTCGCGTGGCTCGACACGCTCCCTCGCGCGAAGCGAGACGCGCTCTGGCACGAAGACCTCTCGCACGCGCCGCCCCACGAGCACGACGAGGGCGCGTTCTGGCGCGGCGTCTATCGCCGCGTCCCTCGCGCGGCGTTGCGTGTGTACCTCGGCGACGGCAACGAGGGCCGCGCGGTGCGCTTCGAAACCGTCGCAGACCTCCGCGCCACCTCGCGCGTCGCGGCCGTGTGGGAGCCCCTCAAGCGCTGTCTCCGCAGCGGCGAGCTCGACGCGTGGCTCTCGGTCGCGGCGCCGGGTGTCGAGCCCGTCGAGCGTCACGACGACGAAGACTTCGCGCTCTACGAGGTGCTCTCGGCGCTCGGACACACGGGGCTCGTGCTCCCGTGGGGGCGCGCGGGCTACGCCGTGTCGTCTCCGTCAGACCTCGTGGCCGCGTGGAAGCGCGCGTGGCAACAGGTCGAGGCGCTGCTCCCTCGCGGCTTCGTGACGGCGTGGCTGCGGCGCTATCACCCGACGCTCGGCGTGATGGGCGTCACCGTCGAGCAGGCCCTCGAAGCGTGGGGCCCCTCGCTCGGCGCGGAGGCGCTTCCCGCGGGCGTTGCATCGCTGCGCCTCGCGCTGCTCTGCGGACTCGACGAGCTCCCGCTCGAACCGCAGCGACCGATGGTGCGCGGCGCCGTACGCGGCTACCGCAAGCTCGACGCTCTCGCGCGTGACGCCTCCGCGTGGGAGCCGCTCTGGCGCGAGTCCTCGCCGCATCGCACCTCGGGGACGCTGCTCCTGTGGATGACGCGTCACGCGCCTCCCTTCGGCGTGCTCGCGGCGAGCGCGCTCACCGACCCGTCGAGCGTCGAGGCGTGCTTCGAAGCCCTCGTCGCATCGGGTGTTCCGATCGCCACGGACGCACTCGCGACGGAGCACGTCGTCGCCGAGCGTGAGGCCGCGCGCAGGGCCGCCGAGCGTGAGGCGGCAGCCCTCGCCGCAGAGCGCGAAGCCGCCGCGCTCGACGCGAAACGTGAGGAAGCCCGCCTCGCCGCGGAGCGCGAAGAGGCGAGGCTCACCGCGGAGCGAGACCGCGTGCGACGCGAGGTCGAGCGCGAGGTCGCGAGGCTCACCGCGGAGCGTGACGCAGCCCGTGAGGCGACCGCGCGCGAGGTCGCAAGACTCACCGCAGAGCGAGAGCTGGCGCGCGCCGAGTCAGAGCGTGAAGTCGCGAGGCTCACGGCGGAGCGAGACCAGGCGAGGCTCGAAGCCGAGCGCGCCGTGGTGCGCATCGCGATGGAGCGCGACGAGGCGAGGCTCGAAGGCGTGCGCCTCTCGACGAAGGCCGCGGCCGAGCGAGACGAGGCCAAGCTCGAAGCAGAGCAAGCGAGGCTCGAACGCGACATCGCGAAGCTCGAACGCGAGCAGACGCTGCGTCGCGCACAGCGCGCGAAGGAGGCCGAGGCGCAGAGCGCCGCGGAGCGAGAGGCCGCGAGGTTGCAAGAGATCGACGAGGCGCGACGCGCGGCGGAGCTCGAAGCGGCGCGACTTCGCACCGTCGAAGAGCAGGCCCGCCAGGCCGCGGAGCGAGAAGCCGCACGCGTCGAAGTGCTCGAAGAGGAGGCGAAGCGTGATACCGAGCGCCGCTCTGAAGAGCTCGCCGCGCTGGCCGATGAGGCGCGAAAGCTCGCCGCAGAGGAGGCCGCGCGACTCGCCGCGCTCGAAGACGAATGCCGCCGAGAGACCGCACGCCGCGCGGAGGAGGCCGCCGAAGCTGCGTCACGCATGGCCGAGGAGGCCCGTCGTCGCGAGGCCGCGGAGCTCGAAGCCGAGGAGCTCGCGCGAAAGCTCCTCAACGAGCGCGAGGTGGCGCGCGAGGCGGCGTGGGCCGCGCGCAAGGTGGCCGCGGAGCGAGAGATCGCGAGGCTCGCCGAGGCCGAGCGAAGGGCGCGCGAGCTGGCCGCGGAGCTCACGCGCGAGGAGGCTCCCGAAGAGACGCCCACCGCGCAAGCCCTTGAAACACTGGTCGAAATCGAAGGGGCCCTCGACGACGACGCGGCGCCCGACGTCTCGCTCACGACCGACGACGAGCCCGCGGTGCTCCCCGAGCGCAGGGAGCTTCGCCCCGAGCTCCTCATCGAGTCTCAGCCCGTCGACGACGAGCCCACGCGCGCGCGCATTCGCACGGCGGTCTCGCGCTGGTCGCTCCGTCAATCGGGCGTCGCGTCGACGGAGCCCTCGGCGGGCGTCGAGATCCTCGAGATCACGGCGCGTCCCGCGTTCGAAGCGCAGGTCACGACGCGCATGGAGTCTCGCGCGCTCTCGTTCGTGGCGCCTCCGTGGCGTGACGACGACGCGATCGCGGTTCCGCCCGAGGCCACGGCGCCGGGCGCGTCCGTCGACCCGTGGGCGCTCGCGCTCCCCGAGGTCGAAGCGTGGACCACGTGGCGCGCGGAGTTCCTCCTCGACACGCCGCCGATTCGCAGCCTGTGTCGGGCGTGCGAGCACGGCCGCGTCCCCTGCGTCGAGTGCCGCGGAGGCGGCGATCGCACGTGCCCGACATGCGCCGGTCGCGTGCGCATCCGCTGCGGTCGCTGCGCGGGCTCGGGCGAGGTCTCTGGCGCGAAGGGACTCGAGCGCTGCCCCGGCTGCAACGGACGCCGCGACCAGCCCTGCGGCGCGTGCGAGTACGGCCGCGTCGCCTGCGCGCGGTGCCACGGCAAGAAGACCGTGTCATGCACGCGCTGCAAGGGCCTCGGACAGCTCGTCGAGCGCGTCGCCGTGGTGCAGTCGTACGAGGGCGTCGCCGCGGCGAGCGTGGTGCGTTCGTCGCTTCCCTCCGCGGTCGCGGCCGAGGTGCAGACGCGCGACACCGACCCGCTCCCCGTCGTGCACATCGAGGCCGCAGAGATCGACCCCTACGCGCTCGCGAGGGAGCTCCCTCACGCGGCGCTCGCCGAGGCCGCCGCACTTCTGCTCGCGGACGAGGCGGGACGCGTTCGCGAAGGTCAACGCGTGACCCGACAGCGCCTCGTCGTGCGTCGCTACGCGGCCTGCGAGGTGCGCTGCGAGATCGACGGAGAGCCCTATACGCTGTGGGTCCACGGCCCGCGCGACGCTGTGTACGCCGACGCGTCGCCGCGCACGCGCAAGGTCGAGGCGCTCCTCTCGCGCGCGAGAGATGCCGTTTCGGGCGACGCGCTCTTCGACGCGATCGACGCGCTCGTGGCGCTTCAGGGGCTCGACGCCGACCACGCAGAGGCGCGAACGATGTCAGAGTCACTCGGCGACGCGGTGCTCGCGATGGCCCGTCGCGGAGAGCTCTTCGACGCGCGCGACCTCGTTTCGAAGGCGCGCGCGCTCCGTTGGGAGGGCTGCGTCGCGAAGCTCGTCGAGGTCGAGCGCCTCCTCGGGGAGCGTCTTCAGGTTCGCGCGCCGTGGGTGCTCGTCGAAGACGCGAAGGGCGCGCTCGAACGCGGTCGCGACGAGCGCTGCGCCGAGCGCCTCACGCAGCTCGCCGCGATGGAGCCCGATCACCCCGAAGGCCGCCGAATCGCCCGCTCGCTCGGAGACCGCCTCGCGTCACAGGCCCGCGCCCTCGTCGCGCGCGGAGACCTCGACACGGCCACGGCGCTCATTGCGAGAGCCCGCGCGGTCCCCTTCGAGGCGTGCGGCGCCGCGATGCGTGACGTCGCCGCGCTCGTGGAGTCCGCGCGTCGCTCGCAGCGGAGGCTCGCGTGGCTGCCCTGGGCCGTGGCCGCGCTCGCGACGCTCGTCGCGCTCATCGCGCTGCTCTCGCGGTGACGTTCAGCCCACGCGCTGCGCGACGCCCTCGATGAGCGCGTCGACGTCGGCCTCGCCGCTGTCGACGTTCGTGACGCATGCGCGCAGACACGGAATCCTCCCGCCGAGACGCGTCTCCGACACCCACGCGACCTCATCGCGCCAGATCGCCTGGAGCACCTTCTTCGTGGTCGTTCGCCCCGTGCGAATCCGCGGATGTGTGAAGCACACCACCGGCAGGGGCGTGTCGTTCACCACCTCGAATCCCTTGGAGACAAGACCTTTTCGAAGCCTGTCGGCGAGCGCGAACTGACGCTCGACGCGCGCGGCGACGCCGCTCCAGCCCATCGACGCGAGGGTGAGCAGCACCTTCAGCCCGATGAAGCGCCGCGACCACTGCATCGTGGTGAGGTAGGGCTGCGCGCGGTCGTCGTCGCCGCGCATCATGTAGGGCGCCTCGACTTCGAAGGCCGCGCGGAGCGCCTCGGGATGGCGGCAGAACAACATCCCCGCGCCCATCGCGACGGGCAGGGCCTTGTGCGCGTCCCACGTGATCGAGTCGGCCTCTGCGACGCCATCGAGGAGCCTCCGCGTCGTCGGAGAGAGCGCCGCGATGCCTCCCCACGCCGCGTCGACGTGGAGCCACGCGCCCTCTTCTCGCGCGACCTGCGTGATCCTCTCGATGGGGTCGATCGCACCGGCAGATGTGGTTCCCACGGTGGCGACGATCAACGCGGGTGTGCGCCCCGCGGCGCGATCATCGGCGATCGACTGGCGCAGCGCCTTCACGTTCATCCGGCACGCGTGATCGACCGCGACGTGACGAACGGCGTTGCGCCCGATGCCTGTCACCTGCGCGGCCTTGGTGAGCGACCCGTGAGCCTCCGACGACACGTACACCGTCGGCCGGATCGCGCTGTCTGAGAGGCCCTCGGTCGCATACCCCGGCACCGCGCGGTGGAGCGCGAGCACGAGGGCCGTGTGGTTGGCCTCCGCGCCGCCCGAGGTGAAGGTCTTCGCCCAAGTCGACGAGAGGCCCATGCGCGAGGCGAGGGCCGTGAGGGCGTGCTGCTCCATCTCGACGGCGGCGGGCGCGGCCTGCCACACCGAGAGCTGCGGGTTGAAGCGCGCGACGAGGGCGTCGGCGATCACCGAGGGCAGCGCCGTCGTGGGGTTGAACAGACCGAAGTGGCGGGGGTGGGTGCTGTGCGTGATCCCGTCACGCAGGAGCGCGCAGACGTCGACGACGAGGGCGTCGAGGGGTCTCGGAGCGTCGGGGTCGAAGCGTTGCGCGAGGTCTTCGCGGAGACGAGCGGCAGAGCGCGACGGGGTCAGCGGAAGCGAAGCGGGATCGAAGCCCTCGATCGCGTCGAGGAGCGCTCGAAGGGCTGCGTCCACGAGGCGATCTGAAGGCCCCGATGAGGCTTCAGGCCGACTTCGACTTCGCGGCGGCGCGCCTGGCGCGGCGCTCGGCGCTCTGGAGCTGGTCGAGGAGGCGGGGGAGCGCGTGCTTCTCCAGGGACTTCTTGTAGTCGCCGTCCTTGGAGTGGTTCTCGGCCTTGGCGATCGCCTCGATGATCTCGGCGCGCGAGCCGAAGCGCTTCGACGCGTCGGAGAGCACGCGGTGGAGGCGCACGAGCTTGGTGTTCGACAGACGCTCGATCGCCTTGGGGCTCTGCGTGCGGTCGATCCAGAACTTCTCCGTGGCGAGGGCGCGGACCTTCTCCACGAGGTCCTTCTTGGAGCCGGCGAGGCTCTTCACCTGGGCGAGCGGGGACTGCGAAGCCATGACGATGTTCCTCGAATCTGCAATGGTGGGGAGTACGGACAGGTATTTCCCGCGAAGGGGGTGCGGGTGGTAGCACGGTCCCGCGAAGCTCCGCAAGAGGGCGGAGCGCGCGGTCGTGACTCTACTGCGCGGGACTCACGGCGACGGGGTACTCATAGTCCGCCGCGCCGCACGCGGGCACGGGGAACACCCAGCGCTGGAGCGCGCGCTCGACGCACTGATCGAGCTCGGGGTCGACGCCGTTGACGTGCGCGCTGGTGGCGCGTCCGCTCTCGCCCACGGTGAAGCGCATCGTGAGCCTGCCCGCGAGCGAGGGGTTGTTGCGGCTCGCGCGCTCGTAGCACGACCGGATCGCGCCGAGGTTGGCGCGCACCACGCGGGCCACCGCGCCAGCGTCGCCGTCGCACGTGTCGGTGGTCGGCTCCGACGGATCGATCGTGGGAGGACGCCTCGGTCCGACGGGTCCCGTGAGCTGACCCGTGGTGGGTCCGTCGTGGGTGGTGATCGCGTCGTGGCGGCCGAGGGTCTGCGCGCCGGGGACGCCGTTCGCGCGCGCCGTGAGGTTGTTCCGCGCGACGGCGCTCTGGGGCGCGGTCGAGACGCCGTTCACGTTGCGAAGGTCTTCCGCGGTGCCCGCCATGAGCGCGCCGTTCTGGAGCTGCTCGGCCGCGCTGCCCTCACCATGGAAGGGGTTGGTGATCGCCGCGAAGCTCGCGTCCATGGCGCGACTGACGGCGGCGGCGGCCTCGGCGGCGCGCTGTGCGGCGCGGTCGGTCGCGGCCTGCGAGGGCGTGTTCGAAGCCGTGTTCGTGTGCGTGGGCCGCCCCGTCGGACGCGACGCCGTGGTGTTCGACGGCTGCCCGTGGTTGTCGCTCGGCGTCGCAGCGGCGGAGGCTTCGGTGGGCTCGGGCGGCGTGTCTTCGGGCGGCGCCATGCGCACGCGGCGAGAGACGAATTCGAGCATTTCAGAGTTGTCGTCGACGATGGGATCGTAGCCGTACTCGACCCAGGTCATCGCCCCGAGCGCGATCGAGAGGAAGCACGAGAGCGCGGTGTTGTAGCGCCAGTCCATCTCGCGCGTGAGGCTCACGCGGAGGCTCTGCGGGAGCTGCGCCCTCGGGGCCGCGGGAGGCGCGGGCGCGAACTGGAAGAGGAAGGTCACACCGGCGATGGTGACCTTGCCGCGGCTCTGGTCGTCGAGGGCCACGAGCCACGCGTCGCCCGCGGGCTGCGCGATGCCGCTCGCGCGCAGGCTGTCGAAGGTGTGAACCGTGGGACCGTGCGCGATGCGTCCCTCCCAGGTCTTTTCGAAGCGCAGGTTCCAGCGTCCGTCGCGCACGACGAAGAGCTCGATGTGAGAGGGAAAGCCCTCCGTCGAGACGGGCAGCGTCGCGCGCTCCGTCGTGCCTGCGGAGACATCCACGCGCTCGCGGACGATGCGCTCTTCGAGGGAGCTCGCGCCCTGGAGGATGCCTACGCGGAGCACGCGAGGCAGATCATCGGCGGCGCGAGCAGCGGACATGGCGCGGGTCATCGCCCCGGCCTGACGGGTACGTTCGGTCATCGGGCAATAGCCTCCACGCGACCCGTGAACTCGACCGCGCACACGGGCGAGTAACGATCGCGTGAGCGCACTGACAGCGCATGGCGAGACTGGTTCCGCGCGCCATGTGAGGAACCTTCTCCGCGCGTCAGCCGCCGCGACTGCGCACAGGGTGGAGCTCGACGAATCCGCTCGCCGTCCCCTCTCCCCGAAGCACGCGGAGCTCGCTGCCCGATGCCTCTTCACGCTCGATCGCGACCCACGCGAGCCTCGCGAGATCACCCGTGGGCGCCCTCCTCGCGCCCGCGTGCGCCTCTGCGACGGGAACGAGCCTCCGCTCGCGAATCGTGGCGTAGTCGTCACCGTGCGCGAGCACCTTCACCTCGACGCGACCATCGCGACGAGCGCTCCCTTCGATCGCATGGAGCTCGGGCGCGCCACCGTCGTCGCGCTCTCCGAGCGTCCACGAGAGCCCCTCCGCGTCGCGGACTGAAAACGGCGTGACGAAGCGCGCGGTGACCCTTCGGTGATGCTCCGCACCCGCGAGCACGAGCAGCTCCACCGAGCCGCTCGACGTACCGCGCACCTTCACCGCGTAGAGGTCGACCTCACCGGGTCTCCCTTCGCTCGCCAGCCACACGTGCGAGCGCGCCTCGTCGGTCTCGATGGGCGTGACCGAGACCTCCGCGTCGAGCGCGTCGAGCATCCTCCGCACGTCGGGCCGTCCGCCGATTCGAACGCGCTCTACAGGAGCCCCCGGACGATCCTGCTGCGGTGAACACGCCCGTCGCAGGAGCGCGCGCGCGCTCGCCGGGGTGAGCCTCGGCTGCCCCCTCGCGCGGAGGATCCCCTGCACGCAACCGAGCGCGCCGACCACGACGGGCGAAGCGCTCGACGTGCCCGAGAAGCCGTCGGTGTACGCGTGATGCTCGCCGCCGCCCTGGAGGTCTCCGTAGCCCGTGGTGGTGACCTCGCGGCCCCATCCCTGCGCGTCGACGCTCGATCCCCAGTTCGAGAAATCGAGCTTGCTGCGATCGGGTCCGTGAAGGTCGCGACCGTGCGTTCCGGGCGGTGGTGCGCCCGCGCCGACGAAGATCGATCCCGTGTCGACCTCACGCCGAAGGGGATTGACCCACGAGCGGGGAAAGCCCTTCGCGGGCTTGTCATAGAGCGGATCGTCGAGGTCTTCGGCGCCGTTGCCCGCGGCCTCGACCACGATCACGCCGCGCTCCGTCGCGTACTGGATCACCGCGATGTCGTCGGGCCACCACTCGACGGGGATGAACCCGCGCTGGTCGGGCCTCGGTTGGAAATTGAAGCGCGGCCCAGGACGGTGCGCCTCGACGAGCACGATGTCGCCCGCGTCGAGCGCCTCGACGGCGTCGTAGATCGCTGGCGCAGAGCCGCGCCCGCGGTGAGACACGGCGCTCGCCTTCGCGTCCGAGCAGATGCCCGTGACGCCGAAGGTGTTGGCGTCGCCCGCGATCACGCCGAGCACCGCCGTTCCGTGATCGCGCCAGTAGCGCTCGGGGTAGGGCCTCCCGCCGATCACGCCGCCCTTGTTCACGCGGAGGTCTTCGTGTTCGAAGTCCCAACCGCCCTCGATGTCGACGACGTGAACGCCCGCGCCGCGGCCTCCGGGGAGCTCCCACGCGTAGCGCGCGTCGACGCCCTCGGGGGCCGCATCGAGGTAGCCCTGACGCGGCGTGAAGTCGGGAGTCTTCTCTGCGTCCGGCCCCTCCCCTGAAGGCATCGCGCAGACGGCGAGCTCCGTCGCGGGCTTCACGTAGGCCCCTTCTGCGAAGGGCAAAGCGCGCAGCCGAGACGCGATCGCATCGAGCGCATCATCGGGCGCGTCGACGCGGTGAAAGCTCGCCAGCGACGCGCTCCCGCCTCCGCTCGCGCCGAGGAACAGCGGACGCACCGTCGCGCCGTCGAGCGCAACACGAAGCGCATCGAGGGCTCCCTCCGCGCGCAGCGAAACGGGACGGGCGATGAAGATCAACTGCCTCGCGTTGCCGATCACGGGAGCTCGTCCTCCGGTGCGATCCAGGCGCCGTCGACCGAGGGGTCACCGCGAAGCGCTTCGAGCGCGGCGTCTGCGCGCTGCGCGTCACGAAGCGCTGCGACGAAGAAGTTCGCGAGGGGCCCATCGTTCGCGCGCGCGTGCTGCGGGCGCAGCGTGAGACCGAGGCCCTGCGCGCGGGTCACGAGGGCGCGTGACGCGTCGGTGGGCGCGTCGAGTCCGCGCAGCGAGCGCGCCGCGGAGCGTGTGAGCTGTAGCGTGATTCGCACGGCCGCGACGGTACCACCGTCCACCGATGGAATCCGCGCCTCCTACGCGATCACGCCGCGGGCGCGGAGGTCATCGATGCGCGCGCCGTCGTAGCCCGCCACATCGCGAAGAACGGCCTCGGTGTGCTCCCCGAGGCGAGGCGCGGCGCGGTGCGTCTCATGCTCCCAATCGCCCATTTTCATGGGGTTCCCTGCCGCGCGAACGGGGCCCGCGACGGGGTGGTTCATCTCCGCGATCATGTTGCGAGAGAGCACCTGCGCGTCGCGGCACACCTCGCTCACGCGCTGCACCGGCCCCGCGGGAACGCCCTCCGCGTAGAGCGCAGAGAGCCACTTCGAAGACGCTCCCTCTCGCAATCGCGCGCCGAGGAGACCGAGCACCTCGCCGCGGTTCGCCCTGCGGAGCGCGTCCGTCGCCATGCGCGGATCGCGTATCCACTCGGGGCGTTCGAGCGCGCGGCAGAAGCCCGGCCAGAACGTGTCGGTGAACACCGCGACGGTGATCCATCCGTCGGCCGTTTCGAATGCCTGATAGGGGATCGCGTGCGCGTGACCCGAGCCCTGCGGGCCCATGTCGTCGCCCGCCATCATCCAGTTCGAGGCCGCGTACGAGAGCAGCGAGACCTGGCAGTCGACGAGGCCCAGGTCGATGAACTGCCCCTTCCCCGTGCGCTCCCTCGCGTAGAGCGCGGCGTTGATCGCGATGGCTGCATAGAGCCCGCCCGCGAGGTCTCCGATCGGAACGCCGCATCGCACGGGCGCTCCGCCGGGCTCTCCCGTGAGCCCCATCACGCCGCCGCGCGCCTGGAGCGTGAGGTCGAAGGCCGGGAGGTCGCGATCGGGACCCGTGCGTCCGAAAGCAGTGATTCCGCACGAGATGATCCGTGGGTTTCGCGCCGAGAGCGTGGCGTGGTCGCAGCCGAGGCGCTCGGCGACGCCCGCGCGAAAGTTCTCGATCACCACGTCGCAGCCCACCGCGAGATCAGAGAGCACGGCGCGCCCCTCGGCGTGCGCGAGGTCGAGGCACAGCGACCGCTTGTTGCGGTTCACCGAGAGGAAATACACGCTCTCTCCGCGCACGAAGTGGGGCCCCACCTGGCGGATGTCGTCGCCCGTCACGGGGCGCTCGACCTTGATCACGTCAGCGCCGAGGTCACCGAGAATCATCGAGCCGTAGGGGCCCGCGAGCATCCGGGTGAGGTCGAGCACGCGCACGCCACGCAACACGTCGAGCATCGAAAAACTCTCTTCTCTACGGGCAGACGCGCGCGAAGAAGCCCGCGTCGTTGACGCCACGCGAGGTCTCGCTGCGCGTGAACCCCACGATGCCTCCGCCCCACGGATCGGCCGCGCCGAAGCGGATCTCGACGCGGTCGGAGTTCGCCACGGGACGCGTCTCGCGGAGCAATCCCTCGGCGTCGAGGCGCCACACCTCGAGGCGATCGCCCGTCTCGATCGTGCGCACGGCCACGACCTGAATCCCGAGGCGCCGCCCGTTCGCGTCGGTCTGCACGAAGACGTGCGGCGCGTGGGCGTTGCGCTCCATGCGCGCGGCGCGCGTGCGGAGCCTGCCCTCGTGATCGACCGCGGCGACCCAGGTCCCGTCGTCGCCCGCCTCGATCGCCACGACCACGCCGCTCTCGTCGACCGCGATCGAGGGCGCGACGGTGCTCACGGAGCCCTCCCACACGCGCGTTCTCCACGCGAGCTCGCAGTTGTCATCGAGGCCCACGACCTCGACCGCGCGGGCCTCCCCCGTCGCCGCGTTCGTCACCGTCACCGCGCCGCGGAATCCATCGCGCCACGCCGTGACCGCGCGCGGTTGCAGACCCTCGGGGCAGCGTCGCGGCGCGCCCGGCTCGCCGTCGCGTCCGACGAGGCGCATCGAGGTGCGGCCCTCTCCCTCGATCCACAGCGCGGCGGGCTTCGACGACACGTCGCGCGGCACCATCGCGAGCTCGCCCGTCACCTGATCGTCGAGCGCGAACGCGTCGGCGTCGGCGCGCCCCGCGCTCACGCGAAAGACCCTCGGCGCACCGGTTCCCTGATGCGGCGCGACGGCGACGTAGTACGTGCCGTCGGACCACGCGACGCCGACCTTCGCGGGCGTCGAGGGCTCTTCGACGAGGGGCACGCGCTCGCCCCGCGCCGCGCCGTCGACGGCGAACTCGCGGAGAAAGAGCGACGCGCCGTCCGAGACAACAGCGCCCCATCCGGCGCCGTTCCATGTGAGGGCGCGCGAGGTGGTGCCGGGCTGCGTGGCGATCGCACAGACCGGCGCCGACGGACGCACGCGCACACGCCCGGCGCAGCCGAGCACGGCCGCGAGCACGAGCGCGCGCTTCATCGCCGTACTTGTGAACGCGGGATGAACACCGACGCCTGCCACGGCCCCATCGGCGCGACGAAGCTGCCACCCGAGCCCACGGTCACCGCGCGGTTCGTGTCCGCGAGCACGTCGACGAGCTCGGTGCCCGGCGCCGCGGAGACCATCATGGGCATGCCGCCCGTGCGATCGGCGCTCGTCTCGGCCATGCCGTCCTTCGCGTGGATGACCACCAGCGCGTAGTTCTGTCCGTCGACGCGTTCGAAGGCCACGATGCCCGCGTCCTGCTCGGCGCCGGTGTGGGGCGTGGTCCAGCGGAGGGTCATCGCGCCGCGACGGAGCGCGGGGTAGCGCAGGCGCGTCTGGATGAGCCGCTGCGTCCAGCCGAAGGTGCTGAGCGAGTTGTTCGGCCTGCGCGCCGCGGTGGTGAAGTTCGTCTCCCAGAGGCGCTCGCGGTTCGACGGGTCGTTGCCGCCGTGAAAGTCCTGCTCGGTCCCGTAGTAGATGCACGGGATGCCGTCCTCCGTGAGGAGGTACGCGAGGGCGGCGTGGAGGCGCGGGCGGAAGCGCTCGATGTCTCTGGGGTTGCGCGTGTCGACGACGCCCGAGGAGCAGTCGCGACCGCCGCGGGAGATGTCCGACGCGACCGTGGGGTTGAGCCCGTAGAGGAATCGCGACACGTCATGGTTGTCCATGAAGTTCACGAGGAGCTGCCGCGGGGGCACGCCGACGCCCATGGGCTGCGGCGTCCCGCTGAAGTCGTTCATGCGGTCGCGGTAGAGGTTCTCGATGTCGCTCGTGTTGCCGTCGCCGCACTGGAAGATGTTGTCGAAGACCCGGTATTTCTGAGGGAAGTAGAAGACCGAGTCCATCTCGTTGGGGCCCGTGTACGAGCCCACGAGGCGGTCGTCGCCGTCGAACGCTTCGCCGAACATGAAGAAGTTCCGCTTGCCCGCGGCGGCGGCGAGGCGACGGATGTTCGAACCGAAGTACTGCCAGAACCCGTGGTCGACGTGCTTGAGCGTGTCGATGCGAAAGCCGTCGAGGTCGAGCATGCGCACCCAGCGCCAGTACGCCTCGACCATCGCGCGGCGCACGTCCTCGCGCTCCGTCGCCACGTCTTTGAGCCCGCCGGGAAAGTCACCGAGGAGCACCTGCTCGCCCGGCTGCGAGTCGACGTTGTCGTAGGCCGTGATCCTCCCGCGGCGGTGATATCCCTCGGGCCTCCCGAGGATCGACTGACTCGCGAGGATGTTCCCCTGCGGCGGCACCCTGAAGATGTCGGGCATGTTGAGGAACACCACGGGCGCATCGCCCGCGGGACCGAGCGAGGTGAAGCCCTGCACCGGCCCGCGGCTGTTGAAATCGGGGTCGTACTCGGTCGTGCGACGCAGCGTCGAGCCCACGCCGCCGGGGTTGCGGTAGGGGTAGTCGGGCCCCGAGCCCTCGACCCACTCGTCGGGGCGGCCGTTGTTGTTGATGTCGTAATAGAACATCTGCCCCATGTGGTTGGTCACGATGTCGAGGATCACCTTGATCCCGTTCTCGTGGGCCACACGCACCATGCGACGGAGCGTCGCGAGGTCGCCGAAGTGGGGGTTGAGCGCCGTGAGGTCCGACGCCCAGTAGCCGTGGTAGGCGTCGAAGCCCGCGTCGGTGTCGACGTTGCGAACGATGGGCGAGATCCAGAGCGTCGTGACGCCGAGCTCCTTGAGGTAGCCCATGCGGTCGATGACGCCCTGCCAGTCGCCGCCCTGGTAACGCCCGAGCGCGCCGCGGTCGATGCGCACGTCGTTGCTGGTGTCGCCGTCGGCGAAGCGGTCGACGAGGAGCTGGTAGATCACCTCGTCGCGCCAGTCGGTCGTCGCGTTCGCGGTGAGCGGAACGTTCTCGCCAGCGTAGTCGTCGAGGTCGCTCCAGCAGCCGAGCGCGGTCGCGCCGGCGAGGCACAGGGCTCCAAGCATCGTGCGGGTCTTCACGGGGCGGGGATCGTACAGGGAAGTGTTTCGCGCCGTCACCGACGTTGTGAGATCGTCGCGGCCCCGATGCTCGACCCGCGCGCCCTGTTCGTCCTCGACACCGAGTCGGTCTACCTGAATCACGGCTCTTTCGGCGCCACGCCGCGCCCCGTGCTCGACGCGCAATCGCGGCTCCGAGAGCGCATGGAGCGCAACCCCATGCAGTTCCTCGTGCGCGAGTGGGAACCCCTCTTCGACGAGGCCCGCGCGGCGCTCGGGCGCTTTCTGGGGGCGAACGGAGATGACCTCGCGGCGATTCCCAACGCGACGGCGGGCGTCAACACGGCCCTGCGCGCGATGGAGTTCTCTCCCGGCGACGAGCTCCTCGTGACCGACCACGAGTACAACGCCTGCGCCAACGCGCTCGCCGAAGTCGCTCAAGCCCACGGCGCGACCGTGGTGCTGGTGAAGGTCCCCTTTCCGCTGCGTGACGCCTCCGAGGTGGTCGACGCGATCGTTGCGAAGGTCACCGCGCGCACGCGCCTCGCGCTCATCGATCACGTCACGAGTCAGACCGCGCTCGTGCTCCCCGTCGAGCGCATCGTGAGCGAGCTCCGCGCGCGCGGCGTCGAGACGATCGTCGACGGAGCCCACGCGCCGGGGATGATCCCGCTCGACCTCGACGCGCTCGGCGCGGCTTTCTACACGGGCAATCTGCACAAGTGGGTGTGCGCGCCGAAGGGGGCCGCGTTCCTCCATGTGCGACGCGACATGCAGGCTCGCACGCGTCCGCTCGCGATCAGCCACGGCGCCAACTCGACGCGCACCGACCGCTCGCGCTTCCGCCTCGAGTTCGACTGGACGGGCACGCACGACCCCACGGCGTTCCTCGCAGTACCGACCGCGATCGAACTCCTCGGCGCGCTGCTCCCGGGGGGGTGGGACGCGCTCCGATCACGCAACCGACAGCTCGCGATCTACGGCCGCGATCGGCTCTGCGAGGCCCTCGACGTCGACGCGCCCGCACCTCTCTCGATGCTCGGCTCGATGGCCTCGGTGCCGCTGCCCGAATCATTCGTGATGCCACCCTCGACGCACGAGCCCGAGATGGATCCGCTCCAGTGGGCGCTCCTTCGCGCGCACAAGATCGAGGTCCCGATCATCCCGTGGCCCGACGGAGCGCACCGGCTCGTGCGCGTCTCGGCGCAGCTCTACAACCGCGCCGAGGAGTACGACCTCCTCGCGTCGGCGCTGCGCGCGATGCGCTGAAAATAGCTATCCCGCGCGGTGTGACGCGATCGCCGCGAGGGTCTCCCCGAGCACGTTGGCCGCGAGGAGCGCGGTGATCCCGTTGAGGTCGAGGTCGGGCGAGACCTCCACCACGTCGCAGCCCACGACGCGCAGCGCCTTCGTCGCGCGGACGAGCGCGAGGGCCTGCCACGAGAAGATCCCGCCAGGCACGGGGGTTCCCGTTCCAGGGGCCATGCTCGGGTCGACCGAGTCGACGTCGAAGGAGACGTAGAAGGGCGCGTCGCTCGCCATCGAGGTGATGCGCGTGAGCACCGCGTCGAGGTCGCGATGCACGCGCTCGGCGCTCACGATGGTGAAGCCCTTGTCGCGCGCGTAGGTGAGGTCGTCCTTCGAGCCGAAGGGGCCGCGGAGGCCGACCTGGATCACGTCGTGGGGTCGCAGAAGCCCTTCTTCGACGGCGTTTCTGAAGACCGTGCCGTGGTGCGTGTCGACGCCCCACGCGGGTCCGTACGTGTCGGAGTGCGCGTCGAAGTGGATGAGCCCCACAGGGCCGTGGACCTTCGCGATGGCCCTCAGCGCGCCGAGCGTGACGGTGTGGTCTCCACCCACGAGCGCGGGGACCGCCTTGGCCTCGGCGATTTCGAGGACGCGGGCCTCGATGCTCGCGAGGGTGCGCGCGATGTCCATGGGGACGCACGCGACGTCGCCGCCGTCGGCGCAGCGGAGGCGGTCGAAGAGGTCGACGCCGGGGTCAGGGTGAAATCCGCGGGTGAGCGCGCTCGCGTTGCGAACGCCGCGAGGGCCGAAGCGCGCGCCGGGGCGAAAGGTGGTTCCGCCGTCGAAGGGCGCGCCGACGATCATCGCGTCGACGTCGTGGGGGTCGTCGTGGAGCGGCAGTCGGAGGAAGGTGCTCACGCCCGCGAAGCGAGGCACCTCGCGAGGAGACACGGGACGAAAGTCCTTGGGCATCGTGCGCGGAACCATAGTTTCGATCGCGCCCGATGAGAATCCCCGACAGATAGCCGTGCGTACCCTCTGGTAAGCGCGCCGCGGTGCCTCCATTCTACGGGCCGATGCCCTCGCGACCGAAGCCCCCGACGCGCACGCGCGCACTCCTTGACCGGCTGCGAGCCTCGCTCGAGACCGCCGCGAAGCCGCCGCGGAGGCTGCGCTTCACGCGCGAGGGCAAGATCTTCGTCGGCGTCACCATCGGTGTCGGCTTCGCCGCGGTGAACACCGGAAACAACCTCCTCTACCTCGTGCTCGGCCTGCTCCTCTCGCTGGTGATCCTCTCGGGCGTGCTCTCGGAGATGGCGCTGCGGGGCCTGGAGTTTCGTCGCAAGCTCCCGCGTCGCGCGTACGCGGGCTCGTCGGCCCTCATCGAGATCGAGGTGCACAACAAGAAGAAGTACGCGCCGAGCTACTCCATCGAGGTCGAGGATCGCATCGAGGGGAGGCGCACCGACAAGCGGTGTTACTTCCTCAAGGTGAGCGCCGGGGCGAGGCAGACGGCGGCGTATCGGCGCGTGGCCCCCGTGCGCGGCGTCGAGCGGTACCTCGCGCTTCGCGTCGCGACGCGCTTTCCCTTCGGGCTCTTCGAGAAGTGGCGCGAGATCGACATGGCCGAGGAGCAGCTCGTGTATCCGTCGCCCGCGCGCTCGTTCGGACAGGCTCCGCCGATGCTCACCTCGGGCGAGCTCATCACCCGCGAAGAGCGCGGTCACGGCGAGGTCGACGGCGTGCGAGAGATCGGCGAGGGAGACCCCGTGCGAGACGTCCACTGGCCCAAGACCGCGGCCCTCGATCGCGTGATCGCGCGCGAGCGTCGCAGGGAGGGCGCGCGGGCCGTTCGCATCGAGGTCGCCAACGGCCCTCCCGAGAACGCCGCGACACCTTCGAAGGACTTCTCGCTCCGCGTCGAAGACGAGATCCGCCGCGCGGCCTACGTGGCGCTTCAGGCGCTCCGTGATGGGGCCGTGGTGCACGTCATCGCGGAGGCCGTGCGCGGAGAGATCCCGCGCGTGCTCACCGCGAAACCGTCATCGCAGGCGCCCGATCGCGTGCTCGGGTTCCTCGCGCTCCTCCCGCCTGATCCGTTGCTCCCCGAAGACGCGATCGACCCCTCGACGCGGAGGCCCGCGTGAGGTTCTCGCAGGTCCATAAATTCTCGGCGTACACGCTCGCGGTGCTCGGACTCGTCGCGCTCGGCAGCGGCGGCGAGCTCCCGGTGCTGAGCGTCATTCTCATCGCGATCGGCGTGGCCCTCTCGTGGTTCGCCGAGGGCGAGCTCCTCCAGAACGAGCGCTACCACCGCAGTTGGAACGTCGCGATCGTGCTGGCCTTCGTGATCCAGGCGCTGCGCTACGCCTTCTTCGACGCCGAGCTCCTGCTCACCATCGTGGAGTTCGCCTCGCTGCTCCAGATCATGAAGCTCGCCACGCGGCGCAGCGCGCGGGACTACCAGCAGATCACGGTGCTCGCGCTCCTCCAGCTCATCGCGGCGACGGTGCTCGGCGGCGGTCTCTCGTACGCGGTGTGCTTCTTCGGCTTCGTGATCGCGACGCCCTGGGCCATGACCCTCGGCCACCTCCGCCGCGAGATCGAGGGCAACTACCTCGCCGACGCGCGCGCCGGACGCGCGGGCGTTCCCATCGATGTCGCGCGCATCCTCCGCTCACGGCGCGTCGTGGGACCGGGGCTCCTCGTGGGCTCGTCGCTCCTCGCGCTGCCGATCTTTCTGCTCACGGCCGTGATCTTCGTGATGTTCCCGCGCATCGGGCTCGGGATCATCACCGTGCGCGGACGCGGCGAGAACTCCGTCGCGGGCTTCGGCACCACCGTCGACCTCCGCGGCCACGGGATGATCCGCAACGACCCCACCATCGTGCTGCGCGTCGAGCCCCTCGACCTCGAAGCCTCGCCGCCGCCGATGCGCACCTTCCGCCTCCGCGGCGCCACCTTCGACCGCTACAGCGGACGCGGCTGGTCTCGCAGCGACGCGCGCCGCAACGAAGCCATCCGCGTCGAGCGCGCGGGCAACCACTACGCCCTCACGCGGCTGCCGCACATCGGCGTCGACCGCGGGTTCCGCGTCACGCTCGACCCCCTCGATCCGCCCGTGGTGCCCATCCTCGAAGGCGCCGTGGGGCTCCAGATCGACGCGCGCTTTCAAGCTGGATTCGCGCGTTATCCCGAGCTCACCATCGACCGCGACGACGGCGTCCGTTACCCGAGCGGCGACGAGGTGGGGCTCACGTACGTGGTCTTCGTGGGCGCGCGCACGAGCGGGCTCTCGCCGTCGCGACGCTTCTTCGTCGAGCGCGACGAGCGCTTCCGCCAGCGGTACACGCAGCTCCCGCAGAACATCACGCAGCGGGTGCGAGACCTCGCGGTGACGATCACGCGCGACGACCCCACGGCGCTCGGCAAGGCGCGGCTCATGGAGCGCTACCTCTCGTCGCGCTACCGCTACACGCTCAACCTCGAGAGCGGCAGCGCGGACAACCCCCTCGAAGATTTTCTCTTCCGCTCGCGCGCGGGGCACTGCGAATACTTCTCGACGGCGATGGCCGTGATGCTGCGCACGCAGGGGATTCCCGCGCGCAACGTGACGGGCTTTCTCGGCGGCACCTACAACCGCTACGGGCGCTTCTACGAGGTGCACCAGGGCGACTCGCACTCGTGGGTCGAGGTGTGGGACGCGCAGCAGGGATGGGTCACCTTCGATCCGACGCCCGCCGTCGGCGAGGTCTCGCTCTATCGCCGCGGCGTGCTCGCCGAGGTCGACGCGATGATCGAGGCCGCGCGCGTGCGCTGGCGCAGGTACATCGTCGACTTCGACCTGAAGGATCAGACCCGCATCGCGCAGGAGGTCTGGCAGTACTACGTCACGCATCGCAGGCCGCGCGCCAACGTGTCGCACTCGTCGGGGACGCGGCGCACGCAGGGCATCGGGGCCATCCCCGTGAAGCGCGTGGCGGTGGGGGCCGTGATCGTAGGCGCGATCATCGCGCTCGCGTTCCAGCTCCGTCAGTGGCGATCGCAGGGAGAGGGCGGGTCTGCGACGCCTCGCACGCCCGCGGTGCGCGCCGCGCAAGAACTCGCGCGCGCCCTCGACGACGCGCTCTCGCTGCGAGGCACCTCCCGGCCTTCGAGCCGCTCTCCGCTCGCATTTGCGAAGGATCTCTCTCGACGCGGCGATGACTTCGCCCCTATGGCCCTGCGCGTGGCCAACAGGTACATGGCGGCGCGCTACGGCGACGAGTCGCTCGCGACCAGCGAGCTCGACGCGCTCAAAGCAGAACTCCGCGCCGCCGCGCAGCCCAAGCCCCAGGAAGCGGTGAAGCAGTCATGACGATCGTTCAGGGTGGGCGCCCTCGCCCCATGGTGCTGGTGATCCTCGATGGCTTCGGCGAGCGCCCCGAGCGCGACGCCAACGCGGTGCTCATGGCCCGCACGCCCAACCTCTCGATGCTCTCGGAGCGCTTTCCGCACACGCTCATCGGCACGAGCGGCCCCGACGTGGGCCTCCCCGTCGGGCAGATGGGCAACAGCGAGGTCGGCCACCTCAACTTCGGCGCCGGACGCATCGCGCAGATGGACATCTCGCGCATCGACGTGGCCGTGGCCGAAGGCACCCTCGCGACCAACCCCGTGATCGGCGAGGCCATCGCGAGCGCGAAGGCCGCGGGCGGCGCGCTGCACCTCCTCGGGCTCGTTTCGAATGGCGGCGTGCACAGCTCGCTCGAGCACCTCCTCGCGCTCATCGACGCGGCCTCGACAGCGGGCGTTCGCGTGCTCGTTCACGCCTTTCTCGACGGGCGAGACACGCCGCCGAAGAGCGCCGAGGGCTTTCTCGCGCGCCTCGACGCGCACCTCACGGGCAAAGGCTCCATCGCGTCGCTCACGGGACGCTACTGGGCCATGGACCGCGACCAGCGTTGGGAGCGCGTCGCGCGCGCCTACGACGCCATCGTCCACGCGAAAGCTCCCCGCTTCGGCGAGTGGCGCGAGGCGCTCACGAACGCCTACGCCGCAGGGCAGAACGACGAGTTCGTCGAACCCCGCGTGCTCGGCGCGTACGCGGGCATCGAAGATCAACGCGACAGCGGGCTCTTCTTCAACTTCCGCCCCGACCGCGCGCGAGAGATCTCGCTGGCCCTCACAGCGAAGGACTTCGACCGCTTCGATCGCGGCGAGCTCCGTCGCTACAAGCGCTACGCGTGCATGACGCAGTACGACCCGACGCTCGGACTGCCCGTGGCGTATCCGAAGGTGGCGTACCCTGACATCTTCCCCGAGGTGATCTCGCGCGCGGGCCTCGGCCAGTTTCGCTGCGCGGAGACCGAGAAGTACGCGCACGTCACCTACTTCTTCAACGGCGGCCGTGAGGACCCGTACGCGGGTGAGGAGCGCAAGCTGATCCCGAGCCCGCGCGACGTGGCGACCTACGACAAGAAGCCCGAGATGAGCGCCCCCGAGGTGACGCGCGTGACGGCCGAAGCCGTGCGCAGCGGGCGTTACGACTTCGTGTTGGTGAACTTCGCGAACCCCGACATGGTGGGTCACACGGGCGTGCTCGACGCGGCCATCACGGCGGTCGAGACCGTCGATCGCAGCATCGGAGAGCTCACGCGCGCAGTGCTCGGCGTGGGCGGCGCGATGATCATCACGGCCGATCACGGCAACTGCGAGACGATGATCGACCCGATCACGGGAGAGCCTCACACGGCGCACACGCTGAACCCGGTTCCGCTGTGGTTCGTGCGAGGGAGCGACGAGGGGCACAAGGTGCCGCTTCGGCGCGGGCGCATCTGCGACGTGGCGCCGACGATGCTGGAGCTCATGGGCATCGCGCAGCCCGAGGTGATGGGCGGCCGCTCGCTGCTGCGCATGGAGTGACGACGAGCGCGCTCGATGCGACGACTCAGGGACGCCCGATCAACTTGTACGCGTCGGATAGCGATGGGACGAGATCGAGACCCGCGTCGTCGAGCTGGTCTCTTAACAAGCCCGGATCGAAATCCGTGAAGTTCGACGTGGCGAAGACGCGGCGCCGCGTGTGCCCCCCGTCCTTGAGCTTCTTCGATAAGGCGAGCGCGTGCTCGAAGATCTCGCAGTCTTTACGAGACTCCTTCCTGTGCGACGGCGCGAACTTGAGCACCGCCCTGACGCGCGCTCGCTCGATGCACTCCCGATCGTCGTGGACCAGCGAGCTCTCGGAGAGGAGGGCATCCGACAAGCGCCGAAGCTCGTCGGGTAGCTGCTGGAGGCGCGGCCTGAGCCCGCTCCAGACAGCGAGGACGTCGCCTCCGATCTGCAGGTCGAGGCCCGCGAAGACGCGCGCCATCTCGTCCGCGCGCCGCTCGAGGTTCTGGCTCGCCCCTTCCGCTTCGCGGTTCAGGTTGTCTGCGATTTCGAGGGCGAGCAGCTCCGAACCGACCAGCACCACGTCACGTCGTCGCGCCGCGTTGACGAGTCGCCGCGTGTCTTCGAGCACAGCGAGCTTGATCGCGCGCTCGGGGCTCGCGAAGCGCACGACGTCGATCACCGCGCAGGTATCGAGAAAGACCAGCGGAACAGAGCGCGACCGGGCATCGTGAGCGACCTCATCGAGAGACCGCCGAGGCTTCACGCCGCGTCCTGCTCGCGAGACTTCTTCAGCAGCGCGCGCGCGTGTTCGTACTGCTCGGCGAGGCGCTCCGCGACATCGAACGAGAAGCCCCCCTCCTCTCGGAGCCAGCGCGCGAGGAGGTCCGCGCCGAGCGAGGCGTCCGCTCGATGCGCGGCCAGTTCGAAGGCGAGCCAGCGGTCGCGGTCGTAGGGGTGGCTCGCGCCTGTTTCGTGGTTCGCCGCCCGCGCGAAGGCTTCGAGCGCCCTTGCGACTTCGGGGGGAACCCGATCGCGAAGCGCATCTTCGCCGTCGTCGAACATCACCCTGATCCCGCTCAGGCCGTGCGCCGACGGAGCGCACACGGCGTCGTGAAGCTCACGCAGCACCGCGTTGTAGCCCTCGATGCTCAACTCTCCCGACGCCGTCGGCGTGACGTTGGTCACCCGAAGCGCGCAGCCAGAGAGGTCAATCCAGACCAGCGCAGCGCCGTGCGACGAGGTCGCGTCGCGCCCCAGACACCGCAGCGGCGCTCCCCCTCGCTGCTGGAGCCACTGCTCTTTTTCAGTGGCGCGATGCCAGCCCGGAGTATTCGCGATCCGTGCCTCGAAGGCATCGACGAAGGCCGACCACTGCGCCTCGGAGCCAGACACGGAGAGCCTCGCGTAGGTCTTCATAGGCATAGGAATACCGCACGTATCGGAGGCGCCTCAAGCGTGGGGCGACGGCTACGTGTTCGAGGCGCGCGTCACGTCGGCGTCGGGCGCGCGCCGGAGCACGCCGAGAGGACGCGCGAAGAGGTCGGGCACATCGAGCTGATCGTGCGGGCCGAGCTCGCGCAGCATCCCCATGCGAACGAGCTCCGTCGTCACCGTGCGACCGTCACGCGGGCGCGTGGGGTTCGGCGCCGTCGGCGCGTCTGACGCGAGCAGCGCCTCAACCTCCGCGCGAGGCAGCGGGGCTACGCGTCCGCGGAGCATGAGCAGCCGGTCGACCCACTCGTACACCTCGCGCACGTCCTCGATGCGCCGGGCGCCCACGGTGACGAGCGCGTCGACGCTGTCTTCGACGGAGAAGAGGTGCTCGCGACGCGCGCGAGACGGCCGCTCCTTCGCCAGTCGCGCAGACTCTCGAAAAAAAGTGAGCATCGAGCGAGGCGCGACGCGGTCGCGACCGTCGCGGAGGCGGTTGGGGATCCACTGCTGCACGACGCTGCGCGTGCCGTTCACCGCCACCACGGAGCGGAGCGTCGCCGTGAGCCAGCGCTTCGTGGCCTCGTCGCTCGGCTCGTCGGGGATCCAGCCCTCGCCCTCGGACTCCCGGAAGCGCACGCCGAGGGACTCGAGCCACGCGCGCACGTCGGCGCCCTGCGCCCCGAGGTGACGTAGCGTGAGGCGGTAGAGAGAGGGGACGTCCCACTCCAGGCGCTCGGCACGCGCCATGAGCTTGCTGACATCGAGCGTGTCGAACTGCCTCAGGTCGAAGAGGTCGGCGGGGAGAAAGATCTTCGCGCGGATGTGCTTGTACCGCGTTGAGAAGGTCGACCACATCGCGAGCAACGCGCGAATGAAGCGGGCCCGCAACGTCGGATCGAAGGCGCCGACGGCGTCGAGATCGTCGTAGACTGCTGTGAATGTGACGCGCTCGGGAGCAAGATTCACCTTAGTACCCACCGAGGCGATCACATGTTCGAATCTGTCTATCGCGGTGACGAATTTCGCTCTCTCGTGCGCTTTCAGATGAGCCAACGATGGCGGGTCCTCGCGCGCCAACCTCGTCGCCTCCGTGAGCAGTTCCTTGGTTGGCACATCGACCGTCCCGCTGGGTGCGTCATGCTCGAACAGTTCAAGAAACTTCACCCACAGCGAGGCCAACCAGTAGTTGCGCAACCCTTCATCGTCGACTTCCTTCACGAAACCGTCGAGGACAAGCGCATCGGCATGACGGGTCGAGCGCTGCGAGAACGCGTCAAAGTAGATGCTCAACGGAATGCTGTGCGTGCGCGCGCCGCCAAGGCGCTCGTCGAGTGATCGCCCGTCGCCCGTGAGAAACGAGGCCAGCGAGCTCTTGCCACTCCCCCTCGCGCCGAGCACTACCGTCACCTGCGGATCGAGGATCCGCTTCGTCGCGCGCGGCATGAGGAACGTCGCGCGATCTCCAACGGGAGCTGTCCCGAGTGAAGCCATCGCGTCGAGCAGGCGCGCGCGGTCGATCACCTCGCTCACGGCTGCTCCACCGCGGCGCTCGCGAGCAATCGGATCCGCTCCCACACGGCACGGTAGTCCACTCCCGTGAGCTGCGTCACGAGCGCGCTCAGCTCGTTGCGCTCGATCTGCTCCTCGCGGCGTAGGGTCCAGGGCCAGTGGTCCGCGTCTCTCGCGGTCTGCTCCGGGGCCTCGCTCGGAAAGAGCCCATGCCGCACGAACATCTTGTGGGTTTCCTCTGCCATCCTCGCCTGCTCGGCGTCTGCCTCTGTGCGCGACGCGGACGCCATCGCGTGGACCAGCATCGTGTGAGACGCGGCGTCACGCTCACGGCGCGAGAGCGCTTCGAGCACGAGGTTCAACCCCGCGAGGCCCTGCGCGTTCGCGCGGCTGAACACCACGTCGACGTGCGCCATCCCGTGGAGCGAGAGCCCCGCCAGATCGTGCAGCCCCGCGCGCGCGTCGAGGAAGATCCACTTCGGCGACAGTCGATCCTTCACTGCGTGCAGCACCGAGAGGAGCGCCTCTCGCACGGGGATCTTCGGAGCCTCGGACTCCAGCATCGTCCCCGAGAAGTCGAGACGCGCGAGCTTCTCCAGATAGCCCGCGTCGAGACGTCCGGCGGGAATCACGTCGATCTGTTCGTTGAGCGCGTCGGGCAATGCTCTCCCGCGCTGGTGCGCCGTCGAGATGTCGGCAGACTCCGTCGCGAGGTGATCGACCAGGAGGTCCAACACGCCGCGATCGGCGGTGATTCCGAACAGCGTGCCGACGCCAGGCGCTTCGAGGTCGAGGTCGATCACCACGACGCGCTCTCCCTGCTGCGCGGCTTGAATCGCGCACGAGGCGAGCGTGGTGGTGCGACCCACGCCGCCCTTGAAAGAGTAGAAGGTCACCACCGTCGGCGAGTCCTCGCTCGCGGGCCACGCGGGCTCCGCCTGACCTTCGAGCCAGGGGAGCTTGCCCATGCGTCGCTCCCACAATCGCCAGCGGCCCGCGGTCGCGCGCACCTCACCGCCGAGCGCGTCGGAGTAGACCGGCGACACCCATTCCGGCGCGAGCTCCAGCACCTTTCGCGCGACGTTGCGCAGCGGCTCCTTGCCCTTGCGTGTGCACAGCATCTCGCCCGTGAACCACGATCCGAGCGCTGCGTTCAGTCGCGCGCCCAGCTCGTCGAGGTGATCGCTCGTCCCCTCGGCCAGCTCCAGATCGATCGCGAGGCGAACACGCGCGCGGAGGTCTCGCACCACCGCGACGGAGCGCAGCTCTGCGGCGTGCTCCCACGTCTCGCACTCCCGCAGAAGCGTCGGCAGCACGTCGTCGAAGGTCACGACGCCACCGCGGTGAGCGTGTCGAGCGCCTCCAGGCGTCCGTCGGCCCAGAGCCTCGCCACGGTCGTGACCGTGAGATCCTGTGCGACGGCGAGGAGGCGACGAGCCTTCGCGGGCGCGACGCTGTCGCTGCGCGCGTAACGCACCTCTTCCTTCCACTCGCCGAGCACGGTGAACCGCTGCTTCCAGTTCTGGAGCGCGTACCGCGGAGCGAGCGGGTCGAGGTCGCAGAACAGCCGCAGCGTCGTCTCCGCGGGCGCGTCGAAGCGATGACCGATCGCGCGGTTGCGGAGGTCTTCTTCTCTCCCTTCCCGTCGCACGAGCGCGGCCTTGCGAACGCATTCGGGGCCGTACCCTGACAGGTACAGCGCCTCCGTCGGCGAGTCGGAGAGCAGACGCCTCGCGTCGTCGACGTGGCGGAGGGCCGCCGAGACGAGTCCGAGTTGCGAAGCGGAGAGCGCGTGTCGCCAGCTCATGCAGGCGGTTTCATACAACATCCTCGCGGCGGCGAGTACAGCGCTCGCCCTCCCGCGCGAGGCGAGAGGTTCCCCCGGCAGCGCGTCCACGCGTCGCGCGTGAGCGCGCTGCCAGCGGCGGCGATCAGTGGCGGCCCGGCGGATCGGGCTGTGGGTTGAAGCCGGCCTTCACGGCGCTCTTGATCTTCATGGCGGTGCTCCTTTCACGGCGTCGATGCGCCGCGCGGGATGACAGAGCAACCGCGAGACCACGCGGGAAACAAGCTGTTTTGCGCGACGCGTGGACAACTCGCGCCGCGGCGATCACAGCCCGCGAGACAAGTTGCGCATGGCGCCGCGCAACCGGAGAAACCGCCGTTTTCCAGCCCCCACATCGCGCCTCTCGTCGATGCGTCGGAGGATCACCCCAGGCCGAGCGCCCGAAGCTCCTCCGCGGCGAGCACATGCCCGCACGCGGCCGCGCGACGCAACGCTTCGAGCGCCGTCACCGGGTCGCCCACCGCCCGCAGGACGCGGCACCGCTCGAACCAGTGCGCTCCGTCCCCCGGCGCGCGCGTCGCGAGGTCGTCGAGGTCTGCGAGCGCACCTGCGTGGTCGCCGCGCTCCGCGCGCAGCGAGGCCCGCGCGCGGCGAGCGTCGATCGATCCGGGCTCGCGTCCGAGCGCTTCAGTCAGGTCTCTGTCCGCTGACGCGAGGTCGCGGCGAGCGATGTGAACCATCGCGCGCGTCACCCAGGCGTCGGCCCGCGAGGCGTCGAGCTCGATGGCACGCGACGCGTCGGACAGCGCCCGGTCGAGCTGTCCTTGAAGCAGATGCACCCTCGCCCGCTCCCGCACGAAGGCGACGGCCTCGGGGTTGAGCGCCACCGCGCGAGAGAGCGACACCGCGGCCTGCGACCACGAGAGCGAGCGCGACCGCAGCACCCCGAGGAGGTAGTGCCCCTGCGGCGCGTCGGGCGAGAGCGATACCGCGCGCTCCGCGTCGGCGAGCGCTCCCTTGCGATCTCCGCGCTGCTCTCGGGCCCACGCGCGGGCGACGTGCGCAGCCGCAGTGCGTGACTCGACCTCGGCCTCGCGGTTGCCCAGGGCGAGCACCTCTTCGCCGATGCGCACACGGGCCTCGACGTCGCCCTGACGCTCCACCTCGCCGAGGTTCAGCAGGAGCCCGCGCGCGCGGAGCAGCGACTCGTCGAGCTTCACGGTGCCCCCCGCGGGCGCGGACATGCGCGGAGATTCGGTCGGCGCGAGCACGGCGCGCAGCGCGTCGACGGCCTCGGTGGCGTCGCGGAAGCGCTGCGCCGGATCGCGGTCGAGGCAGCGCGAGAACCACTCGTCGAAGCCCTTCGGCGGCACACCGCGGAGCCCGAGGCTCGCAGCGCGCGCCGTCGCGGACTCGAGCCGCGCCCCCTCGATCTCCATGAGCACGGCGGGGTACTTGCCGTAGAACTTCCAGTACGAGCCGCCCGTGAGGAGCCAGAAGGCGATGAGCCCGAGCGCCCACACGTCGGTCGCCGCGCTGACCTGCCCCTGCGCCGCGAACTGCTCGGGCGCGAGCCAGCCGGGTGTTCCCCTGCCGCGCGTGAGCTGCGCGTAGGTCTTCAGCTCGGGGATGACGTTCGCGATGCCGAAGTCGAGCACCTTCACCGTGCGCTTCGCGTCCGCCCGTCGGCTCGCGGCGATGTGCAGGTTGTCGGGCTTGAGGTCGCAGTGCACCACCTTGCGCTGGTGCGCCGCTCCGACGCCGTGCCCGAGCTGCTCGAAGATCTCCAGCACCTCCAGCGGAGGGAGCGGCCCGCGACGCTTCCCGTGCTCGGCGAGGGTCTCGCCTTCGAGGTATTCCATCACGTACCAGGGGACGTTGCCCGGCGCCGCGATGCCCGCGTCGACCACCTGAACGACGTGGTCGCTCTCGATGCTCGCGCTCACGCGGGCCTCCAGCACGAAGCGCTGCCGCACGCGCTCGTCGTCGGCCAGCCACAGGTGCAGCACCTTGAGCGCGCGACGCTGCCCGGTGTTGGCCTGCGTGACCTCGTACACCGTGCCCATGCCCCCCTCCGCGATCACGCGCACCACGCGGTACGCCTGCGCGAAGGTGCTCCCCGGCGCGAGCTCCCCTCTCGGATCGTCGATCTGTTCCATCGTGCCCATTCGGTATCACGAAGCCCCATCGCTGGTGGAGCGCGGACGCGTGCGACGCCTCCGTCAGCGCGACACGGCCCTACGCGAGACCGACGTCACCGCGACACGGACACGCGCGAGACCGACGTCACCGCGACACGGACCCGTGCGGCGCCCCGGTCGTGGGCGTACGAGCTCGTACGACACCGACGTCAGCGCGACACGGGCTCGTACGGCGCGGCGTCAGGCGGGGCGAGCGGGAGGCGTGACCGGCGCAGGCGCGTCCTGCGTCTTCACGGCGGCGGGAGCGGCCTCGCGACGGGCGAGGAGGGCGTCAAGCGTGCCCTTGAGCGCGTTGAGCGTGGCGGCGCGGGGCGTCCCGGCGACGGCGCGGTCGATGAGCTCGGAGAGGGCGTCGTACGCGGCGTTGCATGCGGCGGCCGTGCGGCGCTGCGCGGCGAGCACGCGGCGCGCGGGAGGCAGCGTCGACCTGCTGGGATCGTCGTAACCGATGCCCGTGGCGAGCGCCTCGGTGGTCGTGTTGATCGCCGTCACCACGCCGCCGAGCTCGAGGAGCGTGAGGTCGGCCTTGAGCTCCTTCGTCTCTGCGGTGAGCACCTGCTTGCGACCGAACTCGACCTCCTTGTCGTAGCTGTAGTTCACCTGATCGGTGCCTTCCGAGAGCAGCGCCACGCGCACCCTCGCCGCCGCGGCGCGCACCGGCGCGGGCTGCTTCTTGCGATCCTTGAGCTGGAGCTCGATGTCGAAGGTGCGCTGCTCCTCGTCCCAGTCTGCGTCGAGCGATTTGACCTTGTCGGTGGTGGCGCCGAGCGCCTCCGCGAGCGCGGTCACCGCCGTGAGCAGCACCACCTTGTGGAAGACCAGCACCGGCGCCTCGTCGAGCGCCTTCACCTTGCCGCTCTTTCGCGGCAGCCACTCGTCGGCTTCAACAGCCGACCACGCGCCCTCCGTCAGCGCCTTCTCGAAGCCCACCAGCACGCCCTCAGACAACCCGCCGAATCCCGCTTGTCCCATTCGTCACATGCCTCCGAGCCTACGACGACACAACAGGGCGTGACGGAGGGTCAACGGTCTCTTCGCCGACTTCGACGGAGGTGCGACGAATCTCACCGGAAGCTACGGATGCATCGAAGAACTGACGCGCGACAGAGGGATCTTTCGGCTCATGAACTCACCTCCCACCCTCCCTGTCGCAGTTGAGCGAGCGTACGACCTCTGGCTCTGGCTCGACGCGCACGTCGCCCGGTTCACCACGCACGCGCGACACTCGCTCGGGCAACGCATCCTCGACGACGCGCTCGCGCTGCTCGACGCGCTCGTCGCCGCGACGTACGCCCCCAAGGCGTCAAACACGCGACGCGAAGCGCTCGACCGCGCGAGGCACCGCGCGACGATGCTCACCCTGCTGTTGCGAGGTGCGCGCGACCTGCGTCACCTCTCGGTCGGCCAGCACGAACACGCGATGAAGACGTGCGCCGAGCTCGGACGCATGATCGCAGGGTGGATCCGCCACGAGCGCGGGAGCGCCGCGCCGTGACGCCGGAAGCGTGCTTCTCGCTCAGGGCGCTGTGGGAGGCCGCCGGGCGCGCGTCGAGGGGCAAGCGCTCCCGCGCCTCGGTCGCCCGTTTTCGCCTCGATCTGGAGCGCGAGCTCGTCGCGCTCCACACGGAGCTCGTCGAAGGGCGCTGGACACCGTCGCGACCGACGCTCCTTCGCGTGCATGACCCGAAGCCGAGGGTCATCTCGGTGCAGCCCTTTCGCGACCGCGTCGTGCACCAGTGCCTCTTCGCCGTGCTCGACCCGAGGATCGACCGGCGGCTCATCCGCGACAGCTACGCGTGCCGTCCGGGGATGGGCACCCACGCGGCGCTCGCTCGCGCTCGCGCCTGGGCGCGAACGTATCGCTGGTACGCGCACCTCGACGTGGCGCGGTACTTCCCTTCCATCGACCACGCGGTAGTGCGGGCGCAGCTCGCGCGTGATGTCCCCGAGATGTGGCTCCGCGCGCTGTGTGAGCGCGTCCTCGCGGCGGGGGAGTGCGCGCGTCAACGGTGGCACTTTCCCGGCGACGACCTCTTCGCGCCGTACGCGCGCGACGTCGGATTGCCGTTGGGCAATCTCACCTCGCAGCTCTGGGCGAATCGCTACCTCGACCCCGTCGACCACCTCGTGAAAGATCGACTCCGCGTGCGCGGATACCTCCGGTACATGGACGACATGCTGGTGTTTCACGACGACCGCGCCGCGCTCGAAGACATCGCGCGACGCATCGAGGACGCGTGTCACGGGCTTCGACTCCGGCTGCACCCGTGGCAGGCCCATCCGACGCACGCGGGCGTGAGCTTCGTGGGCTACCGGGTGATGCCCGATCACGTTCGGATGCGTCGCACGGGGGTGGCGCGCGCGGAGCGGCGGCTGCTCGCGATGGTGTTCGACGCGGAGCGCGGGGTCATCGAGCCGTCGGCGCTCTGGGCGTCGCTGAGGGCGACCTTCGCGCACTGGTCGCACGCGGACACCTGGAGGCTCAAGGAGCGGCTGCTGCGGCGCCTCGGGCTGCTCTACGACCCGCTGGAGTTCCTTTGGAGCGAACGCGAGCGGTGATAGCGTCGCCGACGCCCCGGGCAACACTGCGCGTCCTCCGCGGCGGCGGTTGGAACAACAACCTACCGACGAGGGTGCGCGCGGCGAATCGCAACAGGAACGTACCAGCGAACCGGAACGAGAATGTCGGCTTCCGGTGCGCGCGCGAGACCACGCCAGCGCTCCAGCGGTCACGGCCTCTGGAGGAGTGCCTCGGTCTTCCCCCGCCCGGGGGCCACGCGGTGACGGCACCGGGTGGCGATCGCCAGACCCTGGCGGGGTCCTCTCCGTCGAGGAGCGGCCCCGCCGGGTCGCTGGCCTCGCGCGCGAAAGCGACAGAATACGTCGTCAGTCGCCTCGCGCGCGTAAAAGTCCTTCGCGCGGCGGACACCTACATGCGCTCAGAAAACGACGCGCGCTTCGCGCGCGAGGGTGGCGCGACAGTCGACGAAATCGAACGTCTCGAACTGCACCCTCCTGCGCTCCGCGGAGAGTGAATCAACAAGGGGTGAAGATCAGACTACATAACCCCGCGCGCGCACCGGAAGCCGACATACACGCTCCGGAGCGCTGGTACGTACCAGTTGCGATTCGCCGCGCGCACCCACGACGGCAGGTCGCTGAGCCAACCGCCGCCGCGGAGGACGCGCAGTGTTCCGTCAACCACGCCCGTCGGGTTCGTCGCGACGCCGCCATCGCTCGTGTACGGACCGTACCAGTCCGCAGTCCACTCCAAGACGTTGCCCGCCATGTCGAGCGCGTGAAACGGTGACTCGCCGAGCGGGAACCTCCCCACGGGAGCGGTGGACGCGAAGCCGTCGCTCGACGGGTACATCGCCCTTAAGTCCATGATCGTAACGTTGGTCTCCCTCGAAATACGCTGTTCCGCGGCGAGGCACTCACTCCCGCATGCGTTGAGGCGCGACGGTCCAGGAGGGTCATCGCCCCACGGGTAGACACGACCATCCTCGCCGTGCGCCGCGTACTCCCACTGCGCTTCCGTCGGCAACCGCTTGTCGACCGAAGCGCAGTATCGAACCGCCTGCGCCCAGTCGACGCAGTTGATCGGATGGTCGTCACGGTCAGAATACCGCTCGTTACAGAACCGATCCCACACCCGGTGATCGGAGTCCGTCACCCCAGGATACGACACCGTTCGCGACGCCGCTGTGCACCCGCCACTGCTCACGCACTCGTGGTAGGCGCGCACGGTCACCTCCGTTCGGTCGATGCAGAACGCGCTCAGGTGGACGCGGTGTGCGGGTCGCTCGTCGCTCTCCCCTGCGTCACCGTCGCTGCCCATCGTGAACGTCCCCTCGGGGACGAGCACCATCCCGTCGGGGCATCGCGGTGCTGGCGGAGGTGGCGTGGGAGGCGGAGGTGCTGGCACATCAGGCGCGACCGAGACGTCCGCCACGCCAGCGTCCGACTCGGGGTGCGTGCGGAACGGCCCGATCGCCGCGGCGAGAGCCACGACACCGAGGCCCGCGATGGCCGCGATCCAGTACCAGGTGCGAGGCTTCGCGGACTGCGGCGGCGGTGACTCGCGCGCTGGCTCCGGCGTCGGGGGGAGCGGCCGCACCGGGGGAAGTCCGAGCCCTTCTCTCGGACGCGGCATCGGCTCTGTCTTGCCGATGGACGGCGTCGGTGCGGGCGGCGGTTCGGGTGCGGGCGGTGGAGGAGGCGAGGGCGGTGCGGGCGGTTGGACGACGGGCCGCAGCACCGCGAGCAGCGCACCACAACACTCCGTCGCGTCGTGGAAGCGCTTCGTCGGTTCGAGCAGCGTGCACCGCGCGAACCACGCATCGAAGCCGTCGGGGAGGCGCGACGCGGCACCGTACTCCGCGGCGCGTTGGGAAGCTTTCGGCATCTCCGCGCGGGTGCGGAGGATCTCGCCGAAGAGCACGTTGATGGGGTCCTTGCCCTCGGTGACCTTGTTCGCCGCGTGCCAGTAGAACCGCCCCGTCAGCAGGTAGAACGCGATGAGGCCGATCGCCCACACATCGGCCGCGGGCGAGGCCGTCTGGCCGTCGATCTGCTCCGGGGAAGTCCACTGCGGCGACATCAGCCGCTGCGTCAGCGTGATCGAGTTGCGGCCGTCGCTGAGGGTCTTCGAGATACCGAAGTCGACGACCTTGAGGACACGTCGCTCCCCTTCTTCGGCGAGGAAGAGGTTCTCGGGCTTGAGGTCGAGGTGCAGGACCTTCTTCGCGTGCGCGGCGCCCACCCCCGCGCCCACCTGATCCATGATGGAGGCGACCTCTTCGCGAGGCAGCCCCTCGGCGCCTCGCTGCTTCATCTCTTCGGCGAGGTCGTGCCCCTTGAACAGCTCCATCACGAGCCAAGGCGTATCGAGCTTCTCCCGCGCGTCGGGCGCCGCGTCAGGGTCGGGGAACACGCCCGCGTCGAACACCTGGACGACGTTGGGGTGCACGACCTTGCGCGCGTTGATCGCCTCGTCGAGAAAGCGCTGGTAGCTCCCCGCGCTGTCTTTCAGCAGGTTGGCGTGCACGGCCTTGAGGGCGCGCTCTTCGCCGAAGACCTTGTGACGGACCTTCCAGACCGAGGCCATGCCGCCGGAGCCGATGCGCCCCATGACCTCCCACCCGTTGACCTCGATCCCCTTGCGTATCGCCACGGGCGCGATCGTACGACCGCGAGTGATCCCCCGGTCAACGCCGTAGTGCAGCGATCGCGTCCGTGACGCTTCGCACGACGACGCTACCGCGTGTTGCCCCCTGGCTCTTCACCAGTGTCACGGCGTCGCTCTCGCCGCAGGTTGAAAACCTGCGGCAACATGCGCGCATGATGAACGGGGTGAAGTCGGCGGTCGCCGACTACAAGTCGTGAGCCCGCGAAGCGCGGCTTCGAGCGGGTCGCTCTCGCGCATGTTGCCGCAGGTTTTCAACCTGCGGCGAGTCGACGCCGTGACATTGATGAAGAGCCAGGGGGCAACACACGGCCGCGCTCGCTCGCCTCACCCCCCGTCGAACGCGGTGCCGTGCATCGCGAGCGGCTCGTCGGCGGCGTTCCACGACCAGCCGCGGTCGAGCGTGGGGCTGAACCAGCGCACCGCCTCGAGCCTCGGACGCGGCGTGAGCGCGCCGAGCACCACGCGGAGCTGACGCGCCATCATCGTGAGCGCGCCCGAGATCACCGTGAGCCGCGCGCCGTCGACGATGACCTTGCCCTGCACGCGACGCCCCTCGATGCGGCTCATCGGCGCGCGGTGACCGGGCTTGCTCGGGCGCGTGTAGTCGAACTCCATGCGCGCTCCCTCGACGGTGAGGTCGAGCTCGGGGTGCAGCGCCTTGAGCGCGTCGAGCGCGGCCGCGCGGTCGGTGAGCGCGAACTCCGCCGACGTGAGGATCGCCGTCTCGGCGCCGTTCTCGGTGTTGGTGATGTGCGCGTGCGCACGGGCGATCTCGACGAGCGCGCTGGGATGCAATCCCCAACGGCCCGAGAGGTCATCGAGCGACCTCCGCTTCGTCACGTGCGGGAGCATCCCGAAGAAGGGCTGCGTGCTCGGGGGAAACGCCCCGAACGTGTCGGAGTACGCGCGGCACGCGCTCACCAGCGTCGCGACGGTCTCTGCCTCGCCGGGCTGAAACGGACCGGCGTTGTCGCGCATCCCGGCGATGAACTCCTCGGTCTCGGGCAGCGTCACGTCGCCCTTGCCGAAGGCCGATTTGATCCCGCGATCGAGGAGCTCGAGCCCGAAGCCCGCGTAGGCCCACTCACCCTTGGGGGACTCCCTCGCGATGGCCGCGATGCCGACGCCCGTCACGGCCCACACCTCGGGCTCGGGCACCCACGCGCGCTTGATCGGCCAGTGCGCCGCCATCACGAGCCCCATGTCGGTGTGCTCGTCGACGTTGCTCAGCCACTGCGCGCCCTCACCCGAAGCGGCCGCCATCGGAGCCGCTGGCTGCGGTGGCTGCGCGTCGTACTTGGGAGCGCAGCACTTCTTGTACTTCTTTCCGCTGCCGCAGGGGCACGGATCGTTGCGTCCGACCTTCGCCATAGGGCCGCGAGGGTACTCCGTCGCGCGCGAGGATTGGAGGCTCTTCGATGCGGCGTCGAGGGGTCTTCGTGCGATCAGCGAACGGTGAACACGTCGCGCGCGAGCTCGCGGCCGTCGAGGGTCTCGACGACGGCGCTCCACGTGCCGGGCGTCTGCACGCGCTCGGTGCAGCCCCACGTGCGGTAACGCTCGGCGCGGGGGACGTTGAGGCTCACGAAGCCCACGGAGCGCGCGGCGTTTCCATCGGGCTCGAAGCGCACGCGGACGCGCCTCGCGTCGCCGGTGTTCACGGCCTCGAGCATCGCGCAGAAGCGCTGTCCGCGCGTGAGCTCGTACTCGCTCGCGTGCCCCACGACCTCGCGGTTCTCGATGCCCGTCCCCACCGCGATTCTGCGCACGTCGAGGCCGTTGACGGGCGCCGCGGGCGCCACCGTCGGCACCGCGGGAACATGCGCCACGACCACCGGCGCCACCACGGGCGCAGGAGCCGCGACGGGCGCAGCGTGAACGGCGGTAACCGCCACGGGAGCGACGCTGCGAGGCGACGCGTGCGACTCCGCGCGCCACGCGGAGAGCCCCGAGAACACAAGGGCCGCCAGGCTCATCGAGACCGTGATCGCGTTCGTCGTCATGAGAAACACCCTCCGAGCAGCGCCTCGTATCGCGCCGCCGTGGAGGAGTGTTTTGCAGCGCACATGCCGCCCGCGATCTCCGTGAATCGCCGTGATCTCAGCGATGGCGCGCGTGCGTGCGGCGCCACGGAGATGTGTTCGGGGTGCCGCGTCAGCGCGAGAGCGGACGCGTCTCGCCCACGTCGAGCACCCAGAGTCGATCAGGGTCCCAGCGCTCGATGAAGCCCGCGCGGGTTCTCTCTGGAGGCTCGCGCGAGGGCTCGTCGGTGAGGATGAACGTGCCCCAGTGCATCGCCACGAGGTTCCGCGCGCCGAGGAGTTCGAACGCGTTGAGGGCGTCTTCGGGGTTCATGTGCTGCGGCTCCATGAACCACCGCGGCTCGTAAGCTCCGACGGGGAGCATCGCCCAGTCGATCGCGCCGCAGCGCTCTCGGATCTCGCGAAAGCCCTCGAAGAAAGCCGTATCGCCCGCGTGGTAGGCGACGCCCTCGGGGCCGCGGAGCACGAAGCCTCCCCAGAGCCCGTCGTTGCGGTCCCACGGCGCGCGCATCGACCAGTGGCGCGCGGGTACGAGCGTGATCTCGAGGTCCCCTTCGCGGTGCGTCTGCCACCAGTCGAGCTCGACGACGCGCGGGAGCCCCGCCCGCTCCAGCGTGCGCGCGTTGCCGACGGGCACCACGTAGAGCGCCTTCGGCCCGATGCGCTGGAGCGACGGGACGTCGAGGTGATCGTAGTGGTTGTGGCTCACCACCACGACGTCGATGGGCGGCAGCGACTCGGGCACGACGCCGGGCGGCGCGAGACGCTTCACGACGCCCTGAATCCGCTCCGAGAAGATGGGGTCGGTGGCGATGAGCTTCGCGCCGAGGCGCAGCACGAAGCTCGCGTGCCCCACCCACGTGATCGACGCGGGGAGCGAGGTGATGAGCGCGCCGTCGTTGGGTCGCACGGACGCGCCGACGGGCTCGCGCTCCCTCGCGGCGGTGCGGCCGTTGAGTCGGTCGATCACGCGCCAGCGGAGCATGTCTGCGGGTCCGCGTGCGGGCTGCGTGGCTCGGTCGTCGAAGCGTCCCATGGAGGGAGCGAGTGTCTACACACGACGCTCCGCGGCGTCACGCGAATCGACGCAGCTTTGTTGCGAGCTTCGAGCTCGATCCGTTAACGGGAGCGCTGGTCGCCCTTCGCCGCGCGCTCTCACCGAAGCGCCGTGTCTCCACCAACACCTCGACGCGAGGAACGCAGTCTCGATGAAGCCCTTCACCCTCCCCGCGATGATCGTCCTGGCCCTCTCGCTCGCGCCCGGCTGCGCGCCCGACGACGCGCCCGCGGCGCCCACGGCGCTCGTCGAAGGTCGCTGGACGCTGCGCTCCGCCGACGCGATCAGCACGTCTCCGCAGCGCGCGGTGGTGGGGGCGAACCTCACCCTCGCCGACGACCACACGTGGCGCCTCCGCTACGACTATCACCTCGCGTCGACGCCCGCGGAGCACATCTGGTCGTCGGGCCTTTCGGGCACCTGGGAGGCGCAACCCGGCGATCCTCCTGCGCTGCGCTTCAGGGTGCTCGACGACGGCTCGACGGCGGTCGCCACCGTGCCCGCGGCGGGTCGCATCGAAGTGACGTTGGCGGGCGTTCACATGCGCTTCGAGCGCACGCCCGAGTGAGCGTCACGCGGTCTTCTTCACCGCGACGAGCCTGAAGAGCGACGCGGCGCTCGTTCGCACGTGCCCCCACAGCCTCGCGATCGGAGCCGCTCCCTGGAGCACGCCGGGCGCGCGCTCGCTCCACCAGCGCTCGGCGTCGTCTGCGGCCGAGTGCACGACGCGAAGACCGTCGCGCGCGAGCCACCGCGCAACCACGGATCCGACGGGCAGCACGCCCACCTCATAGCGAGGAAAGCCTCGCACGCGCGTGACGTAGAGGTCGCCCATCCACCGCGGCATGACGCTCACGCCAAAGAGCTGGTAGTGCGGATCGGCGCGGAGGTTCGCGAGTGACAACCGATTTGGGCCGAAGAGGTAGAGCGTCCCGCCGGGCTTGAGCACGCGGGAGAGTTCCTTCACCGCGGCGCGCGGATCGCGGACGTGCTCGATCACGTCGACGAAGGTCACCACGTCGAAGCTCGCGTCGGCGAAGGGCAGCGCCTCGGCCTCGGCGCGCGCGAAGGTCGCCGTGGCGTCGTAGCAGCGCGCGCGCAGTCGAGCGCCTTCGAGCAGCGCGTCGTCGACATCAACCCCCGTCACGTCCGCGCCGAGCTCCGAGAGCGCCACGGGGAGCGCGCCGAGCTGGCACCCCACGTCGAGCACGCGCGCGCCTTCGAGGGGCGCGAAGCGAGCGACCTCGCGGGCGATGGTTCGGTTACGAACGATCTGGTCGAGCTCGAGGCGCAGCCACCGCGCGCGCTGCGGGTCACGCGGGTCGAGGAGCGCGCGGGCCCAGTGTTCGAGGAAGGGGCGCTCCCGCAGCAGCGTCGGGTGCGAGAGGTCGACGCCGCCTTCGCGGGCGATGGAGTCGAGGGTGAGCGTCACGGCGCGACGCGCCTCTCAGGGGATGGTGAAGGGGATCGTGTACGACTCGTTCTGTCGGGTGAACGCGACGCTGTACGCGCCGATCACGCGTCCGCCGACGGAGATCGAGAGCGTGGTGGGCGTGTTGGGCACGCCGCACATGTCGTAGGCCACGAGGCGGATCTGGTAGGTGCCGCTCGGTGGGGTCTGCGTGTTCCAGTAGACGTTCTCGACGGTGGGCGGGGCGATGCGGCAGGCGGCGTTGGCGTCGTGGTCGAGCACCGCGCCCGACGCGCTGCTGCGCGCGGCGTAGTAGACCTCGGCGCCCGTGGGGTCGGT
>JBPOHC010001130.1:0-2311 GCA_052035985.1 Myxococcota bacterium | reverse complement strand
GCGCGTCGGGGAGCGACGCGGTGGAGGGACGCGCGGCGCGCGGTCGCACGGAGCGCGGGGGCGGAGATTCATCAGGGCTGATGAACCGCTTCATCAGGGCTGATGAAGCTCCCCTCGCGGTACGCCGCGGCGCGCGGCAGAGACGGGCTCAGCCCCACCCCATTCAAGGTCTCACCGGACCTCTCGATCTCTGAGCACGCGCGCCGTCGCGATGTGGCGTTCGACGGTTTTCCGTGGGGCATAACCGAGCGGCTTGGGCTTCTTCGGACCACGCGGATGTTTGCGGATGTGCCGCAGGTCGACCCGCGCGGCATAGCGCAGAAGGCGGCGCGCCAGTACACGGGGCGTCTCGGTGTCCAGCCCCTCCCACGCCGAGGGCGGTAGCGCGACGAGCATTCCGGCGTAGTGCGTCCGCACCTCCTGCGCGACGAACCACGTCGACACCACGTCGGCCTCCGGTGCCAGCGCGTGGGCCGCTTCGACCGCTCGCTCGAGCGTCGCGAGCACGTTGAACGCCACGACCGCCGTTGTCAGTGCGAGCAGTGCCGCGCGCGGTTGGCCGAGCGTCCGCACCTCACTCCGCAGCGCCGACTCCAATCGCTGGAAGACGTTCTCGATCGTCCAACGCTCCAGGTAAAGCGCCGCGACGCGGCGCGCGTCGGCGTCGCCTCGTGGCAGGTTGGTCAGCAGCCGCACGACCGTGTCGCCGTCGGTCGTCGGCGTGTCCAGTTCCAGTTCGATCCGTCGAAGCCGCAGCACGCCGCCGTCCTCGCGCGGGATCGTGACGCGCGTGGCGAAGACGACGCCCGTCGTGGTGCGCCCGATGCGTCGGCGTGCCCCGACGACGGTCGGTGCCGGGAAGCGCGGGTGCTCGCGGATCAGGAAGCACGCGCCGCGTGCCGCCAGAGCGTTGAGGATCGCGCGTGAGGCGAAGTTGCGGTCGGCAATCCAGAGGTCGCGGGCGGTCGCGCTGGGGATCAGGTCGGCCATCAGACGCTGCTCGGAGGTGTGAGCGTCCTCGCCCGGCAGCAGGTCGACGACGAGATGCTGGTCCGGATCGACGACGAGCAGCGCCTGCCCCGGCAGCGCGGCACCGCGGAACGCGCGCAGTGGCGCCAGACGTTTCTCGCTGGAGGGCAGGTGATTGCCGTCGACGATACGGACGCGGTAGCCCACGAGCGTCGGCGCCCGCGCGGGCCCGATCGCCTCGAGGACCGGGACGAGGCGCGCTGCGCAGCCACGCACGAGGGCGCGCAGCAGCGCGGGCTCGGTGTGGTTGACCTTGTCGTAGAGCGCGGTGATCGAGACGGGCAGGTCGGTCGCGCGCTGCGCCGCGGCGTGGAGCGAGGGCCGCAGCCCGAGCGCAACAAGCGCCATCAGCTCGACGACGGTCGAGAAGAGCAGCTCGCGGCGGTACTGGAACGTGCGGTGCTCCTCAAAGAGCGCATCGACCCAGGCGGGGGAAACCGCGTGCTGCATCGTCGCGCGCGCCATCACCGCCAGGGGACACTGCTGGACGAACCGCTCGAAGATCTCGTCGAACACCGGAAGCACCTCGTGGTGCCGAGGATGCCTGAGAGCTCCGGGCACGTGGGCGCCCGCGTCGCGGCATCAGCGCGGTCGAGGTCCGGTGAGACCTTGAAAGGGGTGGGCCTGATGACCCTGCGCCCCGCCGAGGACTCCACCGCCCGCGTCGACGTCTTCGGGCGCCCCATGCCGACCTTCGAGCAGTTCGAAGCGACAGGCTCCCGCAGCGTGCTCGAGGGGCACCTTCGCGCGGTGTCTGCGCTTCTGCACACCAGGCGATGCCCGCGGACCGTGATGCGGGCGCGGGGCCGACCCCGTCGCGGGCGGTGGAGCGGGCGGTGGTTCGGGTCTGGCGCGGGTGCGCACGATGGCGCCGTCGACGACGTACACGCCCCCGGCGACGTGGTGCACCGTGCGGAGCGCGTCGGGGATCGTGTCGCGGAGGCGGCCGTCGGTGAACACGCGGTCGTCGACCCAGGCGGCGGTCCCCTCGACGACGAAGAGGTCGTAGCGCGCGGCGAGGTCGGGCTCGTCGATCACGCGGGCGGCCATCCACGCGACACAGCCGTCGACCAGCGGCGCGGCCACGCCAGGCTCGCGCACGCGCTCGATCCCGAAGGGTGAGGCTCTTCTGCCGTTGTGTCACACGCCACCCCTTGCGAGGCCGCTGTGGTGGCCCTCATCCCCCAACCCCTTCTCCCGCCGGTGATCCGGCAGGAGAAGGGGGGGCTGAGAAGCGCACGATGGGAGCGTCGCAAGAGAAGCGCGCGATGGGAGTGTCGTG
>JBPOHC010000217.1:0-14766 GCA_052035985.1 Myxococcota bacterium | reverse complement strand
CGCACGTCGAGGTGGATGAACACGCTGTTGGGATAGAACCCCACGCCCGCGTCGGGCAGCGTGCGCGCGAAGTCTCGCAGCTCCTCGTGGCGAACGCCCACGACCCTCAGATCGAGCGCACGCGCGTGAGAGTGACGGCTCGCGCCCTCTCCCGGTCGATACCCGCTCACGATCTCGATGGGCCTGCCGGGGAAGTGCTCCACCACCGACTGCACGAGCTGGAGGAGCCTCGGGTGCAGCGCCCTCGCGCCGCGCGAGACCTCGACGACGGGATCGTGCGTGCGCGGGTCTCGCGGCACTTCGACGTGGGCCTGCGCGGGAGGCTGCGCGCCGCGACGGGTGCGTGCGCGCGGCGGCGCCACGTCGTCGACGAGGTGAAGCCCCGCGGCGGGCGCCACCCTGCGGAGCTCGTTCATCGCGGCCGGGAGGTTCATCGCGAAGGCCCTCATGGGCTGCGCGAGGAGCGCGAGCGCGGCCATCGCGCGCAGCGTCGGGCGACCGTTGCAGTCGGTGAGCGAGCCCACCCAGCGGGGCGCGTCGCGGCTACGAAGACGACGGATCTCGACGGGGGGCTTGAGACAGAGCCGCACCGCGCGAGGGCGCTCTTCACGGCGCTCGGTGGCCGCGGCGCGTCGGGCGCGGACCTCGGTCACCGGGAGCACCACCTCGTCGGAGGCTCCCTGACGCGAGGCCGCGGCGAGGCGACCGATGCGAGAGGGCCTCGGCGTAGGGCTTTCGGAGGTACCCGAGGTCGCGGGCGCGCTGGAGTTCCGGGTCTGCGCGAGGGCTTCGGGCGCGGCGATCGCGAGGCCGAGCGCGCAGAGGATCGAGGCCACCGGGCGGAGCAACGAGCGGTGCATGCGACCGTCGGTAGCCGGTCTCGGGGGGCGCCCTCAACTTTGCGACAGATTCGTGCCAGCGAATGTCCTGAAAACGTGCGTCTCCTCTTGCGATCGTCCGCGGGACACGGCATCTATTCGCCGCTCTCTGGCGGGTGCCGAAGTGACGCGGCGAGAGGATCCCCTCCTCTCGAAGTAACGGCCCCCGAAGACCCGAGCGACATCAAAACACCGATCTGCGATCCGTACGAACGGCGTCTCCCAACACAAGAACGCGACACCGCTTCCCTCGGGCGAACGACGCCCGCGGCGTACGACGCATCGGCTTCCACAGGGATCATCACAGGGGTAGTGACCGCATGGCGCGAGAACGTGAGCGCGAGCGCAAGAGCTGGCGCGAGGTCGACCGGTCGAGGAGCCAGAGCTATCACGCGGATGAGGTTCGCAAGGCGGGTGGCGACGTCACCCCCAAGCCGAGCGCCGCCGTGAAGGAGTACAAGGCCGCCCTCGAGGCGCTCTTTCAGAAGAAGCCCGAGGCCGTCGAGAAGATCGAGAAGATGCTCCCCACGGTGGCGATGCCCCGCGTGGTCGAGGCCGCCGCAGACGACGTCGAGGCGCGCGCCGCGCAGAAGCGTCAGGACCTGCTCCGCAAGATCAACGCGGCGCAGAACCCCAAGGCCATCTCCGACACGATCGACACCTTCCTGCACTCGGGCTTCACGCTGCCCGACGATCAGGAGGTCATGCTCCAGATGCTCGAACATCGAGACGAGGAGCGCGTGCGAGAGGCCCTCTCGAAGCTCGACTTCCTGCTCATGGGGCAGCTCCCGAAGCGCAAGCCCGTGCTTGTGCAGCGCCTCAAGCGCCTCGAGGAGCACGCCGACGAGGAGCCCACGCGCACCGCCGCGGGCACCCTCCGCCGCAAGGTGGCCTGAGCCTCTCCGTTCGCTCTCCTCGCGCTTTCGGAGCCCCGCGCTACTCCCACTCGATGGTGGCGGGGGGCTTCGAAGAGATGTCGTACACGACGCGGTTCACGCCGCGCACCTCGTTGATGATCCTCGACGAGATGCGCGCGAGGAGCTCGTGCGGGAGCCTCGCCCAGTCCGCGGTCATTCCGTCGGTGCTCTGCACCGCGCGGAGCGCGCACACGCGCTCGTAGGTGCGCTCGTCGCCCATCACGCCCACGGTGCGAACCGGGAGCAGCACGGCGAAGGCTTGCCACACCGACTCGTAGAGCCCCGCCTCGCGGATCTCGTGCTCCACGATCGCGTCGGCCGCGCGCAGCACGTCGAGCGCCTCCTCGGTGACCGCCCCGAGCACCCTGATCGCCAGGCCGGGACCGGGAAACGGCTGTCGCCACAGAACCGCGCGCGGGATGCCCATGGCCTCTCCCGCGGCGCGCACCTCGTCTTTGAAGAGCTCGCGCAGCGGCTCGACGAGCGAGAGCTTCATGCGCTCGGGCAGTCCGCCCACGTTGTGGTGGCTCTTGATCACCGCGCTCGGACCCTTGAACGACACGCTCTCGATCACATCGGGATAGAGCGTCCCCTGCACGAGATGGGTGACGCCCTGGAGCTTCGTGGCCTCCTCGTCGAAGACCTCGATGAAGACCCTGCCGATGATCTTTCGCTTCGTCTCGGGGTCGCTCACGCCGTCGAGCGCGTCGAGGAAGCGCTTGCGCGCGTCGATGACCCTGAGGTCGAGGTGAAACGTGTCGCGGAACACGCGCTCGACCTGCTCGCGCTCGCCCTTTCGAAGCACCCCGTTGTCGACGAAGATGCACGTGAGCCTTTCGCCCACGGCGCGCTGCGCGAGCACCGCGGCCACCGAGCTGTCGACGCCGCCCGAGAGCGCGCAGATCACCCTGCCCGACGGAACGCTCTCACGGATGCGATGCACGGCCTCGTCGATGAAGACGCCGGGGTTCCAGTCGGGGGTCATGCCCGCGACGTCGAAGAGAAACGCTGAGAGGAGCTCCTCTCCGCGGGGCGTGTGCGCGACCTCGGGGTGAAACTGCACGCCGTAGAGGCGCTTCGAAACGTCGCCCACGGCGGCGAAGGGAGACGACGGCGACGTGCCGAGCACCTCCATCCCGGGCGGCAGAGACACCACCCGGTCGCCGTGCGACATCCACACGTCGATGACGTCGCCCGCGGCGAAGCGCGAGAGGATCCCCACGGGGTGACGGATGGTGACCTTCGCGGGCCCGTACTCCCGGTGGTCCGCGCGCTCGACCTTGCCGCCCATGGTGTGCGCGGTGATCTGCTCGCCGTAACAGATCCCGAGCACGGGGACGCCGAGGTCGAAGATGCCGGTGTCGACGGTGGGCGCGCCGACGTCGAACACGCTCGACGGACCGCCCGAGAGGATCACGGCCTTCGGGGCCCGGCGCTTCACCTCATCGAGCGAGATGGTGCAGGGCTGGATCTCGCAATAGACCGACTGCTCCCGGATGCGCCGGGCGATGAGCATGGTGTACTGCGAGCCGAAATCGAGGATGAGTACGTGCGGTCGGTCCATGACGGGGACGCGACTCTAGTCCGTCCCCCGCGAAGACCGCCAACGAGCGACAAGCCGGGCGCGTAAGCGCCCGGAGCCAACACAACACGCGGCAGTCTCCAACCACCCCCCACGCTCTCTCCGCTCGCTCAGGCCTCGTCGTCGCCGCCGCGCGCGAGGATGCGACGGATGGTCTTGCGGTCGACGCCGAGCACTTCTGCCGCCTGCGTCTTGTTGCCGCCCAACTTCGCGACGACGGCGCGCACGTAGCTGAGCTCCACCTCGTCGAGCGTCGCGACGCCGTGCTCGAGGAGCCTGTCCCACAGCACCGGGAGCGACATGGGCGACTCCGCGGTGCCGTGCGCGATGGTCTCGTCTCGCACTACGGGCGGAAGATCCCTCGGCAGGATGACCTCTCCCGCGGCGAGCGCGGCGGCGCGGTGCACGGCCGACTGGAGCTCCCGCACGTTGCCCGGCCACTCGCGGCGCGTGAGCTCGGCGAGGGCCTCGGGTGACATCCGTCGCGTGCCCGCGTCGGGGCCGTGCGCGAGAAAGTGATTCACCAGCAGGGGAATGTCATCGCGGCGCGCCCGCAACGGCGGAACCGTCACCTCGATCACGCGGAGACGAAAGAGCAGGTCCTCGCGAAAGCGTCCTTCGGCCACCATGCGATCGAGGTCGCGGTGCGTGGCGCACACGACCCGCACGTCGACCTTCACCACCTCGTCGGAGCCGACGGGACGCACCTCGCCGTCTTGCAGCACGCGCAAGAGTTCCGCTTGAACACGGAGCGGCGCGTCGCCCACCTCGTCGAGAAAGAGCGTGCCCTTGTGGGCGCTCTGAAAGAGACCTTTGCGGGTTCCTGCGGCGCCCGTGAAGCTGCCGCGCGCGTGGCCGAAGAGCTCGCTCTCGAGGGTCCCCTCTGCGAAGGCCGAGCAGTTCACGGGGACGAACGCGCCGCTCGATCGCGGGCCGTACCGATGGATGGCGCGCGCGACCCACTCCTTGCCCACGCCCGTCTCGCCGCGGATGAGCACCGGCACCGACGACATCGCCGCGCGCGCCACGATGCCGTAGAGGGCCACGACCGCGGGGCTCCGTCCGATGACGGCGTCGACGGGCTGCGATGACACGGCCTGCGCGGGCTCACGCGGAACGGCCGCGCGTTCGAGGGCCGCGCGCACGGTCTCCGAGAGGCTCTGCGCGGTGACGGGCTTCGGGAGGTAGCTCACGGCGCCCCGGTCGACGGCGCGCACGGCGTCTTCGAGCGTCACGAAGCTCGTGAGCAGGATCACCGGCACCTCGGGCCGCCCCTGCTTGAGCGCATCGAGCAGCGAGAAGCCGTCGGAGCCCGGCATGTTCACGTCGGTGACCACGCAGTCGACGGGCTCCTGATCGATGACCGCGAGGGCCTCCTTCGCGCTGCCTACGTCGGTGATGCGCCAGCGCTCGCCCGCGAGGAGCATCCGGGTGAGCGACAGCGTGTCGGGGTCATCGTCGACCAGCACGATGTGAGGCGTCGCAGGAAGCATCTTTCACCACTCACTACAGCAACAAGACCCCTGGCGACACCCTCAACCTCCCGCGCGCCCGCCTTCATCCCGCTGCCAGGGAATGTCCATCGGTAGTGACAGGGTATGTCCGCCCCCTCTGGTGCGACGGTGGGCGAGTGCGTTACGAGATCGGCCATGACGACCGCGGCACAACAGAGCGCGCAGCGCGAGGTCTTCTCGGTGAACGGCCGGAGCTACCAGTGGCACGAGGGCGAGCACGCGCTCACTGCGCACGCGTGGCGACTCCGCGGTCGGCGCGGCGAGCTCGGCGCGGCGTTTCATCGCACGGTGCTCCCTTCGCTCGAACGCCGCGGGGCATCACGTCGGGTCTTCGGCGCGGGCCCTCGCGGAGGTGCTCGTCGGGCGCACTGGGTGATGTGGCGCGCGCCCGGCGACGCGCATCCCGTATGGGCGCTCTTCGTTCCGACGAGGCGCATCGCCACAGAGGACCTCGGACGTCCTGCGAACGACGGCGCGATGCTCGCGGCGTGGGGCGACGGTCCGGTGATGGCGTGGGCGAGCGACCGTCCCGAGCTGCGCGAGGCCGTGCGCGACGCGCTGCGTGCGTTGCCCGAGTTCCTCGCGGCCGGCGTGGCGTCGGCCGACGTGACGATGCCCGTTCGCGTGGTGGGATGCTGATACCCTCGCGCGCGTGACGACCTCCCTCGACGCGCTGCTCGCACCGCTCGAAACAGACACCTTCTTCGCGGAGCACTGGGAGCGCTCGCACCTCCACATCGCGGGCGAGGCTTCACGCGGACACGCGCTGCTCACGCACGCGCAGTTCATCGAGACGCTGAGCGGGTACGGGCGCGTCCCCGAGCGCTTCATGGCCTTCCCCGAGCACTTCGACGTGTCGCTCGACACGGCGAAGCTGATCGGCGATTCCACGCTTCTCAATGCCTACCTCGACGCGGGCCATCCCCTCGTGTGGAACAGCGCGCGCGGCGTGTGGCCAGCCGTCGACGCGCTCACGGGCGCGCTGGCCGACGCGTTCGGCGCGCACGTGTGGCCCAACGTCTACGCGACAGGAACGGCGGGCACTCCCTTCGACGCGCACTTCGACGCGCACGAGGTCTTCGCCGTGCAGTGCGACGGCGAGAAGCTCTGGTGGATCTCGGAGGTCCGCGTGAACCGTCCCCTCGACGTGAGCGGGATGGAGCGCGCCATCGCGTTCGAGCTCCGCTCGCGTCGTGATGAGGCGCTGAGCCGTACGGCGGCGACCTTCGTGGCGCATCCCGGCGACGTCGTGTACCTGCCGCGGGGGCTCTTTCACAACGCGTCGACGGAGGAGGGGCGCTCGCTTCACGTGACCTTCGGCGTGCGGCTCCCGACGGGCTACGACGCGCTGAGCCTGATCTCGTCGGACGCGCTCTCTGACGCTACGCAGCGCGAGTACATGCCGCCGCTCGCGCGCGATCACGACGGGTCGCTCACGGCGACCGCGATCGACGCGATGGTGTCGCGCCTCCGCGACGGGATCACGGCGGAGCGCGTCGACGCGGCGATGCGCTCGCTGCGGACGATGATGGTCGAGCGATCGCGCGAGCCCGCGTCGAAGCAACGGTAGAGGACCGCCGCGTACAAACGACCGCGACCCCGCGCCACCCCCGCGCAAGCGGCGGCAACCCCGCGCTACGACTGCGCTCCGCGAACAAGCGGCGGCGCGTGAGCGCCGACGTCGACGCGACGGTCGCATGTGACGCAGACGCGTTGATCGCCTGCGACGAAGCTCGCGGAGCGCGAGTATAGTCCCGCGCCATGCTCGAACTCCTCATCGTGCGCCACGGCGAATCCGAGGGAAACGCCGCTGGCATGTTCACGGGTCACGGTCCCTCGCCGCTCACCGAGCGCGGCCGTCGTCAGGCCGAGGCCGTGGGCGTCGCGCTCTCGTCGCCATCGCCCGACGCGGTGTACGTGAGCGATCTGCCGAGGGCGCTCCAGACCGCGGAGCCGCTGTGTACGCGCACGGGTGTGACGCCCGTGGTGACGGCGGAGATCCGCGAGCGCGACATGGGCGACTTTGTCGGCAAGCGCTTCGAAGAGATCCAGGCGCAGCACGCGGGCGGGTGGAACGCGCTCGTGAGCCGCGACCCCGAGTATCAGCCGCCCAACGGTGAGTCCCACCGCGCCTGCTGCGCGCGCGTGTCGCGCTTTCTCGACGCGCTCCGCGAGCGACACACGAAGGGCAGGGTGGTGGTGGTGAGTCACGGCGTCGCGATCCATCACATGCTGTGGCACCTGCTCATCGGGGCCGAGTCGCACACGGTCTTCGCGACGGAGAACTGCGCCGTGCACCGCATCGAGATGCACCGCGACGGGCGCGTGCGCATCTCGGCGCTCAACGACACGCGGCATCTCGCGGGGGTCGACGCGTAGCACGACCGTCGTGGCGGCAGGCTTCGTCATCGCGCCGCGTGTAGAAGAAGGCGCTCACAAGCACCGGCGCGTCAGCGCCGAAGGGCCAACGCGAACGCCAACAGCCGCCACGCGCGCGATCCCGCGAGGTGCCACTGAGAGCGCCCATGCTCTTCGCGCCGGTGACTGGCGGCGTTCGTGTTGGCCCCCCGGCGCTCGCGCGCCGGTGCTTGTCGTCGCTACGGTCGATGCTTCAGCGGCTCCCACGGGTCGTGGAGGTGCGTGCGGTCGATCACCGACTCACCCCGCAGCTCGCGCACGACCACCGAGGCCGCCACCAGTCCGAACGTGCCCGTCACCCACGACGCGCTCCCGTCGATGCGCGCGCGCTTCTCGCACGTGTGCATCCCGTTGTCGCTCTGCGGGCACACGCACTGAAAGCCCTGCCCCGCGTCGTAGTCGAGGTCCGTCGGCGCGATCGGGGGCTCGTCAGAGAACACGCACGCCACGCCCGTGGGGCGCGTCGCTTTGAAATGCCACCCGTGCTTCTTGCGAAGGATCTCGCGGAAGTGATGCGCGAAGGGGTCGTGGTGCGTGCGCGCGAGGTCGTCGACCTTCACGCGCGTCGGGTCGATCCTTGCCGCCGCACCCATCGCGCTCACGACGGGAATCCCGCGGCGGCGGCACGTCGCGATGAGGTGGGCCTTGGCCGTGAGGTTGTCGATCGCGTCGACCACGTAGTCGGGCGCGGTGCCGAGCAGGGCCTCGCTGTTCTCGGGGCTGTAGAACTCCACGCGCGCCTCGATGGAGCCCGTCGGGTGGATGAGCCGCAGGCGCTCGGCCATCGCCTCGACCTTGGGCTTGCCGATGTTGCCGCGCATCGCGTGGAGCTGACGGTTCGTGTTGGTCACGCACACGAGGTCGAAGTCGACGAGCGTGAGGTGCCCCACGGCCGTGCGCGCGAGGGCCTCTGCGGCGAAGGATCCGACGCCGCCGACGCCGAAGATCAGCACGCGGGCCGAGGCGAGGCGGCGCATGGCGTCTTCGCCGACGAGGCGCGCGGCGCGGTCGAAGCGGCGGTGCGTTCGGTAGGTCTCGGAGACGTCGCCCATGGGCGTTGGCCTATACACCGAACGGCGTCCCCGCGCTGCGCCCGTCGAGGCGTTGACACCGCGCGCGGAAGGGATGCACAAACCACCGCCCCCACAGCCATGACGCTCCTCCAGGTAGACCACGTCTCGTTCGGGTACGGCGCTGACATCCTCTTCGAAGACGTGTCGTTCTCGCTCGAAGCGGGCGAGCGCATGGCCCTCGTCGCGCCCAACGGGCAGGGAAAATCCACCCTGCTGCGCATCCTCTCGGGCGAGGTCGCGCCCGACGAGGGCCGCGTGCTCATGCCCAAATCGACGCGCGTGGGATACCTCCGTCAGTCGCACGAGCCCGACACCTCGGGCCTCGTGCTCGACGTGCTGCTCGCGCCCTTCGGCGAGGCCCGCGCCGCGCGCGAGGCCCTCACCGAAGCCGAACACGCCGCCGCCAGCGGAACCCCCGAAGACCTCGCCCGCCTCGCCCGCGCGCAGGACCGCCACCACCTCTCGGGCGCCGACGCCATCGAGCGCGAGGTGTCGACCATCGCGCACAAGGTCGGCTTCAGCGATGCTGATCTCGAACGCGCCGTGAGCTCCCTCTCGGGCGGAGAGCGCGGACGGCTCCAGCTCGCGGCGGTGCTTGTTTCAAAGCCTGATCTCTTGCTCCTCGACGAGCCGACGAACCACCTCGACATCGAGAGCACCGAGTGGCTCGAAGGCTTTCTCAAGCAGTTCAACGGGGCCGTGGTGGTGGTCTCGCACGACCGCGCCTTCCTCGACGCGACGTGCCCCGCGACGGGTGAGCTCGGGCTGCTGCGCTTCAGGCTCTACCCCGCGGCCTACACGAAGTACCTCGAGCTCCGAGAGGAGACCCTCACGCGCGAGCGTCGCGAGGTCGAGCTCCAGCGCGCCGAGATCGCGAAGACCGAGGAGTTCATCCGTCGCAACATCGCGGGGCAGGGGACAAACCAGGCCAAGGCGCGGCGAAAGATGCTCGCCAAGGTCGCGCGCCTCGATCTCCCCGAGGACGTGTGGTCCGACGCGCGCAAGCTCGGGCTGCGCTTCGCCACGCCGCGGCGGTCGGGCGACGTCGTGCTCGAAGCCACGGGCCTCGGCGCCGTCCGCGGAGGACGCACCCTCTTCTCGGGAATCGACGTGCGCCTCCGTCGGTTGGACAGGCTCGCGATCGTGGGCCCCAACGGCACCGGCAAGAGCACCCTCTTGAAGATCCTCGCGGGCGTGGCTCCCCCCGCGGGCTGCGAGGACCGCGGCGACGTGCGCCGCGGCACCAACCTCGACGCGGGCTACTTCGATCAGCACCTCGAATCGCTCGATGACGAGGGGAGCTGCGTCGACGCCATTCGCTCGGTGCGTCCTGACATGGTGGTCGACGCGGTGAGGCAGTACCTCTCGCGCTTCCGCTTCTACGGCGATGATCCCTTTCGTCGCGTGGGGTCGCTGTCGGGCGGTGAGAAGACGCGACTCGCGCTCGCGCGATTGCTCCTCGTTCCGCGCAACCTGCTCTTCCTCGACGAGCCCACGAACCACCTCGACATCCCCGCGTGCGAGATCCTCGAAGAGGCGCTCCACGGATTCGAAGGGACCCTCATCGTGGTCTCGCACGATCGGTACTTCCTCGACCGCGTCTCAACGCGGGTGCTGCACCTCGAAGACGGTCGCGCGACCTTCTACCCGGGCGGTTACGCCGACTACCACGCGCGGCGCGCCCTCCACGAAGGCGCTGGAATCGAGGCCGACAAGCGCGACGTGGCGCCTCCCGTGAAGCCCTCGGCGCAGCCCGCGGCGCAGGCGGGCGGAGGCCGCGAGTCTCACGAAGAGCGCAAGCGCAAGGCCCGCGAAGAGGAGCGTCGCAAGCGCAGGGTCGAGGAGCTCGAGAAGCTCGTGGCCGACGGCGAGGCGAAGCTCAAGGCGATGCGCGCGGAGCTGGCCTCGGGCCCCGGCCACGACTGGGAGAAGATCGCCGCGATGGCCGAGAAGGAGCAGCGCCTCGCCCAGCAGGTTGACGGATGGACCGAGGAGTGGATGCGTCTCTCGGAGGAGAACTGATGCGTGACCTGATCGCGGCCGTGGCCCTCGTAACGCTCTCGTCGATGGCGGGCTGCAAGTCGTCGCGAGGCGCCGCCGACGCGGGCGCCGCGACCGTGACCGCGGCCGATGGAGCCGTGCAGGAGGCGCGTCCCGCGGTTCCTTTCGAGGTGCGCGCGGACGGGCGCGACGTGCTCTTTCTGTGGTTCGACGAGCGCGGGGCGTCTCACTCCGCCACGCAGGTCGAGAGCATCCCCGAGGCGCGTCGCGGACTCGTGCGCGTCGACCCCACGCGCCCCGAGCTCCGTCAGCCGGGATGGATCTACGTCGCCGACCTCCGCTCGCCTTCGCCGCAGGGGACCTTCGCGGCGAGGTCCGTTCGCGCCGACGAGCTCTCGCAGCAGATCATGGCGATGCGCGGCGTCAACGGGCCCCTCGGATCGCAGCCCCAGGCGCCTCCCACCGAGCCCTCACAGCCCTCGCAGCCGTCCGTTGCGCAGGCGGGCGCGCACGGGCAACCGAGCTCCCCCGGCGTGATCATCTACGGCGCGTCGTGGTGTCACGCGTGTCATGACGCGGCCAACTGGCTGCGCGCTCACAACGTCGCCTTCGTCGAGAAGGACATCGAGCAGGACGCCTCTGCGCAAGCCGAAATGGTCGACAAGGCGCGCAGGGCCGGCGTGCCCACGGGGTCCATTCCCATCCTCGACGTGCGCGGGCACATCATGGTGGGCTTCTCGCCGCCGCAGATCGAGCGCGCGCTCGCGGGCGGCTGAGTGGCACCTCCGCCCGAGACCGATCCCCCGAAGCCCGCGGGGACCCCATCGAAAGCGCCTCCGCCGCAGCTCCCTCGCACGCGGCGCACGGCGCAGCCCTTCACCGACGTCGACCGCATCGGCGCCCGACGCGCGCCCATGAGCGACCTCTACCACCACCTCATGGACATGAGCTGGGCGCGGCTCATGGTGTTCATCGCGGCGGCCTACCTCACGATCAACACGCTCTTCGCGCTGGCCTACCTCGCGGGCGGAGACTGCATCGAGAACGCCACGCCGGGGTCCTTTCACGACGCGTTCTTCTTCAGCGTGCAGACCATGGCCACGATCGGCTACGGCAAGCTCGTGCCGCGTACGAGCTACGCCAACGCGATGGTGGCCTTCGAGGCCCTCTGCGGCATCGTCGGCACGGCCATGTCGACGGGGCTCATGTTCGCGAAGTTCGCGCGTCCCACGGCGCGCGTGCTCTTCAGCCGCGTGGCCGTGGTGACGAAGCGCGACGGCGCCGCGTCGCTGATGTTCCGCATGGCCAACGAGCGCGGCAACCAGATCGTCGAGGCCTCGCTGCGCGTGGTGCTCTCTCGCAACGAGACCACGCGCGAGGGCGAGAGCGTGCGGCGCTTCTACGACCTCGCGCTCTCACGCGATCGCAACGCCGTGTTCGCCCTCTCGTGGACGGCCATCATCCCGATCACCGAGGCGAGCGAGCTGCGCGGAGAGACCTACGAGTCGCTCGCCGACAGCGATGCCATGCTCATCGTGTCGCTCATGGGCATCGACGAGACGTCGGCGCAGACCGTCCACGCGCGGCACGTCTACTACCCCGAAGATCTGCGGTGGAACGAGCGCTTCGTCGACATCCTCGACCGCACGCCCGAGGGGCGGCGGCGGGTGGACTACAGGATCTTTCACGACACGAGGCCGACGGGAGACTGACGGCGCGCTCAGGCGTCTTCGCTCACGATGAGCCCGCGCAGGTCGTTGAGGCGCTTCGAGAGCTCGAGCACGTCGGCCGTGGGGTACTGCCGGAGCACCTCGTGGCGGATCCCGTCGACGAGCTTCACCACCACGCGGTTGTTGTTGTCGGCCATCGTGAACTCGAGGTGCGGCTCGAGCCGCTGGATCGTCGCGTTGAGCCGCGCCAGGACCTTCGCGAGGTCTTCGCGCGCCACCTCTCGCTGCGCGACCTCGGTCTGCGCAGGCGTCGGCGACGTGTCGGGCGTCTGGGGCGGCGGGTCGACGGGCTGCGGCGGTACCGCCCTCGGCGCGGGCTGTACGCGGGCCGCTTCGGCCGCGAGAACGGGCGTGAGCGAGGCTGGGAGATCAACGCGCATGTGACGCCTCCGAAGCGATCGGTAATCGTCAGATATTGCGGTGCTTCGCGTACTGTAGGCGCCTCTCGCCGGAGCGCCAGCGAAGCCCCTACAGCGATCTGAAATCGAAGGTTCGCGTGCCCGAGATCAGTTCGGGCATACGCGGCGGGGGTCGACGAAGCGGTTGCTCCTGGCCGGTACTCCGTCGGTCGGCGGGTGTTTCGATGCGCGCGACGATTTCGTCAGACCCGCGGAGCCCTCGACCCGATCACGTCACAGAGACCACCGGTCGCGGGTGCGACCTTCGTCTCAACGGGGAGACGAATGACTGCAACCGCGGTTCGATGCTGTGCCTTGTCGCCGCGCGCGACGCAGACCCTCCGCGAGCTCCTCGGCGGCGCGTCGGAGAAGGAGATCGCCGACCGCATGGGCCTCAGCGCTCACACGGTGCACCAGTACGTGAAGTCGATCTACCGCGCCTTCGGCGTGCGCAGCCGCGCGGAGCTCATGGCCCGCTGCCTCGCGCCCGCGTCGCCCGCCCTCACGATGCGTACACCGACGTGAACGCGAAGCGGTCGCCGTCGAAGAGCCCACGGTCGCTCAGCTTCAGCGACGGGATCACCAGCAGCGCCATGAAGCTCAGGGTCATCCACGGCGCGCGCAGCGTCGACCCGAGCGCCCGCGTCGCCTCGCTCATCGCCGCGTAGTCGCGCGCCACCGCCCACCCGTCGCCGTCGCTCATCAGCCCCGCGATGGGCAGCGGGAGCGTGCGCACGGCCGCCCCGTCGACGAGCGCGAGGCCGCCGCGCATGGCCACCACCGCGTTGATCGCGCGCGCCAGCGAGGCGTCGTCGCGCCCCACCGCGATCACGTTGTGCGAGTCGTGCGAGACGCTCGACGCGATGGCGCCGCGGTAGATCCCGAAGCCGCGCACGAAGGCCACCGATGGGGCCGCGGGACGGTAACGGTTGAGCACCGCCAGCTTCGCCACGTCGTCTCCTTCGTGCGGCGTGAGGGCGCCGTCGCTGACGTCGAGCGTGAGCTCCGAAGCGCCCGTGATGAGCTGACCGTCGCGCGCCACGATGGCCTTCACCCGCGTCGAGCGCGCCTCCACCCGGAGCGCGTCGGGCGCGATGGGCGCCGCCCCGAATGTGTTGATGGGAGGCATCACCGAGCGCGGGAGGAGCGAGTGTCCGTCGCGGGCGACGAGCGCGCCGCGGAGCCAGGTCTCGCGGACCTTGAGGTCGTCGAGGTCGTCGACGACGAGGAGGTCGGCGGGGTCTCCGTGGCGGAGCAGCCCGCAGGGGATGTCGTAGTGGCGCGCGGGGGTGAGCGTCGCGGCGCGCAGCGCGTCGAAGAGGTCGTGTCCGTCGTGGAGGGCGCGTCGCACGAGCGCGTTGATGTGACCCGCCGCGAGGTCGTCGGGGTGCTTGTCGTCGGAGCAGAGCATCACCCGCCCCGGGTGCGAGTCGAGGAGCGGGTGCAGCGCCTCGTAGTTCTTCGCCGCGGAGCCCTCGCGGATGAGAATGGACATCCCCGCGTCGAGCTTGTCGCGCGCCTCCTCGATGGACGCGCACTCGTGGTCGGTGGTGATCCCCGCGGCCGCGTAGCGCCTCGCGTCGTCGCCGCGCAGGCCCGGAGCGTGTCCGTCGACGGGCTTCGAGCGCGCCACCGCCGCGGCGATCTTCGCGAGCACCTCCGCGTCGCCCGAGAGGACGCCGGGGTGGTTCATCACCTCGGAGAGATACGCCCACGCCGGGTCATCGAGGAGCTTCGTCACCGTCGCTGCGTCGATCACCGCGCCCGACGTTTCGAAGCCCGTCGCGGGCACGCACGATGGCACCCCGAAGACGAAGCGCATCGGAGCGTTCGCCGCGTCGCGCTGCATGGCCGAGATGCCTTCGAGGCCGCAGACGTTGGCGATCTCGTGCGGGTCGCTCACGCACGCCGCGGTGCCGTGCGTGACCGCGAGGCGCGCGAACTCCGACGGCGGAAGGAGCGAGCTCTCGACGTGGACGTGCGCGTCGACGAAGCCGGGCATGAGGTACGGCCCGCGCGCAGCGGGGTCTTCGGTGATGCGCGTGATGCGTTCTCCCTCGACCTCGACGTGTCCGGGGAACACGCGTCCGGCGACCACGTCGACGATGGACCCGGTGAAGCGTCTCATGCCGCGTGAGCGTGCAACGCGGACGCCGTGCCGTCACAAGCCCCGACGCGTGCGCGCCGGGCGGCCAACACCAACGTCACCAGTCATCGAAGTGCCTCGGATGCGTTCGGGAGGAATCGGGGCTGTT
>JBPOHC010000059.1:0-2896 GCA_052035985.1 Myxococcota bacterium | reverse complement strand
ACGCTCGCCGCGGTCGTGCGCCTCGCAATCGCCGCGACGTGTCGGCGCTACTTCTGCCGCTGCGCTGAGACCGTCGCGCTCCGAGCGCAGACGACCGCGGAGTGGCGCTTTCTGGTCGACGACATCGAGTTGGAGGCGGGGGCGAGTCTCCCGCCCGCGCTCCATGCCGCCGCCGTCGCCGCGAGGCTCATGGCGCTGAGCGACGCGGAGACCGCCGCGAGAGAGCTCGCCGCCGTGCGTGGGCAGACCGTCGAGGCGTGGCGCGAAGAACTCACGAACGACCGTAACACCGCGGCGCGAGAGCCGTAGTACACAACAGACCGCGCAGAGTCGCGGAGGGAGATGACGACCAACATGGACACGATCGCAACCGTTTCGTTTCTGCTCTGGAGCCTCGGAATCCTCATCGCTGCGGTGATTGCCATCATCCTCTCGATGGCCGTTGCCGCGGGGCTGGAGAAGACATGGCCGCTTGCCTTCACGATCCTCTTCAAGATCGTCGCTGGCCTCGCGTCGCTCGCGTTCTCGCTCTCGGCAGTGCTCAACATCGCCGTGTTCCTGATCCACGTCGCGAAGGCCAACTGACACAACCGCAACGACCGCACACCGCGGGCGTCGCGATGGTAGGCGGGGGCGGCGCATCCCCCCTTCCACCGCTCGCCGCCAACCATCACGGCGCCCGCGCAGGAGACAGACGATGACGAACGAAACGACCGCAGCGCTTCCGCGATACGCCCACATCCGCGACCTCGTCGGGTATCGCTTCGGGCGCCTCGTGGTCGTCGCGCTCGGACCCCGCGCCGCGCACCCCTGCGGTCAGACACCGCGGACGTGGCAGTGCAAGTGCGACTGCGGGTCCGTTCTGAACGTGCGCGTTGGGCAGCTTCGGAGCGGCCACACGGGCTCGTGCGGATGCCAGCGACGAGAGACGGTCGGCGCCTTGCGTCGGTCGCACGGAGCGAGCGCGACGCCTGAGTTCAGGGCGTGGGCTCGCATGATCGATCGCTGCGAGAACCCGGTCGGCCCCAACGCGCCGCTCTACCACGCACGCGGGATCACCGTGTGCGAGCGGTGGCGCCACGACTTCGCGGCGTTCCTCGCGGACATGGGGCCGCGCCCGTCGTCGCGCCACAGCATCGACCGCATCAACAGTGATGGTAACTACGAGCCGAGCAACTGCCGATGGGCACTGCCGGTCGTGCAGGCGAACAACACGAGCCGCAACGTCAAACTGACGCACGGTGGCGAGACCATGAGCGCGGGCCAGTGGGCCGACAGGCTCGGTCTCAAGAGATCAACAGTGTACGCACGCGTCGCGAGGGGATGGTCCGTCGACCGCGTGCTCTCGAATGAAGGGTGAGACAATGACGAACACGAAGACAATCACGTACGCGGAAGGCGCGCAGAAGATCGACCTCGACGAACACACCGCGGCGAAGGTCGTGGAGTCGCTCGTTCTGCGCGGCGACCTCTCTGGCCTCGGACCTCGCGAGCGCGCGAACCACTACATCGCGGTCTGTCACGGACTCGGACTCAACCCCGCGTCGAAGCCGCTCGACTACCTGAAACTCAACGGGAAGGAGATCCTCTATCCCAACAAGGGCGCGACCGATCAACTCGCGGCCATCCACAAGGTCACGCGCGAGATCATCGACGGACCGAAGGTGATGGACCTCGCGGGCACGAAACTCGTCTACGCGCTCTGTCGCGCGACGCTCCCCAGCGGTCGCTTCGAGACGTCGGTCGCGACGGTGCCTCTCGTCGATCCGGTCAACGTGCTGATGAAGGTCGAGACGAAGGCGAAGCGCCGCGCAACGCTCTCCATCCTCGGCCTCGGGATGCTCGACGAGATGGAACTGGAGACGATCCCCGCGAGCGCGCAGGGACCGGGCGGCGGCGTCGACCTCAGCGACGCGAGACTCCCCACCACGACCGCGCAGGAGCCCCCGCAGCGCTCCGCGAACCCGATGGAGGGGCGCGGCATCGAAGACCAGCGCAGGCGCCCGCAGACCGCCGCGGAGACGCCCGCGCCCGCCGACATCGCGCAGCCCGTCGCAGCGCCGCCGAAGCCCTCCGACATCACCGACGCGCAAGCGGAGTTCCTCGATGGGTTCTACAAGCGCGTCGCGGAGATCGAACTCCCCGGCGAGTGCGTCGCCGTGTGGCTCAAGCACCGCGTCGACGTGTCGACGCTCCCCGCGCGCGAGAGAGAGAACTCGTGGAAGGCGATCGTCTCCCGCTGCGAGGAGGTCGGCAAGATGAGGAACGCGAAGTTGTGGCTCAAGAAAGCCATCGCCGAAGAGGACGAGCGTCGCAACGAAGAGAGCGGTCAGAAGCCCACCACGAAGCGCGCGAAGACGCTCGACACGCTGACCGACGCGCCCGCCGCGCCCGTCGCGACGGAGGTGACGCCGTGAGAGACCTCGACGTTCGGTGCCCCGTGTGCAACCGCTGCGTGTCCATCATCGGGAAGAACAAGATCGCGCGACACAACAGCTACGCCGCCGCTTCCGTCTGCAATGGCAGCGGCGCCGACGCGACGCAGATCGCCGCCGAAGCGAAGCGACGCGCTGAGATCCGCGAGATGGAGCGTGACCTCGCTAACCACGAAAGCAGTTTGCGAACCGCGCGCAAGCAAGCCGACAAGGCGACCGCGTGGGCGACGGAGTGCCTCGACACCGTGGCGCGCCTCCGCGCGAAACTCGCGGCGATGCAACCCGACGAGAGCGCCAAGAGCGAAGCGCCCGCGGCGGAACTCGTCGCGACGCTGGAGGTGACGCCGTGATCGAACTCTCTCACGGCACGTTCGCCACGATTGCGATCTTCGCGATCCTCGGCGTGCTCGGGTGCATCAACCTCGCGCGTGAGTTCTACGCGCTGCGCCACGAGATCGCGC
>JBPOHC010000975.1:0-12794 GCA_052035985.1 Myxococcota bacterium | reverse complement strand
GGGGGGGGGGACCCCCGGGGCGCCGGGGGCCCCCGCGCCGATGGGGGCGTCGTTGACCGAGCAGACGCGGCGTCCGGCGGTGGTGCTCGCGGCGCAGACGTAGCCCTCCGCCGTGCGGCAGTCGGCGTTGGCGGCGCACGTGCGGAGGCACACGGGGAAGCCCTGGAGCATCGAGCACGTGGCGTCGGAGGGGCAGCGCGCGCCGCCGTTGCACACGGCCACGCAGTATCCGCCGTTGAACCCGATGGCGTCGCTCAGGCAGATCTGTCCGGTCGCGCAGGAGCCCTGGGCGAACATCTGGTCGGTCTCGCAGGGCGTGCCGATGCCGCTCGCGGGCGGGGGCTTGTCGGGCGGAGGCGCGACGTCGACGGGCTCGTTGTCGACGGCGACGTCGGCGGGGGTGTTGTCGATGGCGACGTCGCGCGGGCCCGCGTCGGTCCCTTCGACCGTTGAGCCGCAGGCCCCGAGGGCCGCGAGGAGTAGCAGGTCACGAACCGGTCGAACGTCGCGCATGAAGCCTCATGAAGAAGGGAGTGCCGGGTGTCTCTGGCGCGCGGCATCCTCATTTGTGAGACGCGCCCTGTCAACGCGTCGAAGCGCCTACGCAGGGGTTGCGCGATGCGTCGTCCGCTACGCAGCGGCGCGCTCAGCGGCCCTTGTCAGAGCGCGCGAGCTCGCTCAGCACGGCCACCAGCGAGGGGCGCTCGGGCTCGGGCATGAAGCGCGCGCCGAGGCCGAGGTCACGCGTCCGCGAGACGGCGCGGAGGTCTTCGAGAAAATCGTGGAGGGTCGCGCTCGCGTCGCGCCTTCGGAGCCCCTCTCGGATCGCGTAGGCCATGCCCGGCGTGTTGGGGCGCCCGAAGGCTTCGAGGGCCCACCCCGTCCATCGGTCGAGCGCGTCGCGGAACTCAGCGCCCGTCTCGCTCGCGTGGGCCACGTCGGCGGCGGCGCTTTCGATGAGGCTCTGCCGCGCGTCGAGCTCCGACACCGCGCGTCCCACGAACTCGCGATAGGGCGCGTAGGAGCACTGCTGGTGCTCGTGGAGCTGCCATCGGCACTGGCGCCCCGCGATGAGCTGCGCGGCCACGGCCTCGGGCCACGACGCGGGCGCCGCGGGGAGCTTCGGGTGATCGACGGAGAGCGACGGAGGCGCGAGCCCGACGCCGTCGTTCACCGCTTCGTAGATGGTCGAGAGCGAGGCGTAGAGGGCCGTGAGCTCGCGCACCTGTCCGCCGCAGAAGCGCAGCCACGCCGACGTGGGCGCGTAGCGCAGCCCCGCGGCGACCGTCACCGCGCAGTGAAAAACTCGGGCTCCGTGAGACTCGATCATGCGGCGCACGGTCGAGCGGTAGAGCTCGTCGGAGACGTCGGTCACGGGGTGCGCGCTCCTTCGATGGACTCGCGCACCTCGGTGACGACCATCGTGGCGAGGCGGTCGTAGAGGTCGGCTCCCTCGTCGCGCGTGGCCGCGGCGGGCGTGCCGAAGTACGCGCGGTCGGCGCCCATCTCGAGGAAGGTGTGCCTGCCCTCACGGATCGCGACGGAGAGCGAGATGGGCACCGGGGCGAGCGTCGCGCAGATGTCTTCGCGCACGAGGTCGGGGCGCGCGGCGAGCACGAGCGAGGTCTCGTACGACCCCGCGTGACAGTCTCCGCGGCGGAACTCTTCGGAGAGCGTGCGGCCCCAGCGGCGCGTGAGCTGGTTCGCGAAGAGCGCGCCGGGGACCTTCGCGACGGCGCGCGCGAGGGCCTCGACGTGCGCGGGTTCGAGGTGGTTGTTCACCACGCACACACGTTCGAATCCAGCGGAGATCCAGGCTGTTGAGAGCTCCACGAGGATGCGCTCGGTGGTCTCGGGCGAGAGGCTCACGGCGCCCGCGAAGTCCGCCGCGTAGCGCGTCACGCCGTAGGGGAGGACAGGCGCGACGATGGCGCTGATGTTCGCCTCGCGCAGCCTCGATGCGGCCAACTCGCTCGCGCGCTCCGAGAGGATCGCGTCGGTCGCGAGGGGCAGGTGCGGCCCGTGCGGCTCGGTGCTCCCCACGGGCAGGAGCACGACGGGATGCGGTGCGCGGAGAAGCGCGGCGCACTCTTCGGTGGTGAGCTCTCCGAGTCGGAGCGACGTCATGGCCGAGAGACTAACAGCAGGGCTCAGCCTCCGCGGAGCCTCTTGCGGTCGACCTTGCCGCGGTCGTTCTTGGGGAGCTCGCTCTTGAAGGTCACGGCGCGCGGGTACTTGTGCTTCGCGAGGCGGCTCTTGGCGAAGTCTTGAATGTCTCGCGCGAGGTCGTCTCCGGCGGTGAATCCGTCGCGGACGACGACGTGCGCGAGCGTGCGCATGAGGCCCTCCTCTTCGACGCCGACGACGGCCACCTCGGCGATCGCGGGGTGCGAGAGCAGGCAGTCTTCGACCTCGAGGAGCGACACCCAGAGGCCCGAGACCTTGAGAAGATCGTCGGCGCGTCCTGCGAACCAGAGGTAGCCGTCGGCGTCGAGGCGAAAGAGGTCGCTCGTGCAGCACCAGCGGCCGTGAAAGGTCTGCCAGCTCTTCTCGCGGTCGCCGTGATAGCCGACGGCGACGCTGTCTCCCGAGACCCAGAGCGTGCCCACCTCGCCGGGCGCGACGGGCTCGGCGCCGGGCTCCGTCGCGTCGCGCGGGAGCACCTTCACGGTGTATCCGTCGACCACGCGGCCGAGGGAGCCGGGCTTGATGTCTCCCGGTCGGTTGGTGACGTAGATGTGAAACATCTCCGCCGAGCCGATGCCGTCGTACACGTCGACGCCGAAGCGCTCGGTCCACCGCGAGAGCAGCGTCGGGGGGAGCGCCTCGCCGGCCGAGAGGCAGAAGCGGACGCACGACATGTCGAGCCCCGCGGCGCCGCCCGCGCGCGCCGTGGCGTCGTGCTCGAGGAGCTTGCCGATCATCGTCGGGACGTTGGTGAGCACCGTCGGTCGGTAGCGCGTGATCGCGTCGGTGAGCGAGGCCACGGTGGGGCGCTCGGAGAACATCCCCACGGAGGCTCCGACCCTGAACGGGAACATGAGGTTCGTGCCAGTGGCGTAGCCGAAGAAGAGCCGCGGGACGCTCACGCAGATGTCTCCGCGGCGGTATCCCACGGTGCCGATCGCGTAGACCTCGGTGTTGAACGCGAAGTCGCGGTGCGTGTGAATGGCAGCCTTGGAGCGCCCCGTGGAGCCCGACGTGAAGAGCCAGATGGCCGTGTCGTCGCGGCGCGTGGGAAGGGGCTTGTGGCGCTCGGGCGAGGCCGTCGCGATGACCCTCGTGAGCGACTCGACGCGCGGCGCTCCGCCCGTGGCGGGGAGCGCGACGAGGGCCTCGGGGTCTTCGCCCGTGGCGGTGTCGGCGGTGACGAGCACGGCGCGGAGCCACGGCGAGCGCTCGATGGGATCACGCAGCGACTCGACGACGCGGCGCACGGTGACGAGACACGACGCGCGCGTGTATTCGAGGAGGTACTCGAGGTCCTGCGTGGGCGCGTCGGGGTTGCCCATCGCGACGACGGCGCCGGCTTTGAGCACGCCGAAGAAGGTCCACGCGAAGGGGGGCAGGTCGGGGAGCACGATGAGGACGCGCTCCTCCGCGCGCACGCCGCGGGCGACGAGGGCCGAGGCGAGGGCCGCGGTGCGACGCGCGACGTCTTCGAAGGTGTACGCGCGCTCGCCGTAGCGAAGGGCGACCTCGCCGCCGAGGCCGTCTGCGATGCGGTCGAAGAGGAAGTAGTCCGCGAGGTTGAACACGTCGGGGAAGGTCACGCTGTGCACGTCGGCCTCGATGGTGTGAGTGTAGAGACGCTGGACCGTGGGAGTGCGCGCAGTAGACGGTGAGCTCAGGCCTTCGCGTTGTGCTCCGCGAGGAGCTGCGTCGCGATGACGAGGCGCTGGATCTCGGTGGTGCCCTCGTAGATGCGCAGCGCGCGCACCTCGCGGTAGAGGCGCTCGACGGCGTTGCCGCGCACGACGCCCGTTCCGCCGTGGAGCTGGAGCGCGCGGTCGATGATGCGCTGCGCGGCCTCCGTCGCGTACATCTTGCCCATCGCGGCTTCGAGCGAGACGCGGGGTGCGCCGCCGTCCTTCGCGTGGGCGGCGCGGTAGACGAGCAGGCGCGCGGCGTCGAGCTCCGTGGCCATCTCCGCGAGGTACGCCTGCGTCGACTGGAACTCCGAGAGCGCCTTGCCGAACTGCCTCCGTGACGTGACCCGCGAGAGGGCCTCGTCGAGCGCCCGGCGCGCCATTCCGAGGGCCGCCGCGCCGACGGTGCTGCGGAACACGTCGAGCGTCGACATCGCGATCTTGAAGCCCGCGCCGACGTCTCCGAGGAGGCGATCTCCTGCGAGGCGGCACCCTTCGAAACGGATCGTCCCGAGGGGGTGGTCGGCCATCATCGGGAGCTCGCCCGCGAAGACGAATCCGGGATCGTCGGGGCGAACGATGAAGGCCGTGATCCCGCGGCGTCCGAGGGAGGGGTCGGCGTTCGCGAAGACCACGTAGTGACCGGCGATTCCAGCGTTGGAGATGAATGTCTTGGCGCCGTCGAGGACCCAACCGTCACCGTCGCGGCGGGCCGTGGTGCGCATCGAAGAGACGTCGCTCCCGGCCTCCTCTTCGGTGATCGCGAAGGCCGCGAGCGAGGTGCCGTCGGCCACCGCGGGGAGGAAGGTCTTCTTCTGCGCCGCCGTGCCCGCGAGCACGATGGGATAGCTCCCGAGGCCCTGCATCGCGAAGGTCGTGTCGGCGAGCCCGCTGGCCCACGCGAGGGTCTCTCGCACGAGGCACACCGAGCGCACGTCGATGCCGTCGGGCTCACGCGCGGGGAGTCCTCCTACCGACGCGGGGACGCACGCCCGCAAGAGCCCCTTCTCTGCCAGAAGCGCCGCGAGCGCGCGGGGATCGTGAGACTCCGCCTCGGGCGAGAGCGCCACCGCGCGCGCCACTTCGGCGATGGTGGCGTGGGAGTCGTTGAAGAAGAACCCGAGGTCGTCGGTGCTGAGGCCGCAGCGTCGGCGCGCGGTCACGGGGCGCCTCGGAACCTGGGCGCGCGCTTCGCGACGATGGCGTCGTAGGCCTCGCGAAAATCGGGGTGCTGCATGCAGATGGCCTGCGCCTGGGCCTCGGCCTCGATGGCCTCTTCGAGCGACATCGTGTGCTCGGCCTCGATCATCTGCTTGGTCATCGTGTGGGCGAAGGCGGGGCCCTCGGAGAGCTTCTTCGCGAACTCCGTCGCGGCCGAGACCACCTCGGCGCGGGGCACGACGCGGTTCGCGAGGCCGATGCGGTACGCCTCCTGCGCGTCGACGAGCTCGCCCGAGAAGAGCAGCTCCGACGCGCGTCCGAGGCCCACCACGCGGGGCAGGAGGTAGGCCGCGCCCATGTCCGCGCCGCAGAGGCCCACCTTGGGGAAGATGAACCCGAAGCGCGCGTCGTCGGCGGCGATGCGCATGTCGCACGCGAGCGCGATGACGGCCCCGGCGCCCACGGCCACGCCGTTGACCGCGGCGATCACGGGCCTGCGCACGCGGCGGATGTTTCGAATGAGCGCGCCGGTGATGCGCGTGAAGTCGACGAGGCCCTGCATGTCGCGCTCGAAGAGCCGCGCGATGATGTCGTGGCGGTCACCGCCCGAGCAGAAGCCGCGGCCCGCGCCCGTGATGACCAGCGCGCGCACCTCGGGGTGCTTCTCGATGGCGACGAAGAACTCGCCGAGCTCGACGTAGCTGTCGAAGGTGAGGGAGTTCAGGCGCTCGGGGCGGTCGAGGGTGATCGTGCCGACGCCCGCGACGAGTTCGAAGCGAAAGTTCTCGGGAGAGAGGGTCACAGGGGCTTCTCCGTGATGTGTGCGATGGCTTCGATCTCGACCTTCGCCTCGCGCTCGACGAGGCCCGCCACGCCCACCAGCGCCATCGCCGGAAAGTGCTTGCCGAGCCGCGCGCGCCACGCCGCGCCGACGCCGCGGAGGTTCGAACGGTAGGCGTCGAGATCGGTGACATAGACCGTCATCTTCACGACGTCGGAGGCGGCGCCGCCCGCGGCCTCGACGATCGCCACGACGTTGGCGAGGGCCTGGTCGAACTGCGCGACGAAGTCGTCGGAGACGAAGCGTTGAGAGGCGTCCCAGCCGATCTGTCCGGCGACGTAGACCGTGCGTCCGCCTTCGCAGACGACGCCGTTCGCGTAGCCCTTCGCGGGCGCCCAGCCTTGGGGTTGAACCGTCTTCACGCCGTCTGTCCTCCGTCGATGGCGATGCACTGACCGTGGATGCCCCGCGCCTCGTGGGGCAGGAGCGACCACACCGCGTGGGCGACCTCGTCGGCGGTCATCAAGCGCCGCTGCGGCGAGAGCGCTTCGAGGGCGGCGCGGGCGTCGTCGGCGCTGCGCTTCGTCGTGGCCGAGATGCGCTCGACGGAGCGCGCGGCCATGTCGGTGTCGACGAAGCCGGGGCACACGGCGTTGATGGTGACGCCCGAGCGCGCGTACTCGACGGCGAGCGAGCGCGTGAGGCCCACGAGGGCGTGCTTGCTCGCGCAGTACGCGGCTGTATAGGCGTAGCCGCGGAGGCCCGCGTTGGAGGCGACGTTCACGACGCGGCCCCAGCGGCGCTTCGCCATCGCGGGGATGAGCCTGCGCGAGAGGCGAAAGGGGGCCGTGACGTTGAGGGCCATGGCGCGCTCCCACGCGGCGTCGTCGGTGCGTTCGAAGGGGAGCGACTCGGCGAGGCCCGCGTTGTTGACCAGCACCTCGATGGGTCCGAGCGACGACTCCACGAGGGAGACGGCGGCCTCGAGGGCGCCCGCGTCGGTCACGTCGCACTGCGCGGCGAATCCATCGAGCTCCTTCGCGACGCGCGTGAGCTCGTCGAGGGAGCGACCCATGACCGCGACGCGCAGACCCTCGCGCGCGAGGCGCCGGGCCACCGCCTCGCCGATGCCTCGCCCGCCGCCGGTGACCAGCGCGACCCTACCGTGAAGGCTCTCCACGCGGGTCGTGTACACGCAGCGCGCGCGCCGCCGCAAGGGGGAGCCGCGCGAGCGCCCGTCGCGCGGGTGAGATTCAACCGCGAGGGATCGGCGGGCAAATGGTGGTAGCGTCGCTTCCGATGGCCTCGATGCGATACCGGGTCACCTACGCGCGCCGCGAAGATCTGCGCAACGACCTCGAGGCTCAGCTCTCGCGAGGCGGGATCTTCGTGAACGTCCCTCCGCCCGAGAACCTGCAGTACGGCGTTCGGCAGCGCCTCGACCTCGTCGCCCCCGACGGCACGGTGGCCAAGAGCGACGGCGAGGTGCTCGCCGCGGTGCCCGGGGTGGGCATCGCGCTGTCGGTTCCCCCCGAGGCCGTCGCGATGCTTCGGGCCGCGCTCGATCGTCTCACGTTCGACAAGGGAGACGGTCCGCCTCCCCGGCACGAGGCCGTCGATGACGCCGCGCGGCTGACGCCCCCGTCGGTCGCGCCCGTCTCCGTCGCGAAGCCCCCGAGCGCGACGGGGTTGAGCTCGCCCGCGACGCCGACGCTGGGCGCGTCCGCCACCGCGACGCAGCCCGCGACCGCGCAGCCCGCGACGCCGCGTGCGCAGCCGACCGCCGATGCGCAGTCGTGGGACTCGCTCTCGCCCGCGGACAAGATGCGGCTCGCGCAGCACGGCGATCGCGACGAGCGCGGCGCGGCGCTGAGAGACAAGAACCGCACGCTCCACCCGCATGTGCTGAAGAACGCTCGCATCACCATCGAAGAGGTCGTGGCCATCGCGCGCAATCCGCAGAGCGCGCCGGACCTCCTGAAGCTCATCGCGGAGCGTTCGGAGTGGATGGGGCGCTCGCAGGTCGCCGAGGCGCTGGCGAGAAACCCCAAGTCGCCCAACGACGTCGGCATCCGCGCGCTCGGGGGGTGTTCGGCGGAGGCGCTGAGGCAGATGGCCAAGGGGACGGGCGCTCCGCCGCACGTGATCCAGGCGGCGCGCAAGCGCGTGATCGGGTAGACGCGGCGCGCGTGTCGCGATGATGCGGTCGAGGGCTCCGCGAGCGATCGCGCGCGCTCGAACCTTGTTCTTCGAACGAAGTTCGGGGAGAGTCACGGTCATCAAGATCGTGGCTCGCCCTCCGCGTTCGTCGCGCGGTCTCACGGCGCGTCTCCAAGGTCGAATCGTTTGAAGAAGAAGCCATCGCGCGCAGCGCGGTCACCGTCGACACCTGTGCGGCCCGCGTCTGAGTCTCACGTCGCCCCCCCGAGCTCGAGGAGCCTCGGGCTGGTGGTGCTGCTCGCGCTCATCTTCGCGGCGTACCTGCTCGGGCGATCGCGCGCGCCGGAGAGCCGTCACGCGCCGCGCCTCGACACGTCGCCCAACCGCCCGTCGGTGCACGTCATCGAGGGCTTCGCGACGCCGGGCGCGATCGTCGAACGGATCGTCGCGCTGCCGCTCCCCGCGGGCGCGTTCACCGCCGAGGACTGCCTCCGCGACGTCGAGGCGTGGCGCTTCGCGGGGCGCGACCTCGACGGCGTCGACGCCTTCGCGCGCTGGGCCGGCGTGTCGCCGCAGCAGGTCGCGCGCCTGCGCTCGAGGGCCCGCTGCGACGCCGGCGGTTGCACCGTGGTGCCCGACATCGAGCTGCTCGAGTCGCTGCGCCGCGAGGCCCGCGGGGCCCTCTACCGCGAGCTGGCGAAGTACTCCGAGAACAGGCTCCAGATGTTCCCCGCGTACCGGCCCGCGGAGCTCGGCGCGTGGGGCGCGATGGCGGGCGTGAGCCCGAGGGTGCGGGCGCTCCTCGACGCGGGCACCTGGCTCGACGGCGACCGCTACGCGTTCTCAGACCTCCCGTGGGTGTGCTCCGCCGTGGCCTCCGACGCCGAGCGCGTCGAGGCGCTCACCACCCTCCGCATGCGCTACGGCATCGACGCCTCGGTGCGCGTGCCCCAGGGCGACATCGAGCCGCTGGTGCGCTACTGGTCCACGGGGAGCGACCCCGACGAGATCCGCCGCGCGCTCCTCGACGCGCGCCGCGGCGACGGACTCGCGCCCGTCACCGCCCTCCTCCCCGCGATGGCGCGCGCGCGCGTCAACCGCTACCCCCGCGGCAACGACCCCGAGTACGACTGCTTCTGGAGCGCGGTGAACTTCTTCGAAGGCCCGGCGCCGTCGAGCCAGCCCGTCGCGCCGCAGAGCGTCGCGTCCCTCCTCCGAGACGCGTACGTCGAGGTCCCGGCGGAGTCCGCGCGCCTCGGCGACGTGGTGGCGCTCCGCGGGGCCGACGGCCGCGTCGCGCACACGTGCAACTTCATCGCGCCCGACCTGCTCTTCTCGAAGAACGGACGCAGCCACCGCCGCCCCTGGTCCCTCGTGACCGCGGCGGACCTCGCGCGCGAGTACCCCCACACCGAGCGCCGCGTCTACCGCCTGCGCTGACCTCCGCGCCGGTCGCGTACGGATTGGGGGTTGAAAGCACGGCGGCCCTCGCGGTACCCGAAGAGGTGTCTACGCGACCACCGCCGCACAGGGAGCCGATGAGCCCGTCCACCACGTTGACCCAGGCCTTCGAGGCGTTTCGCAAGGGCCTCGAGGCAGCCGAGGCGCCCCCCGAGGGCATCCTGCAGCGACAGCGCATCCGCGAGCACCTCGCGAGCGCGTGGCAGCCCGTGCAGGAGTCGGTGATCGGCTCGTACCGCCGCGGGACGAACCTCCGCCCCACGCGCGAGATCGACTACCTCTTCGTGCTCGGCTCGCGGCATCAGCCGTACCTCACCGCGGACCCCGCGAAGGCGCTCGACGACGTCGCCGCGCGCGTCGGCGTCACCTGGTATCAAGCGCGGACGCGCAAGGCGCCGCACGGCCTCGCGGTGACCTTTCACGACATGACCGTGGTGCTGATCCCCGCGTTTCCGAAGCACGGCGGCGGGCTGTTCATCCCCGACACGGAGCTCCACCGCTGGCTCCCGACGGACCCCGACGCCCACGCGCGCGTCGTCGCCGAGGCGAACAAGAAGACGAGCAACCTCGCCGCCGCGGTGGTGCGCGCGCTCAAATGCTGGCGCCGCGCGAGGCAGGTGCCCGTGCGCTCGTTTCACCTCGAGACCATGTGCCTCCGCGCGCTCACGGCCGCGCCCGATCACCTGCTCGCGGGCTGCGTCACGGCGCTCGACGGGGTGGCCTCGGCGGTCAAGGCCCGCTGCGCGCCGCCGTGCCCCATCGGCGACGACGTGGACATGTACCTCGCGCTCGACCCCGCCCGCCGCGCCGCCATCGCCACGGCCGCGGGTGACGCCGCCGACGCGCTGAGAGACGCCGCCGCGCACGACGCGGAGCATTCGAACGAGGCCGCCTGCGCCGCGGCGCGTGCGGTGTTCGGAGCGCCCTTTCCCGAGGGGTGACCGAAGGCGTTGTCAATCGCCCCGGGGGCGTCGTATAGCGCCGCCGCGATGAGCCAGACCGACACCCAGGGACCGTCCGCGGAGCTCCCTCGCGAGCTCCTCGTGCGCATGCACGAACTGATGCTCAAGGGCCGCGTGCTCGAGGAGCGCCTCATCACGATGTGGCGCCAGGGCGACGGCTACTTCTGGATCGGCGGACCGGGCGAAGAGGCCTTCAACGTTCCCCTCGGGTTGCAGGTCGACAAGGGTCGCGGGCTCGACCACGACTTTCTGCACCTGCACTACCGCTCGAGCGCGACGCTCCTCGCGATGGGGGCCGACCCCGTCGACTCGCTGCGGCAGATGAAGAACACCGCGACGGACCCCTACTCCGGCGGTCGCAACTTCGTGGGGCACTACTCCTGGCGCGCGATGAACGTGGTCCCCGTGTCGTCGCCCATCGAGGTGCAGTTCTCGATGGCGCCCGGCACCGCGATGGCCCAGAAGCGCCACGGCGGCAGGGCCATCACCATCGTGCAGGGCGGCGACGCGGGCACCGCCGAGGCCGACTTCTACGCGGGCCTCCTCTGGAGCTCGCGCAAGGGCCACGAGCTCCCCGTGCTGCTCATCGTGACCAACAACCAGTGGGGCATCTCGACGGCCTACGACGGTCAGCACCCCGCGACGACGCGCCTCGCCGACATGGGCCGCGCCTTCGGGATGCCCTCGGCCGTGGTCGACGGCAACGACCCCGAGGTCGCCTGGCACGCCATCGCGAAGGCCATGGAGTACGTGCGCACCGAGCGGAAGCCCTATCTCATCGAGGCGATGGTGTCGCGCCTCCGCGGCCACTCGTCGGCCACCGGCGCGGCCTTCATCAAGAGCGAGACCGACTGCCTGGCGCGCTTCGAAGAGCGCATCGAGGCGCGGGGCTACCTCACGAGGTCTCACATGGACGAGATGCGCGCGCGCTACACCGCGGAGCTTCTGGAGGCGTCGAAGCGCGTGATCGCCGAGCCGCAGCCCGACCCGTCGACCATCTGGAACAACGTGTTCGCGACGAGGAACCTCGTCGGAGAGGGGCGCTGACATGACCACCATCGCACAGGCGATCAGGCTCGCGCTCCACGTCGGCGAGGAGCGTCACGGCGTCACGGACATCTTCGGCGAGGACGTGGGCGCCCCCCTCGGCGGCGTCTTCACCTGCACGCAGGGCCTCCGCACCGCGTGGAACTCTCCGCTCGACGAGCGCGGGATCGTGGGCGCCGCGATCGGCCTCGCGCTCGCGGGGCAGAAGCCCGTGTGCGAGGTGCAGTTCAGCGACTACGCCTACAACACCATCGACCTCCTCAAGCTCGCGGGCGCGACGCACTGGTCGTCGAACGGCGACTGGAACTGCCCCATGGTCCTCATGACCCCCACGGGCGCGGGCATCCGAGGGAGCATCTATCACTCGCACAGCTTCGACGCGACGGCGACGCACCTGCCGGGCTGGCGCGTGGTGATGCCGTCGAGCCCGCGCGACGCGTACGGGCTCATGCTCACGGCGATCCGCGAGCCCAACCCCGTGCTCTTTCTCGCGCCCAAGGCGCTCATGCGCTACCGCGGCGAGGAGGGCGAGGACGTCCCGGGCGTTCCCGATCAGAAGGCCCTCGACGACCTCATCAACAAGCCCGTGACGGGTGAGCAGTCGCAGTGGGCCGCGCGCTGGCCCGAGACGCCCGACCTGTTCATTCCCTTCGGCGAGGCCCGCACCGTGCGCCGCGGACGCGACGTGACCGTGGTCACCTACGGCCGTCACGTCATCATCGCGCGCGAAGCCTGCGCCGAGCTCGCGAAGGAGGGCGTCGAGGCCGAGCTCATCGACCTGCGCTCGCTGGCTCCCTACGACTGGCCCGCGATCGTCGAGAGCGTGAAGCGCACGCACCGCGTGGTCTTCGTGAACGAGGAGCTCGAGGTGACCAACTTCGGCGAGCACCTCATCCGCCGCGTGGTGACGGAGCTGTTCTATGAGCTCTACGCGCCGCCGCGGCTCGTGGCGGGCGCGATGGTCCCGGGCATCGGCCTGTCAGACAACCTGGAGCGCGCGAGCGTGCCGCAGCGCGACGACCTCGTGCGCGCGATCCGCGAGACCGCGAAGCACCAGCCGTAGGCCGCCATCATCGGGGCCGGTGATCCAGATCATCGGGCCCGGTGAACGTCATCATCGGGGCCGGTGAACGCCATCATCGGGGCCGGTGAACGCCATCATCGGGGCCGGTGATCCAGATCATCGGGCCCGGTGAACGTCATCATCGGGGCCGGTGAAACCCCGTTACTGGTTGCGCACGCGATCGGCGGGGACCCACTCCTCGCGGCCGTCGAGGAAGCGAACGCATACGAGCGTGCCGTCGCGGGCGAGGGGCGTCGCGGGGTACGACGTTCCGTCGGGGGCGTAGACGC
>JBPOHC010000256.1:0-11725 GCA_052035985.1 Myxococcota bacterium | reverse complement strand
TTGATCCACCAGCGGTTGCCGCGACGTTCCAGGCGTCCCTTCAACGCCACCGTGCGGCCGTCGCGGTGCGCGTCGCAGGCGACCTTGTAGTCCGCTTCGCTGAGATGCATCCGCGCATTTTGGAGCGCCCCGCGTCCGTTCGCGTCGAAGCGCAGGGTTGCGATCCGCTCGTCGTTGCCTTCGTCGCCTTCGTCGTCGTCGCCCACGCTCGCATCGATGAGTCCCACGATGTGTCCCGTGAGCGCACGAACGTCCGCGGCCGCCGGCGCGCGCAACGCCCGTGAGGTGGCATCGAGGAACTCGAACCCCGTTCGGTCGATTCGCACGGGTCGTCCGAGCTCTGACGGCGCGGCGATGCGACGACTCCAACGAGCGGAGAACTCCAGCGCGGTTTCTCCGTCGGCGCCGCGCAGGCGGAGCAGCGCGTCGCACATGTTCGCGTTGAGTCCCTCCTTCCAGCTCGATCGCAGCGTCTCCCCTCGCCCGTCGAGAGCTGCGCGAGAGACCTGCCCGATGCCTCGGATGATGCGCGACGTCACGCGACGCTCGAAGGGCACATCGACGGGCTGATCAGGCGCACCGATGACAGGCGTGACGGGGCACTCGATCGTCGCGACGAAGCTCCCTCGGCGTGTCTGCCCGAAGCGGCACGACTGCGCATGTCGGGTCGCCGCGTTTGTAGCGCGCAAGTACGACGCGCGCGGGTTCTCCTCGACGCACGCCGCCGCCACGACGAGGTCTTTCAACGCGGCCACCATGTCAGCGGCGAAGGCGAGCGGGAGCGAGCCCCGCTGCGCGAACTCTGACAACACGCGCACCTGCACGAGGTCTGCATCGGAGGAAGCGAGCTCCGCGGCGGCCTCGTTGGGGGTGCAGCCCTTCACGGCCGCGACGAGCTTCACGACCTTCACGAGGTCTTGCAGAAAACCATCCGCCGACGACTCGCTCGGGACCACGGCGGACAGGAGCCTGCCGTCGTCGTCTTCGGGGCCGTCGAACACCAACACGTCGGAGCGCGGAAACGTCTGCCGTCGCGTCCACCCATGCGAGGCGAGCCACGCAGACACATCCGCGACCTGCACGCCTTCGAGCAGCGAACCATCGAGCACGGAGTTCACGGGTATCCTCCCGACTGTACGACCTGCATCATCGCTCGGAGCGCGGCGACGTCGAAGCGTTGCACCCGCGGAATCTGGATGCGGATCCTTCCCTCCCCCTGGACGGGCGTCTGCCCCCGCAGCGAGGTCCACCACGCGCAACGACGCAGGACCTGGGCCTTCTCGTTCGCTGTGAGCCACTTCGAGTCATCGCGATCCAACACGAGCAGGATGAGAATTCGCGGCGTCCGCGAGTTCATCGACAGGGCGCGCTGCGCCTTGCACTCGAGGTCGTAGCGCACGGTCGTCGCGTTCACCGCGACGAGGTTCTCCGACGACGACGCCTTGGCCTGGAAGTCGAGGCTGACGCCAGACTCCACGTAGTTCTTCCCGACGCGCCCCACCTCGTTGAAGGTGCCGTCGATGCCGTAGTCGAACTCGCGCAGCGAGCAGTTGTAACCCGCGCGCGACGCGACAGCCTGAATGTAGGCGCGACTGAGGCCCTCTCGCATGTGCTCGTCGGTCAGCATCCCCGCTACAGCTCCCCTCGCACGGCGCGCTCGATGATGGCAGAGCGAACGGAGTTCAGGGAGGCACAAACGGACGAGGTCTCCGCCTCGACACCAGTGATCCTGTCGAGTTGCCCGACGATTCGATCCTGCTCGTCGCGACTAGGCAGTGAGATCGACTCCTGCAGAAACGCGACGCGAGAGAGCGTTCTGTTTCGCCCCGCTCCGCCAGGCGAGACGCGGTCGAGAATCGCGCGGCCATCTCGAGTGTTCAGGAAATACAGGAGGTAGCGAAGGTTCAACGTGTCTGTCCTCGCTCGAAACGTAGGGAATCGGTGAGACGCGACCATCCCCCGTTCCCCTTCACCGGCGATCGCGACCGCCCCCTCCCAAGCGAAGACGATATTCACGACCAGATCACCGGGCTCGATGGAGAACATCTTCTTCTCGCCGAGCGTCAGCCCGGAGACGGCGGGCTTATGAAAAATACCCTTTCCGAATGATCGAGTCCCAATCTCGCGGTACGTGGCTGACGGCGCCACAGTGAGCGGCCGCGAGGTATGTATGAGCACATCTGACAAGCGGATCTGGGGCGACAACACAGCGAGTTGTGCGCGCCGAACCATGGCCCCGGCCCATTCGAGTAGTTCCTCGCGTACAGCCTGTTTGAGCCTATGCGCCTCGTCAATCTGCGCGCAGATCGCGTCGACCCTGTCCACGATACGCCGCTGCTCCGCGAGCGGAGGCAGCGGGATGGCGATGCTCACGAAGTCGTCGGGGTGCAGGCGACGACGCCGAACGTTCGTGCCGATGCTGCCTCCCGAAAGGTGCGGCCAGAAGGATTCACTCCGCAGCACGAGGTCGAGGAAGCGCGGCATCGCACGGCTTCGATCGACCTCAAAAACAGGGAACTCTGGAGAGACCACCAGTCCGTCGCACTCCTCCGGGACAACACCGATCGCCCCTTCCCATGCCATGAGTTTGGGAAAGGTGACGTCGCCTGCGCGGACGCGAGTCAGCCTGGGGTACGAGAACTCGGAGCCGCGCTTCACGTTGCCTCGGAACACACCGCGACCGAACGACTGAACGCCCGCAAAGTGATAGCTCTCGCTGGGCGTCACGATGGTGTCGAGCTCTCGGCGCCTGAGCACCTCACCCAACGCCACCCGCGGCCACGCCCTCACGTCTCCGTCAGGCATCGGCGCTCGCCCCCTTCGGCGCTCCTTCACTGAGCGACGTGCGCAGCTCGCGGAGGATCGCGAGGATGCGCTCCTCCTTCTCGACGATGCCCGCGAGCAGCGCCTCGGGCGTCTGCGCCTCCGTCTGCACGAGGGAGCTCGGATTCTTCACGTCGAGGTTGCACGCCACCACGACCTTCGCCCCGTTCTTCTCCTCGGTGCGCACGAGGCCCTCGACGGGCACCTGCCACGCGCGCTCGCTCTCCTTGCGATCGCTCCACCACGCGAGGCACGCGGTGAAGTCGTCGTCGCGCATGGGCGCCGTCTTGCTGTACTTCTTGCGCCCCTCGGGCGCGGGGATCTCGTAGTACCAGATGCTCTTCGTGGGCCCGCCGCGCCTGAAGAAGAGCAGGTTGCTCGGGATGTCGGTGTAGGGCGCGAACACGCCGTTGGGGAGCCGCACGACGGTGTGCAGATCGAAGTCGTTCAGCAGATCGGCCTTGATGCGCGCGGCGATCCCGTCGGCGAAGAGGGTGCCGTTGGGCACGACCACGGCGGCGCGTCCGCCCTTCGGCGTTCGACGCAGACGACGCATGATCATCTGGAGGAAGAGCAGCGCGGTCTCCTGCGTCTGCTTGTCCTCGGGGAAGTTGCGCTTGATCGACGCCTCCTCCTCGCCACCGAAGGGCGGGTTCGTGAGGACGACGTCGACGCGGTCGGCGTCGGTGATGTCGGTGAGCTTCCGCGCGAGGCTGTTGCCGTGCTCGATCGAGGGGTTCTTCAGGCCGTGCAACAGGAGGTTCATCAGCGCGAGGAGGTACGGCAGGGACTTGGCCTCACCGCCTCGAATCACGCCCGACTGGAGCGTGCCCTGCATCGCGACCGTGGTCGCCTGCACGTTGAGGTGCTCGTACACGGCGGCGAGGAATCCGCCCGTCCCGCACGCCGGGTCGAGCACCACCTCGCCGAGGCGCGGGTTGGTGACCTTCACCATGAAGTTCACGACGGGCCTCGGGGTGTAGAACTCGCCCGAGTCACCCGCGGCGTCGCGCATCTCCTTGAGCAGCGACTCGTAGAGGCTCCCGAGAGGCTGCGACTCGCGGCGATCGCAGAAGTGGATCTTGTCGACCTCCGCGAGCACGTCCTTGAGCAGGGCCGCGCTCGCCATGCGGTTCGTGAGGCCGCGGAACACCGTCGCCACCACGCGCCCCTCGCCCTCGTCGAGCGTGCGGAGGTACGCGAAGAGGCCAGGGCCGACGGTCTTGTCGGGGAGGGTGACCTTCTCCTGGTTGATGAAGGCCATGAAGTCATCGCCCGAGAGCTTGCGGGCGAAGTCGCTCGTGGCGACGGCCCAGTCGCGCCAGCGGTAGGGAGCACGCACGATGGGCTTGTACGGCGCGCTGAACCCCGCCTCGAGCTCGCGCTCCTGCTCCAGGTCATCGAGGAACTTCAGGAGCATCACCCACGTGAGCATGGGCAGGCGATCGAGCTCGCCACTCAGCCCGCGGTCCTTGCGCATGATGTCGCGCGCGGACTTGATCACGGCCCCGAGCCGCTGCTCGGTGGTCAACGTCGGCGGCGCCTTGCGGCGCGAGGGCTTGTCGTCGGCCACGCGTGCGTCCTCCTGCCACGCGCAGGGACCGTCGGGCCTCAGCGCGAGGGCGGGACCTCATACACGAAGCGCTGGAGCTCCTCAACGGCCGCGCGCATCGCGGCGACTCCGCCGAACATCGCGGCGTACTCGCCCACGCTCGCGCGGGCGGCCAGCGAGGGGACCTTGAGCACGTCGGGGAGGATGAACTCCGAGGGTCCGTATGCCTCGTAGCGCGCGAGGATCATCTCCAGCAGCTCCCGAGCCTCGGGCGTGAGCGATTCGAACAGCGTCGTCGCCGCGGAGCGCGTATTCGCCGCCCGTTGAGCGCGGGTGAGCGGCGGGGTGGCGAAGCTGACGGACGCGAGGACGTCGAACATGTCGACGCCCTCGGGCAGCCCTTCGAGCGTCGGCGTCAGTGACTCGAACGTGGCCCCGCGCCGCGTGAGCTCCTGGAGGATGTTCACGCGACCTTCGGGCACGCACCACGCGGCGCGCAGCCCGACGTCGTCTCTGAGGTTCTGGATCACCCACGATTGCGCCGCGACCTCGATGGGCACGCGCGAGGTGAGCGCGCCCCCGTCGTCGAGGTCGTAACGCTGCTCCGAGACGACCGTGCAGACGCCCCCGTCGACGTAGTACTTGTTCGACGGAGGCGGGGCGCCGGTGGCATCGCGAGCGGCCACGTCTGCATCGCCCGTATCCGCGGTGTCGGTGCGCGCGCGCGTGGCGGAGCGCTCTCGATGGCGAGGCACGTAGGGGTCGTCGATCCCTGGCTCGCCGTCGAGGTTGAGGGGGATGTCGACCTCGGCCTCGGGGTCGTCGTCGAAGTCGGGGTCGGCGAACATGTTCGACGCGCCGGTGTAGTCCACGACGTTGAAGAAGCGCTTGCCGTACGCCTCGCAGAGGCGCGTCCCGCGGCCGATGATCTGCTTGAACTCGATCATCGTCGGCACGACGCGCATGAGCACGACGTTGCGGCAGTCGGGCGCGTCGACGCCGGTCGTGAGGAGCTGCGACGACGTGAGCACCACGGGCGACGCGCTCTCGGGGTCCTGGAACCGCGAGAGGTGCGCGCGCCCGATGTCACCCTCGTCGCCGGTCACGCGACACACCCAATCGGGGGCGCGCCTGAGCTTGTCGGAGTTGAGCTTCGCGAGCTCGTCGCGAACGAGAAGGGCATGCTCCTGATCGACGCAGAAGACGATGGTCTTGGCGTCGGGACCGGTCTCGTCGAGGTAGCGCGTGAGGCTCTTCGCGAGGGTCTCGGTGCGCGCCTTGAGCGCCACGGCGCGTTCGAACTGCTCGGTGGTGTACTGCTGATCGGGGATCTGCCGCCCGAAGCGGTCGCGCTCCTCCTTCGTGGGGCGCCACCCGTCGGCGTCCCAGTCGGTGATGAAGCGGAAGACACGGTAGGGCGAGAGAAAGCCGTCGTTGATGCCCTGCCGGAGGCTGTACGTGTAGACGGGTGCGCCGAAGTAGTCCCGGCTGTCGCGGTCATCGTCGTCATCGCGCGTGAGCGGCGTCGCGGTGAGCCCGAGCTGCACCGCGGGGTTGAAATACGCAAGCACCGTTCGCCAGAGGCTGTTCTCTCTCGCGCTGCCGCGGTGGCACTCGTCCACGATCACGAGGTCGAAGTAGTCGCGCGGATACTTCTCGAAGAGGGGCTTCGAGCCGTCGCCGACGAGCGACTGATAGAGCGCGAAGTGCATCTCTCGCCCCTGCGGGGCCTTGCCCGACTCGATCTTGCAGAGGACGTTGCCGAAGGGGGCGAAGGTCTTGTCCTTGGGGTCGTCGACGAGGATGTTTCGATCGGCGAGGTAGAGGATTCGCGGGCGACGGTGCTCTCTCGCAACGTTCCAGCGGCTCTCCCAGAGGCGCCAGCAGATCTGAAACGCCACCTCGGTCTTGCCCGTCCCCGTCGCCATAGTGAGGAGCACGCGAGACCTCCCGCGCACGATAGCGTCGAGCACCGAGCAGACCGCACGCTCCTGGTAGTACCGCAGCGTGCGTCCCGCCGACGGAAAGGTTGGCGTGAGGAGCGGCGCGGCGGTCTCGTCGGTGAGCCCGGACGCTTCACGCAGGCGAGCCCAGAGCTCATCGGGCGACGGGAACGCGTCGAGCTCTCGCTGCACGCCAGTCTCGACGTCTCGCTCGATGATCGTGTGCCCGTTGGTGGCGAACGCGAACCGAGCGCCGAGCATTCGCGCATATTCGAGCGCCTGCGAGAGTCCCTCTCCGGGGGGAGCGCTCTCGCGCTTGGCCTCGACGACACCGACCGTGAACCCGCGCGCCAGACACAGCCCATAGTCCGCGCGCCGAGGCGGGTCTCTGTCTCCTGCAGCGCGCAATCGCCCAGCGGTCAGAGGCATCTCACGCCGCACCAGATGGGGGTCTATGCCCCAACCGGCGCTCGCGAGCTTCGGGTCTACAAGCTCGGCTCTTGTTTCGGCTTCGTTGCGATCGCGCATGAACTCCCCGAGCGCCTTTCCGGGGACGATGGTCGCTTCGAATGCGCGCGTGTCGACAGGAAAACGTCACGGGCGAGCGCCCGTCGCGAGGCGCTACCCGGTCTTCTTCTTCTTCGGCTTGCGCGACTTCGGCGCGACGAAGGCCACGTACGCCTCGCGCCTCGACTGCTTGTGGAAGAGGTAGTCCGCCGCGTCGCGCACCTTCCGCTCGATGCGCGTGATCACCGTCCACACGCGCTTCTGCGCCTCGCGTCGAGCAGCGGCGCCCTGCGGCAGCTTCGCGGCCTTCGCGAGCGCTCCGAGCCGGGCCTGCGCAGCAGAGAGCCTCGCCACGGCCTCGGACTCGCCGAGCGGGAGCGTCGCCACCCACGCCTTGTGGTTCTCGTGGTTGGCGAGCGCGAGGAGCGCCGTCGAGTCGCCGTACGCGTCGATGACGTCGTCGTGGTCGCCGACCTCGATGGCGCGCAGCTCGCGGAGCTTCGTCCGATCGCTCTTGAAGCGCAGCCGACGGAAGGCCGAGAGCAGCTTCGCCTGGTCCGTCCGCACCTCACCGAGGAGCTTCGTGTCCTTCGCGGAGAGCGGCGCGCCTGCGGCGAGCCGATCGGCCGACACGGCGTCGCCGAGGTCCTTCGCGTACGCCGCGGCGACGGGGAACACGTCGAGCTCCCACGGCTCGATGGCGCCCCCTTCGAGCGGAACGGAGAGCAGCTTCGCGGCGTCGGCCGTGGCTGCGGCGGCGATGGTCTCGACGTGCTCCGCGCGCGCCTTCGCGTGCGACGGGGCCTTCACGACCTCGCCCGGCGCGAGGGCCTCCATCGCCTTGTCGAGCCTCGCCCTGTGCGGGTCAACGGCGGCCTCCTCGACCGCCTCCCCGCCTGTGGCCTTCGCCTTCTTCGGTGATTTCCCCATTAGGTCTCAGAAGATATCTCGGCGGGCCGGGGCCCTCGCAAGCGGATTGCGCGCCTCTCCGGCCAAAAAGCACGCCTTTCTGCCCGAATGCACGCCTCACCGAGCCAGAAGCACGCCTTACCGAGCCAGAAGCACGCCTCTCCGACCAAAAAGCACGCCTCAACGAGCCAGAAGCAACGCCCCCGCAGGTCTACACCTCCGCGACCTCGACGGGCGCACCCGTGACGTCGCGCGGCACCGCCCGCTGCCACGCCCCCGCGAAGCGCGCGCACAGCGCCGGAAGCACCAGCAGCGTGAGCAGCGTCGCGCTCAAGAGCCCTCCGATCACCACCGTCGCGAGCGGCCGCTGAACCTCGGCCCCCTCGCCCGTCGCCAGCGCCATCGGCAGAAAGCCGAGCGACGCCACCGCGGCCGTCGTCAGCACCGGACGCAATCGACGCAGCGCGCCCGACACGGCCGCGTCGTGCGCGGTCATTCCCTCGGCGAGCGAGGCCCGCACCTGCGTCACGAGCACGAGGCCGTTGAGCACCGCCACGCCGAAGAGCGCGATGAACCCGACGCCCGCCGAGATGCTGAGCGGCATCGCGCGCGCCCACAGCGCGAGCACGCCCCCCACCGCCGCGAAGGGAACGTTCGCGAAGATCAACGCCGCGGGCCTCACGTCACCGAACGACGCGTAGAGCAGCGCGAAGATCAGCGCGAGCACCGCGGGCACCACGATCGAGAGGCGCAGCCGCGCGCGGGCGAGGTTCTCGAACTGTCCGCCCCAGCGCGCGTGGTAGCCCGCCGGGAGCCGCGCGGCCCGGTCGACGCGACGACGCGCTTCGGAGACGAAGCCCCCGAGGTCGCGACCGCGGACGTTGCACTGCACGATGAGGCAGCGCCGTCCGGCGTCGTGATTGACCACCTGCGGCTCGTCGACGACCTCGACGCGCGCCACGGCCTCGACAGGAACGATCGCGCCTCCACCCAGGTGCAGCGGCACGCGACGCAGCGCCTCGACGTCGACGCGCGCTCCCTCCGAGAGCCTCATTCGCAGCGGAAAGCGTCGCCGCCCCTCGATCACCTCGCCCACCGTCACGCCGCCCACGGCGTCGATCGCCAAAAGCACATCGTCGACGCTCGCACCGTAACGCGCGACAGCCCCGCGATCGACCTCGACGCGGAGCACGGGGAGGCCCTCGACGCGATCGGCCCGCACGTCGACGGCGCCCGGCGTTGATGAGAGCGCCCGCGCCACGCGACGGCTCGCGGACGAGAGCGTGGCGAGGTCGTCGCCGTAGAGCCGCACGGCCACGTCGGCGCGCACACCACTCAGGAGCTCGTTGCTGCGCATCTCGATGGGCTGCGAGAACCCGAAGGCCACGCCCGGAAGGGCCTCGCGCAGCGCGTCGGACATGCGCGCCACGAGGCGCTCGCGATCGGCCGGAGGAGGCCACGCGGCGCGCGGTCGGAGCATCACGAAGACGTCGCTCTGCTCGACGCCCATAGGGTCGTTGGCGATCTCGGGGCGCCCGGTCTTCGACACCACCGTGACCACCTCGGAGAAGCGCTGGAGCGTCCGCTCGATCACGGCGGCCTGACGCACGGACTCTTCGAGCGAGGTCGACGGGAGGCGGTTCACCTCGATCACGATCGATCCCTCGTCGAGGCGCGGCACGAACTCCGACCCGAGCGATCGCCCCGCCGCGACGCTCAACACCAGCAGCGCCGCGGCCACCACGAGCGGAACCAGCGGACGACGGAGCGAGGTCGCGAGGAGCGGGGCGTACACCCGCCGCGCGGCGACGAGCAGCGGCGACGGGAGGTCGCGCGTCTCACGCGAGAGGATGATCGACGCGGCGGCGGGCACGAGCGTGAGCGAGAGCGCGAAGGCCGTCGCGAGCGCGAAGAGCACCGTGAGCGCCATGGGGTGAAACATCTTCCCCTCGACGCCTTCGAGGGCGAGCACGGGCACGTAGACGAGCGCGATGATGAGCTCGCCGAAGGCCGTGGCCGAACGCACCTCGCGGGCCGACTCGAGCACCACGGCGTCGCGCTCCTTCGCCGTGAGCGCGCGCCCGAGCGCCTCGGGACGCCCCGCCAGGTGATGCACCGCGTTCTCCAGCAGAATGATCCCCCCGTCGACGACGAGCCCGAAGTCGAGGGCGCCGAGCGACATGAGGTTGCCGCTCACGCCCGCCGCGCGCATGCCGATGAACGCGCCGAGCGTGCAGAGCGGGATCATCGCCGCGCCCACGAGGCCCGCGCGGAGATTCCTCAGCATCACAAGCAGCACGAGGATGACCAGCGCGCCGCCCTCGGCGAGGTTGCGCCCCACGGTGCGCAGGGTCTTCTCGACGAGCTCCGTGCGGTCGTAGAAGGGATCGATCCGCACGCCGCGCGGGAGCACGCGGTTGATCTCTCGCACCTCGTCGGCCACCGCGGTCGAGACCGTGCGGGAGTTCTCGCCGAGGAGCATCACGGCCATCCCCACGACGGCCTCGCCGCGCCCGTCCCTCGACGCCGCGCCCTGCCGCAGCATCGGCGCGAAGCGCACGTCACCGATCGCGCCCACGAGCACCGGAGCATCACCGTGACGCGCCACCACCACGCGCCGCAGGTCGTCGAGCGAGCGCACGAGCCCGTCGCCGCGCACCACGAGCCCCTGCGGCCCTCGCAAGATCGCGCCGCCGCCCGCGACGCGGTTGGTCCGCTGGAGCGCGCCGTACACGTCGCCGAGGGTCAGCCCGTGCGCCACGAGCCGCTGCGGATCGACGGTCACTTCGAAGGTGCGAAGCTCGCCGCCGAAGACGTTCACGTCGACGAGGCCGGGCACCATGCGGAGGCGCGGCGAGACCTCCCAGTCGAGGATCTCGCGCAGCTCCATGGGCGTGCGCCCTTCGCCGCGGACTTCGAACTGATAGATCTCTCCGAGGCCCGACGACATGGGGCCGAGCTCGGGCGTCCCGATCGACGGAGGCACGGCCGCGCGAGCCTGCGCGAGGCGCTCACCGAGCATGAGCCGCGCGGTCGCGGGCGCGACGTCGTCGTAGAAGACCGCCGTCACGGCCGACACGCCGTAGCGCGACAGCGAGCGAATCTCTCGCAGCCGCGGGAGCCCCGCGACGGCGCGCTCCACGGGCGCGGTCACGAGGCGCTCGACGTCGAGGGGACCGAGCGAGGGCGCGCTCGTGAGCACCTGCACCTGCACGTTGGTGATGTCAGGCACCGCGTCGATGGGGAGCGCCAGGAGGCTCTGCGCGCCCGCAAAAACAAGGCACAGCGCGGCGACGAGCACGACCCAGCGCCGACGGATGCTCCACGCCAGGACGCGGTCGAGCATCACTCTCCCTCGCCGAGCGCGTCGCGTTCGAGCTCGCCGAGGAGCCCGAAGGCGCCGCGCACCACCACGCGGTCGACCCCTTCGAGCCCTTCGAGCACGGGGACCCTCCCGTTCTCCTCTTCGCCGATGCGCACGGGCCGGGCTTCGAAGCCGCCGCCCGCGGGGACGAACACCACCAGCGCGCCCTCGTGAGACTGCACGGCCTCGCGCGGGAGCCAGCGGCGAGACTCCGTGGCGGGGATCCACACCGAGGCCACGGCGCTCGCGCCCGGTCGCAAAGCGCCGTCGGGGTTGTCGAGCGCGACGCGTCCCTCCGCGGTGCGCGACACCGGGTCGATCACGGGCGCTACGACAGAGACCGTCCCGTTGAAATCTCGCTCGCTCCCCGAGACGCGCACGGTCACCGCGAGGCCCGGATGCACGCGGGGAAGGTCTTGCTCGAAGAGCCGCAGCGAGGCCCACACCCGATCGGTCCGGCCCACCACCGCGATGAGGTCGCCGCCCGCCACCACGCGTCCGATCGCCACGGGGAGCGCCGCGACGGTGCCCTCGACGGGCGCGCGGATCACGCTCCGGGTCTGTCCGTGGCTCGTGCCCGCGCGGAGCTGCGTGATGTCCGCCTCACGCAGCCCGAGCACGTGAAGG
>JBPOHC010001096.1:0-18605 GCA_052035985.1 Myxococcota bacterium | reverse complement strand
CGATCCGCCTCCCTCACGAAGGCCGGAGCCTTCTGCGCGTCACGCGGCTCTGCGCGGCACCTCGACGGTCACCGCCCGCACCGCCCGAACGACCCCCGGACGCTCTCGGCCCAGATCGTTCGCGATGCGTCGCGCGACGTCACGCGCCGCTTGCGGCGCCCACTCGATCCACTCTCGTTCCTCGGGGGCGAGACGGATCATGTCGTGGGCCAGCAGCGCGATGAGCCACGGAACGCAGGGACGATCCTCGAGCGCGATCACCGCCGACCACACCGCACACCAGAGCCCCGTTCCGAGATGTCCGCCGCGACCGCTCGCGTATACCTCTTCGAGCACGCCCTCCGGGACCCGCAGCCGATTCTGTCGGCCGACGTGGAGGGCCAGACCGCGACGGGCGAGGAGACGAATGACAGGTCTCTCCGCGATGCCGCGCGAGACCGCCCACGCGCCGAGCGTGGTAGTGCGGGTGTCGCGCTGATGGAGAAGCGCTTCGACCTGCTCGAGCTCGACCACCCGTCGGCGGTACCTCGTGCTGGTCTTCCGCCTGACCGGTGAGCGGAACGACGGCTCGGTGCCGCAGTCGCGGAGGAAGAGATAGAGCGTGTCGTGACAGAGCCCGAGGCGTTTGCACGCGGCGGTGACGGGCACCATGCCCTGCGTTTGCGGCGGCAGCGCGAGGGCCTGCGCGCGCAGCACGCACGCGAGCTCCGTTCGTCCGAGCGCCTCGCGGATCGCACGCGATCCGTTCTGGCCCCACATCTGACGCAGGATCGCATCCTCTTCGGGCGTCCAGCGCGCACAGTGACGACGGCGTACGGAAGCGCTCATGATCCCCTCCTGAAGAGCTCGGCTTCGAACTTCGGGTACGGCAGCGACGCGGGCACGACGCGCCTGGCTGCGCGCGAAAGCGGGAAGACGTAGCGGTGGTTGCCGCCGTGACGCCGCGTGCGCGTGACGCGCGGGAGCCACGCGGCGAGCCACGCGCGCAGGTCGTCACCGGGCTCCGCGGCGCCGTGCACGACGAGCTGCTCGGCGGCGTGCTGCCAGCCGCGCTCGCACGCGCGGATCTTCTGGAGCGTGCGGTCGCTGAGCACGGACCCATCGGGCAGGAGGCGCAGCGTGCGAGGCGTCGCGCGGCCCGTGTAGCTGGCGTTGAGGGCCTGATAGACGGTGCCGATGTGGCCGACGAACCCCGTGGCGCCGTCGATGCTCGTGCGCACCTCGGGGTAGCTGAACGACACCACGCCCGCTACGCCTTCGGCGCGGAGCTGCTCGAAGGTGCGCGCGACGAACCACGACTCGGCGTTGGCGCGCACGCTGTCGAGGAGCACCAGTCGGCCGAGCTCCACGCCGTCATCGGCGCCGAAGGGGCGGAGCACCTCGGGGCGCATGGGGACGCTGTAGACCGCGACGCCGACGAGCTCGGCGCGCTCGTAGAGGCCGAAGCGCCAGCGCGCGGCTGGATAGCTCGCGGCGTAGTGGTGCTCGACGACGAAGCGCTTCGCGGTGGTGTCGTCGGGGATAGCCGCGACCTCGCAGACGCGCGGGTCGAAGGGCTCGCCCGCGGGTCGATACGCGCCGCGGCGCTCACGCCAGCGTTGCACGACGCGGGTCATCACGACGGCACCTCCGCGGTCTTCGCGGCCTGGGCTGCGCGGCGCTCGGCGCGGGCGTCTTCTTCTGCGATGGCCTTCTTGAGCCAGACCTTCGCGTTCTTGAGCTTGCCGACCTCCTCGGTGCGTCGGCAGAGCGCCTTCCACGCGGACTCGCGGTCGAGGAGGTTGAGCGTGGCGAGGTCGAGGCGGTGCTTCAGCCACACGCCCACGGCGTCGAGCGGCTTCTCGATCTCCGTGAGGCGCGCGTAGAAGCCTTCGAGGGCCGCAGGAATCTCCGACGGCGCGGCGTCGACGGGCACCTCACCGCGGGGCGCGACGGGCTCCTCGTCGGACGCGACAGGCGCGACGGTCGCGTCGTCGGAGCGCGCGAATGCCTGCGCGGGTGGCTCCTCGCGAGGGCCTTGCAGCGGCGCCTGCGCGTCGCTCGTCGCGGGCTCTCTCACGCTCGCGGGGAGCCCTTCGACTTCGGCCTCGTCGAGCATCCCGAGGCCGAGGATGGAGAGCGTGGCGCGGCGCTTGGCCTTCGTCTCGCACTTCATCAGAACGTTGACCGGATCGACGAGCGGCACCGTGGCGGTGGCCGTTTCGAAGCGGCCGTCGGGCAGCGTCGCGCGACAGACGGCGTAGACGAGCTTCGTGCCCGCGAGGTCGATGACCTTGGGGCCATCGACGATCTCGCGGTTGAGCCGGTGCATCGCGGCGAGCTGGTCGGTCGCGCCGCGGGTGGCGTAGAGGACCTCCTTGCCGTTGAGCCGCAGGAAGGCGAAGGGCTGCGCGTGCGGGTTGAGCCCGAGGCTCTCGCACATCTGTGTGTAGAACCTCGCGCGCTCGGTGGGACCGAGGCCCGAGAGGTCGCCGCGGAGCACGATCGACTCGATGACGCGCGAGCCCGTCGTCGCGTCGAGGTCGGAGGCGCGCGTCGTCGCGGGGGCGTTCGCCTTCTTCTCGGTGCTCATCGCGCGGTCCCTCCCAGGTCGTCGGTCGCGAGGCTGGTGCAGCGGAGGCACAGGGGCGTGCCCGCGGCGAAGCTGTGCGCGTCGATGCGCGCGTCGGCGGCGAGCGTGTACGTGGGGAGGCGCGCGTCGCAGCGCGCGCAGGGAGAGCCGCTCGCGTGCTCGTCGTGGACCTCAAGCGCGACCTGCCAGATCCAGTGCAGGTGATCGTCGAGGGGGCCGTCGTCGTGTGCCTGGTCGAAGGCGTCGGCGCAGGCTTCGACGAGCGGCGTGAGCTCGACCACGCCGCAGGCGTCGATGTGCTCGCCGCGCACGCGAACGGCCTCGCGCATCCACCGCTTCGCGGCGTCGCGGGTGAAGGTCGTCGCGCTCATGACGACGCCCTCACCGCGAGACCGCTGCGCGACCACTGGATCTCTGCGAGGCGTTCGGCGAGCGCGACGCCCGCCTCGTCGGCCGTGCCGAAGGGCCCGACGACGCAGCTCTCGACGGGGAGCGCCTCGCGTGTGGGCACCGCGTACCAGCCCGTGCAGAGCTGGCGGAGCGAGAGGTCGTCGGCGTCGACGACGTGCAGCCCCAGGCGGGCGATGACGACGGGGTTGCTCATCGCGCGCCGCCCTTCGCCTCTGCGTGGGGCTCACGGTCTCGCTGCTCGGCGTCCCGACCCTCGGTGGTGATCGTGGCGGTCGCGGGGCCCGGCGTGAACACGTCGACGCCCGAGCGCGGGCACTTCGACATCGTGCCGCCCGGCGTGACCTTCACGAAGCCGAGCGAGGCGAGCTTCGAGACCGTCACGCGCGGGACGTCGGGCGTCATGAGCTTCGACCCACCCGAGGCGACGAGGGTGCGGAGCACGCGGCGCTGCGCGGGCGAGAGCTTCAACGCGGTGGTCTGCGTGGCGCTCATCGCGCACCGCCCTTCGCGTCGCGCTCCTCGCGGACGGCCATGATCCAGGCGTCGACCGTCACGCCGCGGTTCTGCGCGAGGCGTTGCAGCGCGCGGTCGAGGCGACCTTCGGAGAGCTCCTCCGCGGCCTCTGCGGAGGCAGAGAGGAGGCGTCGCTTGCTCGTGTCGCCGGTGCGGCCGTGTGCGGACGCGAGGTCTTCGGCGACCATGAGCCATGCCTCGCGCGTCTGCGCGGTCGCGACGATCGCTGCGACGCAGCGCAGCCCGAGGCCGAGCGCGGTGTCTGCGAGGTCGAAGCGCACGAGCGCGTTGCGGTCGTCGGCGGGCGGAAGGATCGGCTCACAACCCGCGAGTCGCCACGTCTCGGCGTCGCGGTGATCGACGGCGCCGTTGTGGCCGAGGAGCGCGCGCGGAGGCTCGGTGCCGAAGCGACCGGGGAGGATGACGCGTTCCATCACGCCTCTCCCTTCGCGAGCTCTTTCGCGAGCTGCTTCGCGAGCCCGAGCCCCAGGTACTGGAGCACGAGGCCATTCACGATTCTGTCGTGCTCTGCCGCGCGTCGGGCGTCGGAGAGCCCCCTCGTCTGATCGAGCTCGATCAGGTCGAGCAGCGCCAGCACCGCCGCATCCTTGTAGGTGCGGTTCGCGATGTTGGGGTCGAGGATGAAGTCGTCGAGGCGGGTCTCGACCTCGACGAGCAGCGCCCTGGCGATCACCCTGGGGTCGGTGCGCGAGCTCATCACGCCACCCCCGCGTAGCAGCCGCCGATCGAGGGCTCATCGCAGGGGCACACGGGCTCCTCGCTCGGCTCGACGCCTTCGCCCTTGCAGCGAGCGCAGATGCGGAAGTCGGCGGGGTCGTTCGACCAGCGGCCTGGGACCTCGCCGTACCCGTTGCAGCCCGTGCAGGGGCGCGAGGTCGTGAGCTCACAGTCGCAGTCGGGGACGCTGCACGCGGGCGCGTGCTCGAGCTCGGAGGTCGACGCCGAAGAGACAGCGACAGGATCAAAGAGGTGCTCGGCCGCGTCGTGGAGGCAGGTCTCGCAGAGCGTTCGGAGGCCACGTCGGAGCGCGCTGTAGGTCGTCGCGACGGGGTGGCGTTTGCAGCCGTCGCAGAGGACGGTGCAGGTGATCGCGTCGGTGCGCTCGGGGTGGGCCGTGAAGCGCACTGCGACGTCGAGCGAGCGCGTGACGCGCGAGGCCGAGAGACGAGCGTCCGCAGCGGCGATGCCGCGATCAGCGGGCGGGACGCGCGCGGCGCGCATGAGGCGCTGCGCGTCGGTGGCCTCGGCGTTGGCGAGGGCGCGGTAGTCGATCGTGCGACGACCACCGAGAGAGGGGAGCGAGGCGGCGGCGCGCGCGAGCGCCGTCAGCGCGTCGAGGCGGAGGGCCACGAGCGCGAGCGAGACGATCAACGTGATGGGCACGGTGAACTCCGTCGAGGCCGGGGGTGCGATCGGCTTCGACGAACACAATTGTGATGTCACGACCGCGGCGTGTCAACACGATCGTGTTAGGAATTCGTGTTGGTTGCGACGATCGTCACAGGGAGTCGTGTCGTCCCCTCTGTTCCGGGCACGGCTGGGTCGCCGCCAGCGCCGGGCGGCCCGAAGCCGCCCGCACGTCGCACCGGGCGCGTGCCTCGCGCAGCTCGGCGAGGAGCGCGCCGCGAGTGTTCGACGAGTGTCGCGCGTGAGCCCCGCTGCCTTGAGACTCGGAGCCCCCCGCGGAGCGCCTCTCGAACCATCACCCGCGCGAAGCACGGACCGACGCGCGCAGCGGAGCGCCACCGAGGACGAGCGCCGCGCGCAGCCACGCGCAGCCGAAGGCGTGCAGGGCGAGCACGGGGCGATGGCCGACGTGGTGCGCAGCGAGCACGACGGTAGATTGGGTCGGGTGATGGGCAGAGCGCAGTGCTCGCCCCAGTCTCACCGTTTCGCGGTCTTGGGCACCGCGGGTGAACCACCGGGACTGATCACGCGGATCCCAGAGGGACCGCTCTCTTCGACTGGAGGAAGCGGGGCTTCGGCCGAAGGGGACCGTTCAGTGTCCCGCGGGGGGTGGCCGAGGGACGTCGATTCCGCCGCGGTCGATGCCTCGCGGGCGGTGTCGGCGCGATCCGGCTCTCGGGCGCGCGCAGTGTTGCGGATCGTCACGCGGTAGAGGATCGCGACGGTGCTCACGTGCTGCCCCTCGTGGCGAAGCGCTGCGGCCGCGTCGAGCCAGGTACGTGCAGCTTCGACGAGGTCCCCTTCGATGCGCTGCCACTGAAAGCTCCCGTCCGTGAGGGCGTCCTGCACGGCTCGCAGGTCGTTCACGTTGTGGCGTGTGTGGTCGAAGGCCACACCGAGGGCGTGCACGAGGGGAGACTCGCCAGCACCGACAGGCGTCGGCGTCGGGGTTCGCGCCGTCGAATCCGAGACCGCGGGTCGTGGATCCTGCGCGGTGAGCCCGGACGCTCCGGCTCCGCGCATCAACCAGTCGAACGACACGTCGGCGGACTGCGCGAGCGCGGTGACCGTGTCGGCGGCAGGGCGCTTCGAGTTGCGTGAGATGAGGTTCGCGACGTGTGAGACCGCCAATCCCGACTTCTGGGACCACTCGCCTGCGGACCATCCCTTCGCCTCGAGCACCAACCGCAGCCGGTCTGCGAACGACTCTCCCATGCGCTCGAAGCTATCAGCGGGTGTCACAAATGTGACGGACGAACGTGGCAAGCCGATATCACGATCGTGTTGACACGTTTGTGTGTTGGTGCCACGGTCGTGGCTCATGGAAGACACCCTCGCATCGCGCCTCTCTGCGCTTCGCGCCCTCGCTGGACTGTCGCCCGCAGAACTGGCGCGGCTCGCGGGACTCAAGAACGCCTCACACATCGGCATGATCGAGCGCGGGGAGCGCTCCGAAATCGCTGGAACGACGGCTGTCGCGATCGCCCGTGTGCTCGGAACCACCGCGGAGTACCTCATCGCTGGACGAGGCAAGGCACCCAGCGCCGAAGAGGTTCGCGCAGCAGTTGCGAGCCTCACGACCCCCGAGCGCACTGTGGGGCCGGTAGTCGTTCGCGAGGGCTTCGACCAGCGCACGGGCACGGAGGGTTAGGTGATGCGCCCCTTCGTGGCCACCCTCGGCGGGTCCATCGCGGTCGGTGCGCAGCGCGACACCTCCGCTCGCGTCGCCGCACGCTCGTTGCTCCACTGCCTCCGCAGGTGCCTCCCCGGCGGGCGCCGTCCGCTGCGAAGGAACGAGCCGGAGACCCGCTTCAGCTTCGGCGCCGCCGCTCCATCGCACCGCTGCTGCGGGAGGCGGTGAGCGATGGCCCGCGAGCCCAACGCCAACGTCTCCGAACGCAGGAGGGCAAACGAGCGCGCCGCTTCGCACCCTGTCGCAGAGGAACACCTCGAGGCGCCGGTTCCGTACGCCAACACGCAACTGCGCACGCTGCTCGACTCGATGAGCAGCGACGTCGAGCGGCTCGCGCATCGCTCGATCGAATCTGCGCGCGCGCCGCACCCCGTCTATGCGTCGCCCGTCGACGCCAACGCCGTCCTGACCCGCTTTCGCGTGGAGAACGCGATCCGCGACGACGCGCGACGTGTCCGTGAGGCGCTCGCGAAGTTCGGTCGCTCGCTCGGCTACCTGCGCGAGATCACCAGCGAGCGCGACGCGGCACCGACAGCTAACGACGCCGACAACGCCGACGACGCCAACACCGCAGCCGCCACGCAGCGCGCTCACACCGAGGAAACCGTCCGAGTCCACGAGCGGAGCTTTGCGTCGCGTGATCGCGAGGAGAAGTCAGCGTGATCGCGTCTGTACTGACAGCTCCCCGCGGGCCCTTCACGTTCGTGCTCCTCGTGGTCGCCGGGCTCGTGATCGCGAGCGCGTTGATCGTTCGCGCGCCGCGTGATCACGCCCTCGTCGCGAAGGCGGTGCTCCGCGAGGCGATCGAGCTCCACGAGTTGACGCACGTGCAGCTCGCGCGGCTGCTCGGCGTGTCGCTCGCCTCCGTCGACGCAGCTCTGTCTGACGCGCGCGAGAACGCCGTCCCGATGTGGTGGCTGTTGCACCCGGCGCTGCCCGAGGCCGTGCGGAGCTACGTCATCGCGGAGATTGCGCTCCGCACCGAGGCGCCTGTTCCGTCAGACCCGCCCGAGGTGCTGCTGCAACACGCGTTGATCCGCGTGGGCAAGCTGGTGACGGCCGCGTCGGCGACGCTCACGCCGGGGGCTGTCTGGCGCATCGGCGCGGAGGCCGCCGCGCAGCTCCTCCGACAGATCAGCGACGCGATCGTCTCGCTCGGCGCGGCGTCTCGCAGACTCCAGCGCAGGGCGATCACGGGCTCGCACCCCGTCGTGAAGGGAGTTGTTCGATGACGCCCTCCTCGCCGATCACGGTGTCGCCCGCTGGCGAGGTCTCGCTGGTCTCGACCTGGGCGCCGACGCCCGCGACGGAGGTCCGCGTGCTTGCCACGCGGAGGGGGAGGCGAGGCGACGCGCGTGTGTACCTCCGCGCCGACGCGCAGCGCGCGACCGCGCGCCCCGCGGGACCGATCAGCGTCGAGGGAAGCGGCGCGCACATCGCCAACAATCACAACGCGCGGCTCATGCGCGACGTGCCGCTGCTCGTCGTGTCGGGCCTCGTCGAGACGATGACGCCGCAGGAGGGCGCGCGCATCGCCGAGGTCACGCGCGCGCGCACCGACCTCAACCACCGCGAGATGCGAGCCCGCGAGGAGGTGGCTTTCGCGGCTGCCGTCGCGGAGCTCGAAGCGATCGACCCCGACGCCGCGGTGGTGCTCGCCGTGTGGGCGCGGTGGAAGCTCCCCGTGCTGATCGGGGCCCTCGCACTGAAGAAGGCGGCGCGACGCCTTCGTGCCGGCCGCTCGGTGCCGCAGCTCACCAACGCGCGCTACTGGCTCCCGACGAGCGACGTCGTGGTCGACGGGCAGCACGTCGAGGGCCTCCGCTACTGGACGGGCGACGTCGAGGTCTTCGGCTCGGCGCACGACGCCGTTGCGCGCGACGAGTGTCGCGCGGCCTACGCGACGGCGGGGGAGTTCACGCAGCGCTGCGCGACGATCTTCGACGACCCGCTCACGCCGTGCTGGATCGACCTTCCCGCGCGCCCCGCGAAGAAGTGCGACGCGGGCCGTCCCGCGATGCGCGTGAGGGTGCAGACGATCGCGGAGCGACACCCGCGCGTGATGCGCCAACTTCGCGAGCGCTCACCCCTGCCGAGGGCTGCGTGATGGCGCGCTCCTCGTCGAGCGACCCCACCGTCGCGGCGCCGCTGGTCCTCGCCGCGGTGGCGAGTCTCTTCGCGGGCCTCGTGCTCGGCTTCGTCGTCGGCGTGGGTGCGCGACGCCCCGCGCCGGCGCGCTGCACGTCGACGCTTCACATCGAGTCGGTGGGCCCCGGCGAGTGGGCCGTTCGCTGCGAGGGAGGCCGCTGATGCGCGCGTGCGGTACGTGCCCGACCTGCGTCCACGCGGACACGATCCTGGCGCTGCGGGAGCTCGTCTATCCGTTCGTCGTGCCCCTCGTACTCGTGTGTCCGCGCGCGCCGTGGCGGCGACTGCCCTACGCCCTGGCGATGCGCTGGGGGTACGCGTGAGCCGCGAGCACGCCGAGCACATCCGCGCGTGGATCGCGCGCTGGGAGGCCGCGACACCCGACGCGCGCCGCGCAGAGCTCGCGCGCCTCGACGCCAACGGCTACGCCGACGCGCGCGTCGAAGCGGCGAAGCACGGCTTCAGCAACTTCGGCGTCGCCTCGCTGGAGGAGATCCCCGCCGCGATCACCGTCACTGAACCGCCGAAGGAGGCCATCGCGTCGTTCGAAGCGACGCCCGCTCCGCTCGTCGCGTACACCGACGGCTCGGGCACGATCGCGACGAAGCCCTGCGGCGCGGGCGTGGTGGTCTACGACGGCGATGATGTGGTGCTCGAGGTCTCGCGCCACCTCGGCAACGGCACGAACAACCGCGCCGAGCTCTGCGGAATCGGCCTCGCCCTCGCGGTCACCGACGAGCCCTCGATGCGCGTGCGTGCCCTCGTGATCCGCAGCGACTCGACATACGCGATCGGCGCGATCAGCGCGGCTCATGGCCCGTGGGACGGGGCGGCGAACGCGAAGCTCATTCGCTACGTGCGGTCGCTGCTCGTCGGACGCAGCGCGACCTTCGAACACGTTCGCGGACACGCTGGCGTCGCGGGCAACGAGAGGGCCGACAAGCTCGCGGGGCTCGCGCGACTGCGCATTCCGCGGGCCGTGACAGACACGAGAGAGACGCTGCGGAGGGCAGGATGAAGACGTTTCGCGTGAGCACGATCACGTTGGTGCACGCCGTCACGGAGCTGCGGGCCGAGGACGCCGCGCAGGCCCTCGAACGCGTGAAGGAGCTCCCGAAGTCGATGTGGGAGACGGGGGAGCTGTTCGGCGAGGTCGACCTCTCGGGTGAGTGCGTCGAGGTGCGGGAGGTGGATGCGTGATGTCGCAAGAGCTCGTGGCGGACAGACCCGCCAACAACCGGCAGACCGCGTCGCTCACGCTGCGACAGAAGATCCTCGTCGCGGCCGTCGCGCTCACGGAGTCGGCGCCGACGTTCACGACCGCGGACCTCGTCGTGCGGTGCTGGGCGATGTTCCCCGAGGCGTTCTCGCTGAAGGGCCACGCGGCGCACGCGGACTCGAACAAGGTGCTCGCGAAGCTCTCGGGCGCTGACGGCCTCGCGGGCTTCGGCTGGATCGAGCTGACCGGGCAGAGCACCTATCGCGTCACGCATCGAGGACGCCGCGTCGCCGAGGGTCTCCACGTCGTCGAGGTGCCGCGCGTCGCCGAAGTGTCGCGACCCGCCGAAGCGCTCACGCTGCCGACGCTCGTGAAGGCTCCGTCGAAGCGCTCGCGCGCGCCACGCTCGTCGTCGCCCACAGAGCCCTCGAAGTCGACGACGCTGGGGGAGGGGGACGTCGCGGCGATGACCACCCTCGCGCGCTGCGATGCGCTGCGGAAGTTCCTCCGTGGGTCGCCGCTCACGTTCGCGGACGCGTGTTCGTTCTGGGGCATCGGGCGCGTCTCGGTCCCGACGGCCGAGACGCGCGTCTCGGCCGCGGGGAAGCTCCTCGAGCGCGTGGTGAAGAGCTTCGGCGACGCGGGGCCAGGGGATCAGAGGCTCCCGCCGCTCTCGACCTGCTACGGCCTGCTCAACCTCCACCGCCTGATGGTCGGGCGGTTCGCGCGCGAGCTGGCGCAGGCGTCGACTGCGAAGAGCGGTGCGCCATGATGACCTGGTGGGACCCGTTCCCCTGCGTCGACTTCAACGCGGATCCGCGGGTTCGGGTGCTCTCGCGCGCCGCGCGGGGCGTGTTCGCGCAGCTCCTCGCGCAGAGTCGCGGAGGGGACGCGCTCCCGTACGTGAACCACCACGGTGGCGCTGGCACCGTCGCGCTCATCGCGTGGTGCGAGGGCGACGCCGACGACGCGGTCGGTGACGAGGTCGCGGAGCTGCTCGCCGCGGGCCTCGTCGAGTTCGACGACGGCGCGCAGACGATCCGCCTGCGGCTCTCGGCCGTAGGTGCTTCGAAGCGTGACGAGCGCGCGGTGCGTCCCTCTGCGCCGCCGCGCGACCCCGACCGCCTGCGCGCGCTGGCGATCATCAAGACGCAGTTCTCCAAGCGGAGGCTCAAGGACTTCGAATCGAGACTCGCGTGGCTCGAGAGCGAGCACGGGCAGAAGACCCTCGACCACCTCGGGCTGGCGCTCGCCGACGCGCGTCCTCTCGCGGAAGCTGCCGGTCGGAAGGGTGGTCGCTTCGGCGTTGATCGCCCCGCGCGTCGCCCCAGCGCGGCGCAGTCGGTTACCTCCGACGGTGGTACCTCCACGGCGGTAACGGTTACCTCCGACGGTGGTAACCACGGCGGTAACGTTACCTCCGTCTCGGCGGTAACCACGGAGGTAACCCCGCTCCCTCCCCCCGCTCCCCTCTCCCTGAAGAGAGAGCAAGAAAACAAGCAGAAATACACACCCGAAGCGGAGCGCGCGCACGGTGGTAACCAACGGGTAACCGACGGTGGTACCTCCACGGCGGTAACGGTTACCTCCGACGGTGGTAACTCCGGCCGCGACCTCTTCGCGGGGAGCGGTGTGAGGTGTGGGACGGAGGAGTATCTCGGGCTCGACCCCGAGGCGGCGCTCCTCGCGATTCGAACGCGGTCGCGCGGGACGAGGATCAACCTCGCGCATGACGCCCGCTCGCTCGCGCAGTGGTCAGCGGTGGTGAAGAGCCTGGCCGCGCCGAAGATCGCGGCCTTTGAGGCGCTCGGTGACTGGATCGCTGCGGGGGGCCTCGGCTGGTGGAGCCAGGGGCGCCCGTCGCTCTCGTACCTGCTGCGTCCGGGCCAGCTCGCGACGCACCTCGAAGACGCCGCGCAGTGGGACGCCTCGGGGCGCCCGCCGATCACGCACGGCCTCGCCCTGAGCGCTCGCCCCCACGTCGCGCGCACGCGCGGTCCGGCGCCCGTGAGCGCCTCGTTCGCGCCGAAGGACGACCCCGAGATGATGGAGATCTTCAACCTCGAACAGGCGGCGTTTCGATGAGCACCGACGACGAGATCAAGGCCCTTCAAGATCGCCTCGACACCCGACGACGTGAAGCCTCCGAGGCGCAGCGCATCGCAGCCCTCATGGAGCGCGTCGCCCTCGAATCTGCGCAGCGCAAGCTCGACGAGAACCGCGCGCGGATCGTCCCCCGCCCGATGTTTCGTGAGGTTCCGTGGCTGCGCGCGGTCACCGCGCTGAACGAGCACGCGGCGCAGCCCGAGACCTCCGCAGCGATCGCCTCCGAGGAGGCGAGGCTCGACGCGATCGCGCGCCGCGCGCTCACGTCGATGGCCCGACGTGTGGAGATCCCCGAGCACCCGGCCCTGCTCGACGTCGCGCTCGCGGACGCGCCGCGAGATACCGCCGCCCTCGTCGCCGCGCGTGAGGTGTTCGAGTGGTTGGAGCGGCAACCTCGCCGTCGCCCGGTCGCGCGCATCATCTCGGGCCCGGCGGGCACCGGCAAGACGGCCGGAGTCGCGTGGGCCGTGCTGCACCAGCGTCCGCGCGCGACGCTCCGTCGGCAGCTCACGGCCTGCGCGCCCGCGCTCTTCGTGGCGGCCTCCGCGGTCACCTCGACGCCGCGCAACGGCTTCTCGACGAACGCGGAGGCGTGGGCGCGGTGGATCGAGACCCCCGTGCTCGTCGTCGACGACGCGGGGACGGAGCCCGGCGATCCGTCGCTCCTCGTCTCGCTCTTCGTCGAGCGATGGACGCGCCCGAGCGTGACCCTCATCACCACCAACCTCGACCGCGTCGCGTGGTGGCGTCGCTACGCCTCGTCGCGCCTCGGCGATCGGTGGGTGCGCGAGCAGCGCGCGCACGACTTCGAGTGGTGCGCGACCGTCGAGGGAGCTTCGCTGAGAGGTGAGCGCGCGTGAACGCTGCTCGCCGCGTCTGTCTGGGGATCGACCCGGGCCTCGCGTCGCTCGGCTGGGGCGTCGTCGCGCGCGACGGCTCCGCGCTGCGCCACGTGCTCGACGGGACGCTCCACACGAGGCCCGACGAGGGCTCCGACGAGGCCCGCGCGGTGCGTCTGGGGCGCGAGGTGCGGACGCTCGTCGACGCCGCGCGGCCCGACGTGATCGCGTTGGAGCGCTGGGTCTTCTACCCCGAGGCGGAGCCGCACCAGAGCCACGCGCTCGGCCTCGTGATCGGCGCCGTGCTCGCGCAGGTCGATCCTTCGACGCCGCTGGTGCTGCTGCGCGCCGTCGACACGCGGAGCGCGATCGGCCTCTCGAAGTCCGCCACGAAAGACGATGTCAGCCGACGCGTCGAGGCGCTCCTTCGCGTGCGCGGAGGCTCTCAACACGCCCGCGACGCGCTCGCCATCGCGCTCGTCGGACTCAACCGCACGACCGCATCAACCGCCCAAGGAGGCGTCGCTCGATGACCGCCCGCTCCGCAGAGACTCCGCTGCCCGCCGCCTCGCAGGACCGCTTCGCGATCGTCACGCTCGTCGACGGATCTCGCTTCGGCGCGCGGGTGCGCGACACCACCGTCGCGGGCGCCGCCTTCGTGCGCTGCGTGGTGCTCGCGTCGCCGACGTTCACCGTCGACTGCGCCCCCTCGCAGATCGCGAGGATGACCTGGTGCTCGCTCGACGAGGCCCGCGCCGCGTCGCCGCCGTCGGTGGTGCCGATCGAGCTGCGCGCGAACGCGTCGAAGACCGCGCCACCCGCCGCGCCCGCTGCGCCGATGGCGCCGATCGCGATGAACGTGTCGGTGATGGAGGAGCCTCACACGAGCGTCGCGCCGGAGTTCGTGGTGCTGCTCGACGCCGAGCGCGTGTGGCTCGCGATCTCTCGCGCGCAGAGCCGCGCGCAGGGAGAGATGCCCGCGGAGCTCGCGTCGGACCTCGGCGCCGAGGACGTCGAGGTGCGCGCCGAGAACGTGGTGTTCAAGGTCGCTGCCGAGCAGGAGGGACGCGTTCGCGCGGAGCTCGACGCGCGCGGCGTGGAGCTGGTGCCCGTGTGCTCGCGCTGCGGCTGCTCCGAGGACCGCCGCTGCGAGGGAGGCTGCGCGTGGGCCGACGCCGCGCGCTCGATCTGCAACCGCTGCAACGACTCGATCTGAGGGACGCGATGCACGCAATTGACGACGCTCTCTGCGATGGCTGTTCGTACGCATCACGGCGCGCCGACGAGACCGGAGACGTCGTGATCTGTGTGTGCGACGTCGAACACCAGCCGAGGTCACGCTGGGTGAACGACGTCCGATCCGAGCGCGCGTTCCGGTTCGACGCGGCGCACGACATCCCGCTGCTGGTGCGCTGGCTGCCCGAGCTTCTCGCACGCTCGCCTGCTCTCGCGCGGGCCACCGGATCGCCGGGCCACAACGGCTCGAGCGCGAGCGCGCATGGCGGCCGTCTCGATCACATTGACTCGTCGCGCGGGTACTGCCGGGCCGTGGAGGTCTGTCGCCACCTGCGCGCGTGCGTCGCTGAAGGGCATGGGAGGGAGGTGGCGATCCTCTGGACGGCCTATGCGCTGGTGCCGGAGCGCGACGACGCAACCCGGCTGCACGCCGCGCGCTGCGAGGCGCTCGCCTTCGGCGCGGCCCCGAAAGCGCTGCGCGCTCTGTGGCGGGAGAGGGCCGCCGAGCGAGACCGCTTCGCGCTGGTGAAGGCGCCGCTCGTGCTCACGATCGACGTTGTCAGCGCCGAAGGAGCCCGGGGCTTGGAGCACCGCGAGGTCACCCGCACGAGCATGGCGATCCTCTCGACGCGTGGTCCGTCGTTCGAGTCGCAGGCTGCGCGATGGGGCGCGGAGCACCTCGCGCTGCTGTGGGTGCCTGCATCGGTGCCCGAAGACGTCGCCCGTGTCGTGGCGATGGGGTTCGCCGCCGCGAAGGATCGAGCTTCGTGGGAGGGAACACGTCAAACACTGCGTGCGTGCGCGATTCGCTCGTGGGCCGAATCGATGATCGTCACGGCTGTCGCGACCACACAAACGTAGAGTGGGGAACGTCTGCGAGAGCGAGACGTCAGCAACGGCGACTCGCCGCCTACCACGACGCGTCTCCTGCCCCGGGTTTCGGCCGCGCTGGTCGTCGACCTCCACGACGCACGCGCGTGATCCGGCCTTGCCCCGCAGGAAGAAACCCACGACCATGCGCGCCCATGAGTTCGGCGTCGCTCTTCTCGTGGCTGCACCTCTCGGACATTCACATCGGTCACGGGGGCGCGAGCCACGTCGCCGATCAGGAGCTCGTGCTCGACGCACTCCGTCGAGATGTCGAGGCCCAGCTCAAAGACGCGGAGGTCCCGAGACCGGATGCGATCCTCGTTACGGGTGACATCGCCTTCAGCGGCGCGACGGTTGCCCCTGACGAGTACACGCGCGCAGCGAAGCACCTGAAGGCCATCGCCAGGGCCGCGAATGTTCCGGACGACGCGATCTACGTCGTGCCCGGCAATCACGACGTGCAGCGTGCGGTCGACAAGCCCGCCAGGGCGAAGGACTTTCTGACGAAATTGCGCGCCAACGCCGTCGCGCTCGATACGTGTCTGGCGAACGCGGCGTCGATCAGGACTTTTGCGAAGCGTCAGGCGAAGTACCTCAAGTTCGCAGAGGAATTCGCTCCCGCTTGTCGGGCAGAACCGTCATCGAAGGCTCCGCGCCTCGTGTGGAAGCACATCACCGAGCGTTCCAACGGGTTGCGGGTTCGCCTCTGCGGCCTGAACACGGCGCTCCTCGCCGCGGACGAAAATGTGTTCGGGAGCGACCAGAAGCAGCTCTGTCTCGGGAAGAGGCAGCTCAACATCGCGTTGCTCGATCCGCCGATCGAGGCCGACGAGGTGGTGATCGTTCTCAGTCATCATCCCTTCGTCGGCGATTGGCTTCGCGACCAGTACGATGCGCACGCGTGGACGGCGAGTCGGGCGCACATCCACCTCTCGGGCCACGTTCACGAGGCCGGGAGCGTCTGGGTTCGCTCGGGTGGGGGGGGAGCGTTCGTACATGTCGCCGCCGGCGCGGTGCACGGAGAGGCGATCCAGGAAGGGCAGTACGCGCAACATGGCTACAGCTTCGGCGCGCTCGTCGAGGTCGACGGTGCGATCGAGCTTCATCTCAGGCCGCGGCGATGGTCTCCACCCAACGCGGAGTTTCGCCTGGATCCGCACACGACGATCGGGAAGACCGGCGTCGCGATTCATCCGCTGCGCCGGGGGGCCGTTCGACGCTCGGCCGCGGTGGGAACATCGACGGCGGGAACATCGAACGAGACCGGCAGGACACCACCTCCTCCGCCGGTGTCCGTGCGCCCGGTGGCCCCTCATGTCGAGCGCGTCGAAGCTGAGGTGCGCGTGCTGCTCGGGTCGGCTCCGCGTGTCGTTGAGGCGCTCCGTCAGATCGACTTCGGCACAGATGCCGCCTCGATCGCGCGCGCGCTCGTTCGCGAGCGCACGGCAGGCGACGTCGTTGCCGCCGTCGATCATGCGCTCGACACCATCGAGGCGGACCCCGAAGGTCTCGACTCGGATCGCAGGGCGGCGCGAGCGCTCTTCGAACTCTGCGTGCGGTACTCGGTGAACTGGTTGAACCTCGTGGAGCGAGGCCGTGCAGCCCTGACCGGGCAATCTCGCGGCGGCGCGGGTTGCAACGCCATCGAGCTCGAAATCTGGAAGGCACCGATCGCGGAGATCGTGCTCGCCGGGGTCGATGATCGCGTGCCGGCGTTCGGCCTCTCGGAGAAGGAGCCGCTCTTCGGCCTCACGCACGTGAAGCTGCCTCCCGTGATCAAGGCCCCGTTCGTGATGACGCAGCAGCGCTTCGTCGAGGTGATGGTCGAGCATCTCGCCGGAACGGTATTCAAGGACAACGCCGATCTGGACGCCGCGAAGAGCCGCCCCGGCTCGGCGGAGGCGATCGCCGAGGTGGAGGGCGTGCTTCGGAGCCGCGGATACCGTCGTTTCGGACGCGACGCGCGGCCGTACTACGTCACGTTCGACAGCGACCACGACGCGGTCTGGCGCATCGCGCGTGACGCGCAGGCGCTTCCCACAGGCCTCCCCAGCCTCAGGCTCGTGCGACTGACCGGAGTCGCTGACGCCACCGAGCAGGAACTCATCGAGACCATCAAGCGCATCCTCACGCGAAGCCGAACGACATGACGCCAGCCACGCTCCAGTTCATCGACGCGCCCGCTCGTGGCGCGACGCGCACGGTCGACCTCCCTGCGTTCGGCATCCACCCGCAGGCGCGACACGTTCTTGATCGCGCTTCTGCGCTCGCAGTCAACGCGGCGCTCGCGGCGGAGCGTCCGCTGCTGGTGCGCGGCGATCCCGGCACCGGAAAGAGTCAGCTCGCTCGCGCTGCGGCCGAGGAGCTCCGCCGACACTTCATTCTCCACTCGGTCGACGCGCGCACCGAGACGCGCGACCTGCTCTACACGGTCGACTCGCTCGCGCGGCTCGCCAAGGCGCAGCTCCTCGGCGCGCTTCGCGCGGACCTCGATGTCGCCATGGGCCACATGGACGTGCTCCAGTTCGTGCGTCCGGGCGCCTTGTGGTGGGCCTACGACTGGGAGTCCGCGCACGCGCAGGCTATCAAGGCCAGGGCGCCCACGCCCGCACGTCAGGACGAAGTGCGGCGCGGCGTGGTGCTCCTCATCGACGAGATCGACAAGGCTGATCCGTCGGTGCCCAACGGGCTCCTCGACGCCTTCGGCAACGGGCGCTTCGACGTGGAGGGCCGTGAGCCCGTCGAGGCGAAGGGGGACTCGCGTCCGCTCGTGATCGTGACCACCAACGAGGAGCGCGCGCTACCCGACGCCTTCGTGCGCCGCTGCCTCGTGCTCAACTTCGCGCTCCCCGAGCCTCGCGACGAGCTCATCGCGACGCTTCGAGTGCGTGGTGCGGCCAACGTCGACGGAGTGCACGCCGACGTGCTGACGAAGGCCGCCGAGCTCATCGCCGACGAGCGTGTGAAGCTCAAGGGGTGCGGCGTCTGTCTCCCCGGCGTCGCCGAGTACGTCGACCTGCTGCGCGCGGTGACCGGACAGCCCGGCGGTCGCGAGGCGCAGCTCGCGCTCCTCGAAGAGATCGGGACCTTCGCGACGAGGAAGCACCCCGCGGAGCCGATGGGATGACGTCGCATGTGAGCCTCGCCGAGCTCGTGAAGGTCGTCGTCTCGCTGCCGACGGACGACGCGAGCGACGCGCTCACGTTCCTCGGCTATGAGCTTCGGCCGATCGCGCGACGCACCGCGGCACACAAGGGACCGCCGCCGGAGGCGGAGGTGCGGTCGAGGACGCCCGAGGAGCGCTTCGAAGAGGCCGTGCGCGCACTCTCGGAAACAAGCGCGTCGAGGGGAACGTCGCAGGCCGCGTTCTGGCGCGTGGCGTCGTACACGCCGCTCGACACGTCGCAGCGAGGCGCCTTTTTCGAGGACAGGCAGCGCACGCTCCGGCCCGATGAGATGGGCGAAGGGGGCGAGCTGTTCGCGAGGCGAGAGGTGGCCGAGATCGTTCCGTGGCGTCGATTGTGGCCGTCGCTTCAGTCGGCCCTCAGAGCGGAGCGTGGGGGGCGCGGG
>JBPOHC010000455.1:0-1903 GCA_052035985.1 Myxococcota bacterium | reverse complement strand
CGTATCCAGGCCGCGGCCGAGCGCTACACGCCCGACGTCACGGCCTTTCTCCGCGCCCTGATCGCCATCCCCTCGGAGAGCGCGGGCGAGCGCGCCGTGGTCGAGCGGGCCGCCGCTGAGATGCGCGCCCTCGGCTTCGACGAGGTGAAGATCGACGGCTTCGGCAACCTCCACGGACGCATGGGCAGCGGCCCCAAGGTCGTCGCGCTCGACGGACACATCGATACCGTGGGCGTCGGTGACCGCTCGACGTGGACGCGCGACCCCTACGCGGGCACGATCGAGAACGGCGTGCTCTACGGCCGCGGCGCCAGCGATCAGGAGGCGGGCGTCGCGACGGCGATCTATGGCGCGCGCATCGCGAAGGACCTCGGCCTCCTCGACGGCGTGTCGCTCTGGGTCACCGCCACCGTGATGGAGGAGGACTGCGACGGCCTCTGCTGGCAGTACATCTTGAAGGAGGGCGTGCTCAAGCCCGACGTGGTGGTCATCACCGAGCCGACGAACCTCCAGGTGTACCGCGGACACCGCGGGCGCATGGAGATCGAGGTGCGCACGCAGGGCCGCTCGGCCCACGGCTCGGCGCCCGAGCGCGGCGTCAACGCGGTCTACAAGATGGCGCCGATCATCCGTGAGATCGAGGCGCTCAACGAGTCGCTCGTCGCGGGGGCTGATCCGTTTCTCGGCAAGGGGTCGGTGACCATCTCCGAGGTGCGCTCGACGTCGCCGTCGCTCTGCGCCGTCGCGGATAGCTGCACGATTCACCTCGACCGCAGGCTCACGCGCGGAGAGACGCTCGAGAGCTCCGTCGCCGAGGTCGAGGCGCTGCCGTCGGTGAAGGCCGCGGGCGCCAAGGTCACCGTGCTCGACTACGCGCGCGAGGGCTACACGGGCCTCGTGTACCCGACGCAGAAGTACTACCCGACGTGGCTCACCGCGGAGGAGGACCCCGCCGTGCGCGCCGCCGTGACGGCTGGATCGATCGCGCTCGGCCGCGCGCCCGTGGTGGGCAAGTGGGTGTTCTCGACCAACGGCGTCGCGACCGCGGGGATGTTCGGCGTCCCCACGGTGGGCTTCGGACCGGCCAACGAGATCTACGCGCACACGCCCGACGACCAGTGCCCCGTCGCCGACCTCACACGCGCGATGGCCTTCTACGCAGCGTTTTCGAGCGCGTGGATCGACGCGCAGAAAGACAAGCAATGACCACGACCGACAACCACGGCGCGCTCCTCGCGCGCGTCGAGCGCCTCTCGCGACTGCGCCCGAACCTCTACAACAAAGACTTCCTCCTCACGTGGGAGCAGTCTGACGAGGCCATTTCGTTCGTCCATGAAGCGGCGGCGCTGCTGCGCGACATCGCGCGCGCGGGTCACTCGCTCAAGCTCTTCGACTCGGGCCTCGCGGTGAGCCTCTTCCGCGACCACTCGACGCGTACGCGCTACGCGTTCCGCTCGGCGTGCAACCTCCTCGGGCTCGCGACCGAGGAGCTCGACGAGACGACCTCGCAGGTCTCTCACGGCGAGACCGCGCGCGAGACCGCGGCGATGATCTCGTTCCTCACCGAGGTGGTCGGCGTCCGCGACGACATGTACCTCGGCGAAGGACACACCGGCATGGTCGAGATGTCGTCGGCGCTCGACGAGAGCCATCGCGAGGGCGTGGCGCTCGGGCGTCCCGCGGTGATCAACCTTCAGTGCGACCTCGATCACCCCACGCAGTCGCTCGCGGACCTCTCGCACCTCACGACGGTCTTCGGCTCGCTCGAAGCCCTCCGCGGCAAGCGCCTCGTGATGAGCTGGGCGCACTCGCCGAGCTACGGCAAGCCCCTCAGCGTTCCTCAAGGGATCATCGGTCTGCTCCCGCGCTTCGGCGTCGACGTGGTGCTCGCGCACCCCGAGGG
>JBPOHC010000516.1:0-14368 GCA_052035985.1 Myxococcota bacterium | reverse complement strand
CTCGGCATCGACACGGTCAAGCAGGCCGAGGTCTTCGCGACGATCCGCGAGGCGTACGGGATCGCGCGCGACGACAAGGTCAAGCTCCGAGACTACCCCACGCTCGCGCACGTCATCCGCTTCGTCGAGGAGCGCCGCGCGAAGCAGACCGCTCCTGCGAGCGAACCCGCCGCGACCGAGCCCCTGGCGACGAGCGCCGCCGCGACGAGCGCCTTCCCTCGGCGCGTGCCCGTCAGCGTGCTCCGACCCGACGCGGAGCGGTTCGCGCCCACGGGCGTCGACCTCAACGGGCGGCGCGTGGTCGTCATGGCCGACCGCGGCGGCGTCGCGGGCGCTCTCGCCGCGGCGCTCGAGCAGCGCGGGGCCACCGCGATCGTGATCGAAGACGCGCCCCCGCTCGGCGAGGCGGCCGCGCGCGTCGCGACGTGGCTCGGCGAGGGGCCGATCCACGGGGTCTTCTGGCTTCCGGCGCTCGATGCGGTGGGGCCCCTCCACGCGCTCGACGTCGAGGCGTGGCGCGCGGCCGTTCACCGGCGCGTCAAGCTCGCGGCCTGCGTCGCGCGCGCGCTCTACGCGGCGTTCGAAGCGCCGGGCTCGTTCTTCATCGCGGCGACGCGCATGGGCGGACACCACGGCTACGACGAAGCGGGCGCGCTCTGCCCGCTCGGCGGCGCCGTCACGGGCTTCACCAAGGCGCTGCACCGGGAGCGACCCGCCGCGACGATCAAATGCGTCGACCTCGCGCCCGACGCCGCGTGCGACGACGCCGCGGCGCGTCTCATCGAAGAGGCCCTGCGCGATCCCGACGCGCTGGAGGTCGGCTACGCGCGGGGCCTGAGGTGGACCGTCGCGCTGGAGGAGCGCCCCCCGCGCGAGCGCGATCCGAGGCTCGACGGCGCGCGCGTGTTTGTCATCACTGGCGCCGCGGGGAGCATCACGTCGGCGATCACCGTCGACCTCGCGACGGCGTCGCGCGGCACGTTCTACCTCCTCGACCGGGTTCCCGCGCCCGATCGAACGGACCCCGACCTCGACCGGCTCGCGACCGATCGCGAGGGGCTCAAGCGCGACCTCTTCGCCCGCATGAAGTCGCGCGGCGAGCGCGCGACACCCGCGATGGTCGAGCGCGAGCTCGCGGCCCTGGAGCGCGCCGCGGCGGCGCGCGCGGCCATCGACGCCGTCGAGCGCGCGGGCGGCCGGGCGATCTACCGCCAGGCCGACCTCCGCGACGGAGGCGCCCTCGCCGCGATCGTCGACGAGGTGCGCAGCGCGCACGGCGGCGTCGACGTGCTCGTCCACGCCGCGGGGGTGGAGATCTCTCGGTGGCTCCCCGACAAGTCTGACGAGGAGTTCGACCTGGTGTTCGACACCAAGGCCGACGGGCTCTTTCACCTTCTGCGCGCCATCGGCGGCGCGCGCCTGGGCGCGCTGGTGGTGTTCAGCTCCATCGCGGGACGCTTCGGCAACGGCGGTCAGACCGACTACGCCGCGGCCAACGACCTGCTCTGCAAGGTCGCGTCGAGCTTCCGCACGGCGCGCCCCGAGACGCGCGGCGTCGCCATCGACTGGACCGCGTGGGCGGGCATCGGCATGGCCTCGCGCGGGTCGATCCCGAAGATGATGGAGGCCGCGGGCATCGAGATGCTGCCCGCCGCGGAGGGCGTCCCCGTCGTGCGACAGGAGCTCGCGCGCGCGTCGTCCGTCGGCGAGGTGGTGCTCGCCGGCGCCCTCGGCGTGCTCGGCCGAGCGCCTTCGATCGACGCCGGGCCCGAGCTCTCGGCGATGCTCTCCGCGCGGGGCCCGATGCTCTCCCGCGTGCGCTCGCTCGAGCCCACGGGCGCGCTCGTCACCGAGGCCTCGCCCGACCCGACGCGCAACGCCTTCCTCGATCATCACCGCATCGACGGCGTGCCCGTGCTCCCCGGCGTGATGGCGCTCGAAGCCTTCGCGGAGAGCGCGTTGCTCGTGCCGGGCTACGAGCTCGTGGCCTTCGAAGACGTGAACTTCCTCGCGGCGTTCAAGTGCTTCCGCGACGAGCCCCGCGTGTTCCAGGTCTCGACCGTGTGGAAGCCCGAGGGCTCGCACCTCGTCGCCGAGTGCGCCCTCCTCGGAGCGCGCGCGCTCCCCGGTCAGGCGCCGCAGACCACGGTGCACCACAGGGCCCGCGTACGCCTCGCCCGCGCGGGCGACGTCGCCGCGGCGCGAGGGCCCGCGAGCGCGCCGCGGGGCCCGGGAGACCGCGCCGTCGTCCGCGCGGCGGACATCTACCGGGTGTATTTCCATGGCCCCGCGTACCAGGTGCTCGACCTGGCGTGGCGCGACGGAGACACGGCCTGCGCCCGCCTCCGCGCGGACCTCCCCGCTGACGTCGCTCCGGGCAGCGGCGAGCTCGTCGCCTCGCCTCGCCTCGTCGAGGCGTGCTTCCAGGCCGCGGGCCTGTGGGAGCTCGGCACCGCCTCGCGCATGGGGCTGCCCTCGCACGTCGGAGCCGTTCGCTTCCACCCGCGCCCCGAGGGTGCGCCGCGCTACGTCGAAGCCCGCGCCTCGGGCGACGGCTTCGAAGCGCGCGTCGTCGACGAGCACGGCGGCGTGTACGTCGAGCTGATCGGCTACCGCACCGTGACGGTTCCCTCGCCGGTAGATGCCTCGCTCCTCGGCCCGCTTCACGACGCGATGCGCTGAGCGCGCGTCGACCCGCGACACGAAATCACCGGGCGCAGCGCGCCCGGAGGAGACGCTCTCCATGAGTCAGGACTTCCGCCGCGTCGCCATCGCAAACCGCGGCCACGTCGCGATGCGCTTCATCCACTCGGTCCGCGAGTTCAACCGCGAGCACGGCACCGCAGTCGAGACGGTCGCCATGCACACCGACCCCGAGCGCGACGCGCCGTACGTCCGCGAGGCCGACGCGTCGGTCTCACTCGGCGCCTCGTCGTTCGTCGACCCGCACGACGGCCGCCGCCGCAGCCGCTACGTCGACCTCGCGCGCATGCGCGCTGCGCTCACCTCCGTCGGCGCCGACGCGGTGTGGGTCGGTTGGGGGTTCGTCCCCGAGCACATCGCCTTCGCCGAGCTCTGCGCGGAGCTCGGGATCGCCTACATCGGCCCTTCGCCCGCCGTGCTGCGACGGCTCTCCGACAAGATCGAGACGAGGCGCCTCGCGGCCGAACTCGGCCTCGCGACGGTGCCCTGGAGCGAGCGCGCCCTGTCCTCCGTCGAAGACGCGAAGGCCGCCGCGGAGGCGCTCGGCTATCCCGTGTTCGTCAAGGCCGCGATGGGCGGCGCCGGGCGGACGCTCGGCGTGGCCTACGAGCCCATGTCGCTCGCGGCCCTCTTCGAACGGGTGCGCGCCGAGGCGAGCCGCACCCTCGGCGACGACCGCTGCCTCGTCGAGCGCGCGTTGCCCGGCACGCGCCTCATCACCGCGCAGGTGCTCGCCGACGCGCACGGGACCGTCTGGGACGTCGGTCTCCGCGAGGGCAGCGTGCAGCGCGCGTTCGGCAAGATCGTCGATGAGGCGCCGCCCGTCGCGCTCCCGCCGTCCCTCGAGCGCGCCGCGAGAGACGGGGCGGTCTCGCTCATGCGCGCCGCGGGGTTCTGCGGCGTGGGGAGCGTGGAGTTCCTCGCCGACGCGGCGGGCGAGAGGCTCTGGCTGCTGGAGGTCAACCCGCGCCTCGAGACCGCCCACGACGTGATGGAGGCCACCACGGGCATCGACCTGGTGAAGCACCAGCTCCTCGTCGCCCGAGGCGCGCGCCTCGACGGACCGGCGCCCGCGCAGAACGGACACGCGATGGAGGTGCGCCTGCGCGCGCAGGACCCCGATCGCGGGTTCGCGCCGGCCCCCGGCGTGATCGACGCGTTCCGCGCGCCCACGGGCCCCGGCCTCCGCGTCGAGGCCAGCGTCGCCGACGGTGAGGAGGTGCCCCCAGGCCTCTCGACCCTCATCGCGAAGCTCGTGGCCTTCGGCCGCAACCGCGTCGAGGCCCTCACCCGCATGGAGCGCGCCCTGCGCGACTGCGTCGTCGTCGTGCGCGGCGGAGCCACCAACAAGTCAGACCTGCTCTCGCTGCTCACGCGCGACGAGGTGCGCGCCGGGCCCGTGGACATCGACTGGCTCGACGCCCTCGACGAGAGCGGCGCGCTGCGCGCCACGCCGCACGCCGACGTCGCCCTGATCGTCGCGGCGATCGAGCAGCACGACCGGGAGTTCGAAGAGAGCCGCGCGGCCTTCGCGCTGAGCGCCTCCCGCGGCAGCCCCGTCGTCCCGCCGGAGATCGGGCGGCGCGTCGAGCTCTGGCACTCGGGGCACACCTACCGCTTCCACGTCGCGCGCGTCGACGCCGACCGGTACACCGTCGAGGTCGACGGGCGGGGCCTCGCCGTGCGCTACAAGCGCCAGGGCCGCTTCGAACGTCGCCTCGACGGGCTCGGCAGCGCCCGGCGGCACATCGTCGCGAGCGCGCACGAGTTCGGCCACGTCGTCGAGGTCGACGGCTTCGCGCACACGGTCTACCGCGACGAGGGCGGGGTCGTGAGGGCCCCCGCGCCGGGCATCGTCCAGTCGATTGCGCGAGCGGCGGGCGACGTCGTCGAGGTCGGCGCGCCCCTCGCGGTGCTCGAGGCCATGAAGATGGAGATGACCATCACCGCGCCCTTCGCCGGGCGCGTGCGCGAGGTCTACGCCGTCGGCAACGTCCCCGTCGCGACCGGCGCGCCGCTGCTCTTCCTCGAAGGGGTCAAGCGCGAGTCTGCGCACGCCATGACCCCGCGCGTGCGCTTCGAAACCTCCGCGGCGCCGTCGTCGCGGTCCGACCAGGAGCGCTGGCTCGGCGCCCTCGCGTCGCTCTCGCGCGTCGTGCTCGGCTACGACGTCGACGCCGCCGAGTCGCGGCGACTGCTCGCCGAGTGCGCGAGCGCCGCGAAGAGCGTCGCGGCCACCGACCCCGAGGTGATCGAGGCCGAGCGCGCCCTCCTCGCGCGCTTCGAAAGCGTCGCGACCCTCTTTCGACGCAGGCCCGGCGCGGGTGACGAAGGCGACGGAGAGGCGTACTCCGCCGAGGAGTACCTCATCACCTTCCTGCGCACGCGCGACCCCTCCGCGGGGCGCCTCCCGGCCGCGTTCTTCGACGAGCTGCGCGCCGCGCTCGCGCACTACGGCGTCGATGCGCTCACGCCCTCCGCGTCGCTCGACGCGGCCCTCTACTGGATCTGCAAGTCGCACCAGCGCGCCGACCTGCAGGCCGCGCCCGCCGCGCAGATCCTCGACCGCTGGCTCGCGCGCGCCGAGGAGCTCGCGCCCCGCGCCGACGTCGAGATCGCCGCCCTCCTCGAGCGCGTGGTGCGCGCCACGCGCGGACGACAGCGCGCGCTCGCCGAGCTGGCCCAGGAGGCGTCGTACCGGCTCTTCGCGCGGCCCGCGTACGAGCAGGCCCGCGCCCGAGCCTTCGAAGACGCCGCGAAGGACCTCGACGAGCTCGCGCGCGGCCCGTCGCCCGTCCGTCGCGCCGAGCTCGCGCGGCGGCTGATGGAGTCACCCTATCCGCTCGCCGACACCTTCGCGGAGCGCTTCGAATCGGCCTCTCCCGCGCTCCGCGAGCAGATGCTCGACGTGCTGGCCGCGCGGTACTACCGCCACCGCGGGATCACGCGGCTGGCCCCGCTCCCGGTCGAGGGCTTCAGCGCGATCGCGGGCGAGTACCGCGACGGCGGCGAGGCGGCGCGGCTGGTGATGGCCGCGGTCCCCGTCGACGCGCTCTCGACCGCGCTCCGCGGGCTGCGCGAGCGACTCGCGGAGGGGTCCACCCCGTCTGCGATCGACGTGATCGGCTGCGCGGCGGGTGAGGCCCGCGCGCTCACACCCTCGGAGATCTCGGCGCTCCTCGCGGAGAGCGACCTGCCCGCGTCGGTGCGTCGCGTGTCGTTCACGCTCTCCGCGAAGGGCGAGGCCCGCTGCCATCGGATGACCTTCGTCCGCGGGGGCGACGGCTTCGCGGAGGAGCCGCTCTACCGGGGCCTGCACCCCATGGTCGGCGAGCGCGTGCGCGTGTCGCAGCTCCGGGAGTTTCAGGTCGAGCGGCTGCCCTCCGTCGATGACGTGTACCTCTTCCGCGGCGTGGCGCGCGCCAACCCGCGAGACGAGCGCGTCTTCGCCTTCGCCGAGGTGCGCGACCTCACGCCGGTGCTCGAGGCCGACGGGCGCATCCAGAGCTTTCCGCACTTCGAGCGGCTCTTTCAGGAGACGCTCGCGGCACTTCGCGTGGTTCAGTCGGAGCGCCCCGCCTCGCGCCGACTGCACTGGAACCGCATCGAGTTCGACGTGTGGCCGGTCATCGAGCTGGCGCGCGGAGACCTGCTGCGCCTCTGCGAGAAGCTCAGCCCGGCGACCGAGGGCCTGGGGCTCGAGAAGGTCGTCCTGCGCGGCCTGCTCCGCGACGTCCGCACGGGGGCCGTGCGCGAGCGAGAGGTCCACATTTCGAAGCCCACGGGGATGAGCGTGCGCGTCGAGGAGCGGGACGCGAGCGACGAGCCCATCCCCCCGATGAGCGAGTACGAGCAGAAGGTCGTGCGGCTGCGCCAGCGCGGCGTGGTGTACCCCCACGAGCTGGTGAAGATGCTCACGCCGTCGCGCGACGCCGCCGGCGCGGCCTTTCCGCCGGGAGACTTCCGCGAGCTCGACCTCGACGCGGGGGGGCGCCTCGCGCCCGTCGAGCGCGCGCCGGGGCTCAACAAGGCCAACGTGATCGTCGGCCTCATTCGCAGCTACACCGCGCGCTACCCCGAAGGCGTGGAGCGCGTCGTGGTGCTCGGCGACGGCAGCCGGAACCTCGGCGCGCTCGCCGAGCCCGAGTGCGCGCGCATCATGGCCGCGCTCGACCTCGCGGCGGAGCGGAAGATCCCGCTGGAGTGGTTCGCGCTCTCGTCGGGCGCCCGCATCGCGATGGAGAGCGGCACCGAGAACATGGACTGGATCGCCGCCGTGCTCCGGCGGCTGATCGAGTTCACGCAGGCGGGCGGCGAGGTGAACGTCGTGGTGATGGGCATCAACGTCGGCGCCCAGCCCTACTGGAACGCCGAGGCCACGATGCTCATGCACACGCGCGGCGTGCTGATCATGATGCCCGGCAGCGCCATGGTGCTCACGGGCAAGCGCGCCCTCGACTACTCGGGCGGCCTGTCGGCGGAGGATGACCTCGGCATCGGCGGCTACGACCGCATCATGGGTGTCAACGGGCAGGGGCAGTACGTCGCGCGCGACGTGTCCGACGCGTGCCGCATCCTGCTCGCCCACTACGAGCACGCGTACGTGCACCCGGGGGAGCGGTTCCCCCGGCGCGTCGAGACCACGGACCCGCGCGACCGCGACGTGTGCGAGTCGCCGCACGGGGGCGCCCTCTTCGATCGCGTGGGAGACGTGTTCTCCGACGAGAAGAACCCCGGGAGGAAGAAGCCCTTCCACATCCGCCGGGTCATGGCCGCCGTCATCGATCAGGACCGCGCCCACCTCGAACGCTGGCAGGACATGCGCGACGCCGAGGTGGCCGTCGTGTGGGACGCGCACCTCGGCGGCTTCCCCGTGTGCGTGCTCGGCATCGAGTCGGAGCCCATCAAGCGACAGCCGCCCATCCCCGCCGACGGGCCCGAGCAGTGGACCGGCGGGACGCTCTTTCCGCAGGCGTCGAAGAAGGTCGCGCGCGCCATCAACGCCGCGAGCGACAGCCGCCCCGTGGTGATCCTCGCGAACCTCTCGGGCTTCGACGGATCGCCCGAGTCGATGCGCAGCCTCCAGCTCGAGTTCGGCGCCGAGATCGGGCGCGCGGTGGTGAACTTCCGCGGCCCCATCGTCTTCTGCGTCGTCTCGCGCATGCACGGCGGCGCGTACGTGGTCTTCTCGCGCACGCTCAACGACAACCTCGAGGTCGCCGCGCTCGAGGGCACCTTCGCCTCGGTCATCGGCGGCGCGCCCGCGGCGGGCGTGGTGTTCGCCGGCGAGGTCGCCGCCAGGGCGCAGGCCGACGCGCGCGTGAAGGCGCTCGAGGCCGAGATCGCCGCCGCCAGCGACGCCGACAAGCGCAAGCTCCGCGCGCGCCTCCAGGAGCTCGTCGCCCGCGTGCGCGCCGAGAAGGTGGGCGAGATGGCCGAGGAGTTCGACCGCGAGCACAGCGTTCAGCGCGCGCTGCGCGTGGGATCGCTCCACAAGATCATCCCCGCCCGCACGCTGCGCCCCTACCTCATCGACGCGCTGGAGCGCGGCGTCGCGCGAGAGCTCGCGCGCGTCGGTCGTGACCGCTGACCGCGCCCCTCGCTGGCTCCTCCGCCGCCTGCCTGACGTGCCTCCGAACGAGGCGTGGCTGACGGCGGAGGAGCGGGCGACCCTGGCGACGCTCCGCGTTCCGAAGCGCCGCGACGACTGGCGCCTCGGGCGATGGACCGCCCGCGCAGCGCTCTCCGCGGCGTGGCCCGCGGCGGGCGCGTGGTCGGTGCGGCCCCGTGAAGACGGCTCGCCCGAGGCCCTCCTCGACGGGAGGCCGCGCCCGGTGTCGCTCTCGATCAGCCACTCCGCGGGTGTGGCGATGGCGGCGGTCGCCCCCGCCGACGTCGCCCTCGGCTGTGACGTGGAGCGCGTCGAAGAGCGCTCACACGCCCTCGTCGAGCAGTTCTTCACCGAGGTCGAACGCGCCGCGATCGACGCGCTCCCGCCGCGACGCCGGGCGCTCGCCGTGACCCTCGTCTGGAGCGCCAAGGAGAGCGCGCTCAAGGCGCTGCGCGTGGGTCTCCGCGAAGACACGCGCGCCGTGGCGGTCACGTGGCGCGACGGGGTCGATCCCGGCGCGTGGGCTGAGTTCTCCGTCCGCGCCGATCGTCGCGCGATGCGAGGCGCGTGGCGCGTCGAGGGCGACATGGTGCTCACGCTCGTGGCCGATCCGTGGGAGCGAGCGCCGCTACGGCTCGACGGCGACGATCGCGCGGCGCACGGAGCGCGGTGACGTCGCCAGGGTCGCCCGCTCCCCGGTCGTCAGCGAGACGTGTGCTCGCGCGTCAAGCGCGCTCGGTGTGGCCATCGCGCAGAAAGGCCGCGAGCTCTTCGATCGCCCTTCGGCCCTCGTCGATGACGCGCGCATAGACGTGCCAGTCGTGGATGCAGTCGTCCCAGACGCGCAGCGTGACCTCCGTGCCCGCCTGCCGCGCCAACTCGGCGAAGCGCGTGTCCTGGTCGAGCAGCATCTCGGCGCCGCCGACCTGCACGAGCAGCGGAGGCAGTCCGCGGAGGTCGGCGTAGATCGGCGAGGCCCGCGGGTCGTCGGCGCTCGCCCCGTGGAGCACCTGCTTCGCCCACGCGTCGATCATCGACGGCGTGAACACGTCGACGCCGGTGTTGGCGTCCATCGATGCCCCCTTCGCGGTCATGTCGACCCACGGGCAGATCAGCGCGGCGCGCGAAGGGAGCGGCTCACCGGCGTCGCGCAGCGCGACGAGGAGCGACGCTGTGAGACCTCCACCGGCTGAGTCACCGGCCACGACGAGTTCCTTCGGCGAGACGCCCGATCGGAGCAGCGCGCGATAGAACGCCAGCGCGTCTTCGAGCGCCGCGGGAAAGGGATGCTCGGGCGCGAGGCGATAGTCGAGCACGACGGCTCGCACCGAAGCGGCGCGCGCGATGTTGGCGACGAGCTCCGCGTAGTCGTCAGGACCGCCGAAAAGATACGCGCCGCCGTGCAGGTAGAGGAGCGTCTTCGCGGGCGCGGGGCCGTCGGGTGTGATCCAGAGCGCCGGACGTTCCGCGAGCGTGGCGCGCTCCACGCGAACGCCGCGGAGCGACTCGGGGCGCGGGGCCATGAGCGTGAAGGTGCGGCGCTGCTCGGGCCACGGGCGGCCTTCGATGTCCGCGAAGTGCCGACGCATCCCGACGGCCATCCACTCGTCGCGCCAGCGCCATCGGGCGCGCTGGGGGCCGCGGCGTAGGCGGTTCCATGTGACGACGGCGGCGGCACCAGCGAAGCGCAGGCCGGCCTCGAGGTTCAGCGTGACGTCTGACATGCCGCGAGGGTAGTGCTCCGACCGGGACGCTCACAACGCCGTCGATCGCGCAAGCGTCACGGAAACGCGTCCACGCGACATGGGGACGAGCGCGGCGCCCGAGGGAGACTGCGTACGACGGGCGCAGAGATCACCCAGACTGCGAGGTCGTCGCGACGATGCTCCGACGCGCTGCTCGCCGTGGCGGATCGTCGCCTGCCCGTTTCCCAGCGCTCGACGCCACCCCGCGCGCTCGGGTATCCACCATGGCCATGCGCAACGCGACGTTGTGGTGCCTCTCTCTGGTCGTGCTCGGCTGTTCGGACCCGCCGTCGGTCACGGCCCCCGACGCGTCGCCCGATGTGCTCGCCGATGTGGTCTCCGACGCGTCGCCCGATGTGCTCGCCGATGTGGCCTCCGACGCGTCGCCCGATGTGCTCGCCGACGTGGACCCCGACGTGGCCTCCGACGCGTCGCCCGATGTGACACCCGACGCATCGCCCGCCGACGCTCCAGCGGGCGCGTGCGGGCGGATGCCGCCGCGCACGGGGCAGTGGTACGAGACGATCCGTTCCGGCGGCGTCGATCGGCGCTTCTATGTGTCGGTGCCTTCGAACTACGACCCCACGCGCCGATACCCCGTGGTGTTCGGACTCCACGGGCGCGACTACGACGGCATTCGCATGCGCGCGTACCTCGCGCTCGAAGACCAGCGTCCCAGCGACTGGGCGATCTTCGTGTACCCCGACGCGCTGCAGCGCACCTGGGGTGGCGGCTTCACGGCGATCGGCTGGCAGAACGGCCCCGTGGCCACGCAGACGAGCTCCTTCGGCGGCGACGACGACCTCCGCTTCATCGACGACGTGGTCGCGTGGACGCGCGCGAACCTCTGCACCGACGACGCCCGCTTCTTCGCCACCGGCCAGAGCTGGGGCGGCGACTTTTCGAACGTCGTCGGGTGCTTTCGCGGCACCACCTTTCGCGCCATCGCGCCGGTGGCCGCCAACGGCGACTACTACCTCCCGATACGCGCCGACGCCGCTGCGCCGTGCGTCGGAAGACCCGCCGCGTGGGCCTTTCACGGCGTGGCCGACCCGGGCTTCTCCCTCGGGCTCGGTGAGCGGTACCGCGACTTCTGGGTGCGACGAAACACCTGCAGCGCGGCGTCTCCCACGCTGCTCACGTTCGCGGGCGCGATGCCCGATGACAGCTGCGTCGAGTACCTGGGCTGCGCCGAGCGCGTTCGCTGGTGCGCCTACAACGCCGCCTCTGGGCACCAGGTGCCGCGGGCGTACTACGCGCGCGAGGTCGTGGCCTTCTTTCGATCGTTCTGAGCCGAGCGCGCCTTCGAGGGGGCGCTTGAACCAGGCGCGCCTCAACACGCCCGCGAAAGGCCGTGCGAGCGCCTCCGAGCGCGTCGAAACTCACCGCTCGCGCGTCGTCATCGAGAGCCCCGCGCTCACCATGACCGCGAAGATCACGGCGATGACCGCGACGCCGTGGCGCATCCCCGCGGCGCGCATCGCGAGGTCGCCCGTGGGGCTCGCGAGCGCCGCCCACACGCCGCTCGACGCGAGCAATCCGAGGTTTACCACGAGCGCGAGGAGCGCCTGCGCGCGCGGCCCATCGGGGCCCTCGACGACGCCCACGAGGTGACGGATCGGCCCGCCCGACAGCGTGCAGATGCCGACGCCCATCACCGCGCTCAACACTGCAAACAGCGCCCGTGACGGAGGCGTCGTGGCGAGGGCGAGCGCGCCGATCGCGAGCGCGAGGGCCGTGAGCTGCACGACGCGACGCGCGCCCAGGCGATCGATCACCGCGGCGGCGACGACGGTTCCCGCGATGCCCGCGAGCACGAAGGGGAGGCTCCACACGCCGAGGCGCGCGGGGTGTACGCCGAGCACCACGGCGGCGTAGCTCGGGAGTGACACGGCGAAGACCTGACCGACGCCCGCGCCGAGCGAGAGCACGCACGCTGCGCGAACGCTCGGCACGCGCAACAGCGCGAGCGGCACGAAGGGCTCCGCGACGCGTCGGGCGCTCACCACGCTCGCGGCGAAGAGCGCGACGACGGCGACGAGCGCAGGCGCGATGGAGCTCGCGCGGAGCGTCCCACCGCGGATCTGCGGGACGATCACCGCGAGCGCGGCGACGGTGGCGATCCAGAGCGCGAGGCCGCGATGATCGAGCGGCGCGGGGCCTTCGGGGGCGGCGTCTTCGAGCGAGGTCGCGGTGTAGATCGACGCGCCCGCGGCCACGAGGCCGAGCACGACGTAGATGGCGCGCCACGCCGCGGCGCCGATCCACGAGGCCGCGATCGACGCGCCGAGGAACGCGAGCGCGTACACGAGCGAGAGCGTCATGATGGAGCGTCCGCGGCGGTCGGCGGGAGCGCGCTGCGCGACCGTGGCCGTGGCGATCGCGAGGAGCGAGCCCGCGCCGAGTCCCTGCGTGAAGCGGGCGATGCAGGCGAGGGGCGCGTCGTGCGAGAGCGCCATCACGAGCGCGCCGAGGGCGTACACGCCGGTGCCGAAGGAGAGCGCGAAGCGAGCGCCGCGACGGGCGCAGATCCACGCGTTGCCGGGGTTGCCGAGGAGCGTGCCGAGCACATACGCGCTGAGGAGCCACGCCGCGCGCGCGTCGTCGAGGTGGAGCCCCGAACGCAGCGCAGGGAGCGCCGGGCCGAAGCTGCCGCCGTCGAGTCCAGTGAGCGCTGCGGCGAGGCCCGAGACGACGACCGCGGACGTGGGAGCGCGCTGCACGGCGCAGCGTTACGTCGCCGCGAGCGACGCGGTCAAGCGCCGCGAGCGACGCGATAGCGCACCCATGTCGAGCGTTGACCGCGCGAAGCGGGGCGCGTTACACAGCGCGGGTTACACATCTCGGGGACACACCAAATGACGGGAATTCTGTTGAGCGTCGCGCCTCGGCCGCTGTGGGTCGCGCTGAGCTGGGTCTACGGGTTCATCGCGCTGAGCAGCGGCGTCGCGATGGCGATTCCAAAGGTGCGGCGCTCGCCTCCGATGCGCGGCGCGATCCTCGGGTGGTGGCCCGTGAGCATCGTCGGGACGCTCGCCGTGTACTTCGGTCGGCTCCCCTCCGTGGTGGTGCTCGCGGCGGTGAGCATCGGGGTGTATCGCGAGGCGCTCGCGCTCACGGGGCTGCCTCCGCGCCTGCATCGCGCGATGTGGTACACGGGCGTCGCGGCGACGCTCCTCGCGCACGGGCTGATGCTCTTCGACGCGCCGCTCGCGACGGCGCTGGCGTTCTCGGTTCCGCTGATCGCGGCGCCCGCGGCGCAGCTCGCGCTCGAAGGGAGCGACGGCTTCGTACGCAACGCGGGCGGCGCGCAGTGGGTGATGCTCGCGACCGTGGGGATGTTCTCGTTCTGCGCGCGGCTCGTCACGGGTGACGCGGGCGGCGAGTACGGCGGACGCGGCGCGGGCTACGTGTTCTTCGTGCTCGTGATGATGTCCGACGCGACGCAATGGCTCGGCGGAAAGCTCTTCGGACGCAGGGCGCTCATCCCGCGGGTTTCGCCCAAGAAGACCTGGGAGGGCTTTCTCTTCGGCATGGCCGCGTGCGCGAGCGTGGGCGCGTTCATCGGTCCGCGCGTGATGGGCCTCTCGACGGTGCTCGGCGCGGCGCTCGGCGGGATCATGGTGGCCCTCGGCCTCCTCGGCGACCTCATCGCTTCGGGGTGGAAGCGCGACGCGGGCGTGAAGGACTCGGGCAACGTCATCCCGGGGCAGGGCGGGCTCCTCGATCGCTGCGACAGCATCCTCTTCGTGGCGCCGTGGTTCTACGCCTTCGTGGTGGCGACGCGTCCATGAACCCCGCCAACGCGGTCACCATGCTCTCCGCGGCGTCGGCGCTCTTCGGACTGCTGACGCTCGCCTCTCACCGCGGCCCCACCGCGACGCCCGTGGTCGTGACGTGCGTCGCCGCGTCGCTGCTCTTCGATCGCGTCGATGGTGCGATCGCGCGTCGCCTCAAGCTCACGTCGCCGATGGGCGCGATGCTCGACAGCCTCGCCGACCTGCTCGCGTTCGGGGCGCTCCCCGCGGCGCTTCTCACGTCGCGGAGCCCCACGATGGCGGCGGGCGCGTGTGGGCTCCTCTACGGCCTCGGCGCCGTGTGGCGGCTCGCGCGCTACGACGAAGACGAGCTCACCGCGGGGCGCTTGGGGCCGACCTTCATGGGCGTCCCGTCGCCCGCGGCGGGCTCTGCGGTGATCGTCGCGGTGACGCTCGAAGGAGCGGTTCCGGCGACGCGCGGCGTGGCGATGCTCGTCGCGCTGGTGATGGCGGCGCTGATGCCCTCGACGCTGCGCTACCCGAAGCGCGGC
>JBPOHC010000369.1:0-13309 GCA_052035985.1 Myxococcota bacterium | reverse complement strand
CTGCGTCGTCTGCGTCTGCGGCGTCCGATGCGTCGATGGCGTCGCTCGCGTCGTCTGCGTCTGCGGCGTCCGACGCGTCGGTGACGTCGTCTGCGTCGCTGGTGTCAGCCGCGACGTCGCTCGGAGCATCGCTGGCGTCGGCTGTGTCTGTGGCCGCGTCGCCCCCGTCGGGGACGAGGTAGTTGCCGACCACCGAGCGCCCGGAACACGCCGAGAGCACCGCGAGCAGCGCCACCGCGAGCGCCGACCTGTGTCGGCGTAGCGTGAAGCAGTCCTCCATCTAATTCTTTGCCCTTTCCCCGCGCACGTGTCGTCTCGAAGCGAAGATCGTCGAGAGTGCAGCGCGGCGCTTGCAGCCTCGAAAGACGATTCCAACGCGGCACGTGCGCCGCGGTCAACGTCAATGGCACGGGCTGCGCCGATGGTCGCAGCGGGTGCGTGGAGCCTCAGCGGGTGGTGGCCTCGGAGCGCGGTCGGGGTGGTGTTGGGGTGCGCGGTCGATCCGAGGAGCATCGGAGGCGTTGTGGTTGGGGCTCGCGGTCGCTCGGGCGATGACGGAGGCGTTGGGGAAGGGGCTCGCGGTCGCTCGGGCGATGACGGAGGCGTTGAGGAAGAGGTGCGTGGTCGGGGAGGCGATGGTGAAGGCGGTACAGATGGGGTGCGCGGACGATCGGGCGATGCCAGGGGCCAACTGGCTGCGTTCGTGCGCTTCCCTCGCCGATGTTCGAGGTCTCTTCTCTTGGAGATCAATCCGCCAACCGGTGGTCGTGACTCGACAGGGCTCCCCCTCGGCAGCCCCGTCGGTTGACCGACAGCGGCATGACTGTTACCAAAACTCTAGGAGAAATCTGCCCATGCAACACCTCGCTACATCGAGACACCATTCTCTCCTCCTGCTCGCCCTTGCGGCAGGAGGCTGTCTGATGGACGGCAGCGTGTCCGTCACTGGGAACCGCACGGGAGCGCAGGGCTCCCCCTCCGTGGATCTGCGTGGGTTGAGTCTCGATTCCGCGAGCGATGGGTATCTCTCGGGGGCCTTCTCCCTCGGCGCAGCCACCGTTCGCTTCGAGGCGCGCCGTGGCGCGGCGACCCCGGCCGACGTGACGAGCGCGGATTCCTCTGCTCCCTCGCACGAGATCGATGCTCGCTTCGTCGCCGAGAACGGCGACACGTTCGCGGCTCGGATCGGTGGTCATTCCTTCGGCGACCCGCGCTGGACCGCAGACGCCAACGCGCCTCACCCCTCGCCCGACGAAGCGCAGCGACGCATCGACTTCGACACGGCCCGCGCAGCCGCCGAGGCCCTCGCTCGGGAGACCGTCAACCTCGACGTCGCAGACCTGCGCGACGCACTGATCGAACTGGGGCGTTCGCCCGCATCGGTCAGCCCCCCGATCATCGCCCCGGCGCCCTCGCCCGCAGGAGTCGGAACGGCAGCTTCGGGGCTCGTGAGCAGCGCCTACACGCATCGCTTCGAGATCTGGACGAAGTCCGTCACGTATCGCGGGTACACGACGCCCGCGCAGCATTCGAGCACGAGGACTCGCTCTCTGTCCGCGACCGGAACGCAGATGTACCTGCGGGTCACCTGCAACCACGGGACGTGCGCAGGCGCAAGCACCATGGCGCTCGCATGTCAGACCGGATACGGCAGGCGCGCCGCCGCGCTGCCGACCTTCTCGAACTGCGAGACCACCCAGGTAGGTGAGAACTACTGCACGTATGGGTGCTGTGCGACGGCCTACTCCATCACGTGGGGCGGCCACCTCTGCCATGACGACACGATGTACCAGCGAGACGTCATCCACGCGTGGCCGAGCAACATCGGATACCCGGCCTACTGCTCAAGCTGGGGCTTCTCGTGGTGGGCTCCCTCGTGCCTTGCAGGGAACGGTGGCTGAACCGCGCGCCTGCGGACATCGCAAAGACATCTGTCGCTTCGGTACCCTCTCCCTCTCGCGAGGTCGTTCCGTGCGCGCCCCTTGACCTGACGCTTCCGAGAAGACCGCACGCCGGGTTCGCATGCTTTTCCTGGCCGACAACGCACGCCGATTCTCCCCAGGCCATCGCACGCACCGCGCAACGGTGGGTGACAGAACGGCATTGCGTGAGGCCCTCGCGTTTCGCTAGCATCCCTCCATTCGCGGCGACCTCTCGTCGCCGGTCGCGATGGAAGGGGTAACGGGGTGAGTACTCATCATGTCGGTGTGAGGCAGTGGGCCTTGTGGTGCGCGTTCGTAGTGTCGGTGGTCATCTGCGGGTGTGGCGCCGCTGGCGATCGCGTAGGTGGTTGGCCCGCCGACCCGGTGGACGCCGCGATGGCGGATGCTGCGCCTGTCGACGCTCCCGTGGCTTGCAGCGGGAGTCAGGCACGCTGCGGGGAGAGCTGCGTCGACCTCCAGAGCAACGCGTCCAACTGCGGGGCGTGTGGTCGAGCGTGCCCGACCGAGCGAGCGTGCGTTCAGGGGGCTTGCATCGTCGTGTGCCCATCGGGCCAGACGGCCTGTGATGGGAGCTGCGTCGCGCTCGCCAGCGACGCGCGGAACTGCGGCGGCTGTGGCAACGCGTGTCTCGCGGGGCAGGGGTGCGTCGGCGGCACATGCACCTCGCGGTGTGATCCGCCGCGTGCGGTGTGTGGCGACGTCTGCGTGAACCTCGCCGCCGACGCGCTGAACTGCGCGGCTTGCGGTCGAGTCTGTCCGGCCGGGCAGGCGTGCGTCGACAGCGCGTGCCGGAGCTCCTGCGCTCCGGGGCAGACAGACTGCGGCGGACGGTGCAGTGACCTCTCGACGGACGGTGCGAACTGCGGGGCGTGCGGTCGCTCGTGCGCCGCGGGGCAGGCATGCGTCTCGGGGACCTGCGCGACGGTGTGCGGCGGCGGTCAGGTGGAGTGCGGCGGTCGCTGCCTCGACGTGAGCGCCGACCCGGCCAACTGCGGGGCTTGCGGGATGCGCTGCGCCACGGGGCAGACGTGCAGCGGCGGCGCGTGCCGCGCGATGTCGAGCAGCGTGTCGGTGACGTGGACGTTCCCGGGGCTCTGGCGACGTCCCACGGGGGAGACCTGGCTGCCCACGTATCTGCTCCATCTGTTCGGTCTCAGGCCCTCTGTCGGCCCCTATGAGTTGGAGACGGCCTGCGCGCGGATCTCCAACGGAGGCTCCTCGGCGACGACGGTGACGTTGAGCGTTCGTGCGCCGGGCTACGCGTCGGATCGAAACCTGGATGTGCCTGTCGCCGCAGGCGGGATCGCAACCCCGTGCATCAATCCGGCGTGGGACCTCCCGCGGCTGTACGCGCTCCGCTCCCTGACCCCCCTCGGAATTGAGGTGTATGCCCGAGACGGCGCCGGGACCATGATCTCGTCGGCGATGCGATCGGTCTCCGCTCTGCCAGGGAGTGCCGTCGTCTGGGACCAGTCATTTCGCGACAGTCTCACGACCACGGCGACTGACTCCTATGCCCAGATGGGCCTCTACGCCACGGTCTTCTCAACTCCGAACGATCCGACCGTGCTTACCGTGCGGAGAGGGGCCGAGCCACGAAGCCAATACGGCGGTCTAGGCGTCATCGCCTGGAACCCCTCCAGCCGCTCCTATCGTCCCGATGCGCTTGCTCGTTCTCGCTCTCTCTCCGTTGGAGAGCACTACTGGGAACGAGTCTATCTCGAAGCCGGGGAGAGCCTTGCGTGGCGAGTTTCGAGCGTCACTGGCGGGCTCGATGCCGACGTCGACGTGTATCTCTTCACCGAGTCACAGTACGGACCCTGGGCGGCTGGGACGAGCACCACGGCGAGCTCAGTCTGGCGTGACCAGCTAAGCGGTGCGACGGGTTCATTCGTCGCTCCCGCGGGAGGCGGTTGGTATCGCCTCGTGATGTTCAACACGCGCGACAACCTCTCCTCTCGGAGTGTTCAGTGGGCGCGAACGAGCTCCCGTGCGGACGTTGTATGGGACGTGCTGGGGGCGATCTTCGAGGAGCTTCGATCGCGGGGGATGATCTACCGCAACATCTCGACCAGCTTCTTCGAAGGGTATCAGCCCTTCAGTCTTCCGCGCGACAGCGTCGCCATGAGGGCCGCCAACTGCTTCGACGGAACCGTGCTCTTCGCGAGCATCCTCGAAGGGATCGGACTCGAGCCGATCCTTCACCTCGCGCAAGGACACGCCTACGTCGGGGTGCGCAGCGCACCGCAAAGCTCCGGTATCGGTCGCATCTGGTACATCGAGACGACAATGGTCGGAGATTCCACAAGAACCTGGCTCGACGCAATTCTATGCGGTAGCGCCTCGTGCGTGGTCCCGAGCAGCGCCTTTCACGTCGACGTCTCCGTGAATTCGGCGCGCGCCGGGCGCATTCGCTCCATCTCGTACTGACCGCGTCGCGGAGCTCCTCGCCCTCGCGCCGGAGAATGTCACGCCGCGGAACCTCCGCGCTCCTTCCGCTTCCCTCCCACCCGCGTCGCCTGTACCCTCCGCCGCCACCATGAGCGACGGCCTCCTCAAGCTCCGCGCGCTGCTCCACGAGCTCTTTCAGTTCGACGACGCCGACCTCGATTTCGGCATCTACCGCATCCTCCGCATGCGGCGGCAGGAGGTCGAGCGCTTCCTTCAGGAAGACCTCGCGCAGCGCGTCGAGCGCGCCTTCGCCCACTACAAGTCCCTCGACCGCATCGAGGAAGAGGCCGCCCGGCGAGAGACCATCGCCAACCTCCGCAAGCTCCGCGTGCCCGAAGACCAGATCAAGACCAACGACACGGTCATCGAGCACGACAAGCGCATCGCCCTCGCCGTCAGCCGCGAGACCCTCCAGGACGAGGTCTTCTCGCGCCTCCACGACTTCTTCTCGCGCTACTACGACCGCGGAGACTTCCTCTCGCGCCGCAACTTCCGGGGGAGCACCTACGCCGTCCCCTACGCGGGCGAAGAGGTGAAGCTCCACTGGGCCAACGCCGACCAGTACTACATCAAGTCCGCGGCCCGACACGCCCACTACGACTTCGACCTCCCCGGCGGCCTCGCGGTGCGCTTCGAAGTCGTCGGCGGCGGCGAGGAGCGCGACAACGCCAAGGCCGCTCCCGGCCTCGAACGCGCCTACCAGCTCGACGCGAAGCCCTATGAGCTCCAAGGCAAGAAGCGCCTCGTGCTCCGCTTCGTGTTCCGCGCCGACGCGACCACTGGGCAGGATCAGGCGTGGCACCTCGGGCGCGTGGCCGAGCTCCTCAAGTCAGACGCCGCCGTCATGGCCTGGGGCAATTCCCTCCTCAAGACCCCCGACGACGGCGGACGAACGCCGTTGGAGAAGCACTTCGAGCGCTTCCGCCGCAGCGAGAGCTTCGACTACTTCATTCACAAGGACCTCGACGGCTTTCTGCGCCGCGAGCTCGACCACTACCTCAAGACCGAGGTGATGCGCCTCGACGACATCGAGTCGCTCGGCGCCGCCCGCGTCGAGGAGTATCTCTCGAAGCTCAAGGTGATCCGCTCGCTCGCGGGCGACATCATCACTTTTCTCGCCCAGGTCGAGGAGTTTCAGAAGCGCCTGTGGCTCAAGAAGAAGTTCGTGCTCGAGACGCGCTGGTGCGTGTCGATGGAGCTCGTCCCGCGCGCCCTGTGGCCCGAGGTGCTCGCCAACAACGCGCAGCGCGAGGCATGGGTGCGCCTCTTCGCCATCGACAAGATCGCGAAGGACATCGAACGCGTGGGTTATAGTGCTCCGCTCACTGAGGAGTTCCTGGCGCAGAACCCCACGCTGGTGCTCGATACCACGCACTTTCTCCGTGACTTCACCGATCGACTCCTCGCGAGCTTCGACGACATTGAAGCGAAGACCCTCGGCACGCTGTTCCACGCCGAGAACTTCCAGGCCCTCCAGCTCATGCAGGAGCGATATCAAACTGGGATCGACTGCGTGTTCATCGATCCTCCGTACAATACTGGTGGCGATGACTTCGCGTACAAGGATGGATATCAACACTCTAGCTGGCTTTCTATGATGGAAAATCGCCTGTTTTTGGCGACGAAGCTGATGACGAGCAAGGGTGTCCTCTTCGCTACGATCAGTGATGACGAGCAGCCTAGATTGCGACTCGTTGGCGATCTCGTGTTCGGTGCTGAAAATTTCGTCGCAAATATTGTCTGGCAGAAGAAGTACTCTCCGGCAAATGATGCGAAGTGGTTTAGCGACGACCACGATCATGTCGTCGTCTTCGCCAGAAGCAGGGAGACTTGGAGGCCGACGAAGCTTCCGCGGTCAGAAAAGCAGAATGATGCTTATAGCAATCCCAGCAATGACCCGCGCGGTCCTTGGAAGGCAGGTGATTACACTGCCGGAAAGACGGCCGAGCAGCGGCCCAATCTCTACTATCCCATACTCAATCCGACCACGGGCGAATCGATTCTTCCTACAAACACATGGAGATATAGCCAGGAACAACATGACCTCCATGTAGCCAGCAACCTCGTGTGGTGGGGGAGCGACGGCAGGAACAAGGTCCCCGCTTTCAAGCGATTCCTCACTGATGTTGGCGATGTTGTCCCTCGCACCTTCTGGTCCTATGAAGACGCAGGCCATAATCAGGATGCTGTGCGGGAAATTCAGGCGATGTTCGGCGAGAATCTCTTCACCGCGCCGAAGCCAGCCTCGCTGATCTCTCGGATCCTCCAAGTCGCAGGGGGGCAGAACGTACTCGATTTCTTCGGCGGCTCTGGCACGACTGCACACGCCGCCATCGAGCTCAATCGACGATTCCTTCTCGTCGAGGCTGGACCTCACTTCGATACGGTACTTGTTCGACGTATTCAGAAAGTGATGCACTCGCTCGACTGGAAGGATGGCGTCCCCGTCTCGCGCAAGGGACCCGTCGGCATCGTGCAGGTGCTCCGGCTGGAGAGCTACGACGACACCCTCGACAACCTCGACGTCACCCGCACACCCGCGACGGCGACCCTCTTCGACAAAGAGCCCGACTTCGCCCGAGACTACGTGCTGCGGTACATGCTGGAGCACGAGACGCGCGAGAGCCCGTCGCTCCTCGGGCTGAAGGCCTTCGAACACCCCTTCGATCGCAAGCTCCGCGTGACGCGCGACGACGCCTCGGTGGAGTCGCCCGCCGACCTCGTGGAGACCTTTCACTGGCTCCTCGGGATGACCGTGCGGAGGCGTAGCGTCGATGGGCCGCTGCGGATCTCACGGGGGACGCTCCCCGACGGGACGACGGCCGTGGTGGTCTGGCGTGACCCGGCGACGGTTGACGCGGTCGCGCTGGAGCAGTGGTTCGAAACGAAGGCCCTCCCGACCCTCGACGGGGTGTCGGTGGTCTTCGTCAACGGCGACGCGCAGCTCGAACGGCTGCGGCCCGACAACGCCGCGTGGCGCGTGGAGCGCATCGAGAAGACCTTCCTCGAACGGATGTTCCCGGCGCAGCAGGCGTAGGGGGAGGTCGACGATGGCTGCGAAGGGGACGAAGAAGTCCGCCACGAAGGCTGCGCCCGCGAAGGGAGCGTCGAAGGGAGCCGCGAAGCCCACGCCGAAATCCGAGCGCGGGTTCACCGACCGCCTGGTGCTCCAGCGCTGGCTCTTCGATCAGCTCGGCTTCGAGGACTTCGACGACGTGCGAGAGGTCATCGGAGGCGCCGGGGGCGAGGGGCTCCTGCCCGACGGCTCGATGCTGCGCTTCACGTACCTCCTGCTCGCGCGGGCGCTGCCCGAAGGGGGCGTGACCGATGCCGAACTCCGCCGCTACGACGAGAACATCCGGCGCGTCACGAAGCAGATCCAGGGTTCGCGCCCGCCGCTGACGTGGAAGTACTTTCAGTACGTCGCCCTGCTCTTCACCGAGCTCTACCTCGATCGGTACTTCGGCGCGCGGGAGGCGCTGCTCGAAGGGCTCAACAAGGTGGTGAAGCGCAACAACAGCATCGCCCCGGGGCTGCCCATCGACGCGATGCCCGCGTACACGGCCGACGACCTCGGGCGCCTCGCGTTCTGGTGCGCCACGGGCTCGGGCAAGACGCTGCTCATGCACGCGAACATCCGGCAGTACCAGCACCACGTGACCCGCGCGGGCCTCGCGAAGTCTCACAACCGCGTGCTGCTCCTCACGCCGAAGGACCTCCTCACGACGCAGCACCTCGACGAGCTGCGGCGCTCGGGCTTCATCGCCGACCGCTTCTCGCGCGCGAAGTCATCGCCGCTCCTCAACGACCCGTGGCGCGTCGACGTGATGGAGGTGACCAAGCTGGCCGACCGCGACGGCAAGGACACCGTCGGCGTCGACGGCTTCGGCGCGTGCAACCTCGTGCTCATCGACGAGGGGCACCAGGGGCTCGGCAGTGAAGAGGGCGCCTGGAAGGGGCGCCGCGACGCGCTCTCGGCGAAGGGCTTCGCGTTCGAGTACAGCGCCACCTTCGGTCAGGCCGTGCAGGCCGCGAAGGGCGATGAGATGGCGCGGGAGTACGCCCGGTGCATCGCGCTCGACTACTCGTACAGGGAGTTCTACCGCGACGGCTACGGCAAGGAGTACACGATCCTCAACCTCAAGGAGGACCCCTCGTCGGCCCTGCGCCAGCGGTACATCGCGGGCTGTCTGCTCTCGTTCTACCAGCAGCTCCGGGTCTTTGAAGAAGACGGCGAGACGCTCCAGGGGTTTGAGATCGAGCGCCCGCTCTGGGTGTTCGTGGGCGACAGCGTGAGCGAGGTGCGCAAGGTCGAGGGCCGCGAGGTCTCCGACGTGGTCGACATCATCATGGCGCTGCACCGCTTCGCGCACGAGCCCGACGCGGCGCGAGAGGACATCGAGAAGATCCTCGCGGGCTCGTCGGGGCTCCTCGACGCCGACGATGCCGACGTGTTCGCCGGTCGCTTCGACGCGCTCCAATCGCACGGCGACGACGCGGCGAAGATCTACCGCGACGTGCTCGCGCGCGTGTTTCGCACTGACGCTTCGGGAGCGGTTCACGTCGTCGAGCGTCGCGGCGCGGAGGGAGAGCTCACGCTCCACGCGGGGGCGGGTCAGGTCTTCGGGCTGGTGAAGGTCGGCGAGCCGGGCAAGGTCCGCAAGCTCTGCGAGTCCGAGGGGAAGAAGGTCGGCCTCGTGGTCGACCCCACGGTGGCTTCTCCGCCGCTCTTCGACGCACTGCACGAGCGGGGCAGTCGCGTTCACGTGCTCATCGGCTCGCGCAAGTTCACCGAGGGCTGGAACTCCTGGCGCGTGAGCACCCTCGGGTTGATGAACCTCGGGCGCAGCGAAGGCGCGCAGATCATCCAGCTCTTCGGCCGTGGCGTGCGCCTGCGGGGGTGGCGGGGGTGTCTGAAGCGCAGCGCCATGCTCTCGAAGCAGGACGCGCCTCCGAAGGCGCTCCCCGAGATGTTGCCGGTGCTCGAGACGCTCGGCGTGTTCGGTCTGCGGGCCGACTACATGAAGACCTTCGAAGAGGCGCTCCGCAGCGAGAAGGTGCCCGCGCGCAGGCGCACTGGAGGCATCGAGATCCCGATCACGGTGTCGGTGCCGCCCGACGAGACGCTCTACACCCTGGTGACCCCCGAGGCCGACGAAGACCGCCGCGCGTGGCCGCGCCTGTCGCTCCGCTTGCCTGGGGTCGAGCCGTGGGGAACGGACTACCTCAAGCAGCACAAGGTCGCGCTCGACTGGTATCCCAACCTCGACGTTCGGCGGAGCGAGGGCGTGGCGGCCTCGGGTGACACGCTCGGACGCAACGAGGGGCGTCTCACGGCCTCACACGTCGCCCTCCTCGACCTCGACGCGCTGGTGCTCTCGCTCCTCGAACAGCGCGCCCGCTCGGGCTGGTGGAACCTCTCGGTGACCTCCGAGGGGGTGCGCGAGCTGCTGGCGTCGCCCGACGTGTGGTACCGGTTGCAGATTCCCGCGGATCTCCTGGCCTTCAAAGATGTGGCGCGCATCACGCTCTGGCAGACCCTGGCCGAGCACCTCCTGAAGAAGTACGCGGAGCGGTACTACAAGCGCGCGATGGACGTGTGGTCGCAGCCCAACATGCGCTACGGCGCGGTGGAGGGCGTGGGCGAGAAGATCGACCCCAACTTCAAGCTCGCGGAGCTCTCGGGCGCGAACGAGGGGAAGGCGACGGGCTGGGTCATCGAGATCGCCGACGGCTATCAGGAGTCGAAGCTGTGGCGAGACTTCTGGCAGAGGATCGCAGACAAGACCGCGGTCATCTTCTCTCGACCTCCCAACGATCCGCCGATCGCGGCGGTGCTCGGCCCACCGCAGCACCTCTACGCCCCGCTGGTCTTCGCGAACCCGAAGGGGAGCCAGTGCTTCAAGGTCCACCCGGTGCCTCTGAACGTGGGGGAGTGGCGCTTCGCGGTGGACCTCCAGCAGTACTGCGCGCGTCAGCCGAAGGTGCTGGCGGGCTGGACGGTCTGGTTGCTGCGGAACCAGGTGAAGCGCGGCGTGCGCTTCTTCGAGGCGCAGAACTTCTACCCCGACTTTCTGCTCTGGCTGGTGAAGGGCAAGCAGCAGCGCCTCGCGTTCGTAGACCCGAAGGGCATTCGAAACCTCCAGGGCCTCGACGACCCGAAGATCCGGCTGGCGAAGGCCATCAAGGAGCGCGAGAAGGAGATGCCCGCCCCGGCCGACGGGACGACCATCGTACTGGAGTCGTTCATCGTGGCGAACACGCACTCCGAAGACGTCGTGTGGTGGAAGGAGCACGGCGTCACGGCGCCCTCCCTCGACGACTTCGCCCGCGATCACCACGTGGTCTTCCAGAACGACGAACGCGAGGAGCAGCGCTACGTCGACCGGGTCATGAAGATGTTGCTGGGCTCCATCGCATCGGCGCAGGGCGCGTCGAATTCTCACTGAGCTCGCTCAAGGATCTCGCCGCCTATCCGTTCTTGCCTCCTTGAGAAGGGAGCACTGAACATGAGTGAGATCATCAGTCCGGTGGTCACGTTGCCGCGCATGAACGCGGCCGACGCGATCACCCTCGCGCTGTCGCTCAAGACCGCGCTGAACCTCGCGCAGAGCGCGCAGGCGAAGCCCGCGGAGGAGCACGCCCCGAAGATCCAAACCCGCAAGGCCGACGCCTCGAACGCGCCCGCGTTGGCGTTGGTGATGCCGGGCAACATCCCCGCGTGCATGGCGCGCCTCGACGCGTGCTGCGTGACGCTCACCCGCGTCCGCCGCGAGGGCGCCGCCACGCAGGCCGAGGGACGCCCCACGCGCGGCGTACGGAAGGCGGCCTTCGACCGCTACAAGAAGTCGTGGAGCGCGCTCCTCTCGCAGGTGGCGATCTGGCGCGAGACCGGCGCCCTCGCGAGCCTCACCGCGGCGCAGCGCGCGGCGCTCGATGAGGTGTTCCCCGAGGGAGGCAACGCGAAGGACCTCACGGGGACCGCGCGGCGCGTGTGGCTCGACGGGCGCGACCTGCTCTCGCGCATCAAGGCCAGCGGCCTCGGTGGGGTCTTCACCGCGCTCGGCGCCGAGGCCGTGCAGGCGCACGTGCAGAAGCTCCACGCGGAGCTCGCGGCGGAGCTCGGGGTGACCGCGCCGACGAAGTCCGCGGCGGCGACCGGCGAGGTGGGAGACGCGTTCCTCGCGCTCCAGTCGGTGATGCGCGAGTACGTGGTGAAGGTGCACGCGATGGTCGACCCCGCGATGCCCGAGAGCGCCGTGATGGTCGACGCGCTGCTCGCGCCCTTCAGCGACCTCCGCGCGACGGGGCGGACCGCGGCGACGAAGCCCGCGAAGAAGATCCCCGCGAAGCCCCCGGTGATCGACACCGACGCGAAGCCCGCCAACACCGACACCGCGAAGCCCGCCCTGCGCCCCACCGGGACGGGCTGATCGCTCCGGGGCCTGTCGTGGGCCTCGCGCTCGATCGAGCGTCGACGCGTCGACGGGATGGCGGAGATCATCTCCCCGGAGGCGCGAGACCGAGCCGCTGTCCGGGCACTTCGATGAAGCGGTGCGAGAGCGAGGCGAGCGCCCACGAGAGCGGAAAGGCCAGCAGCGGCACGAAGGCCATCACCAGCGGTCGCCCCCAGAGCGGTAACGGGCTGGGGAGCGAGGGCAGGAGGCGGCCCTTCACCACGGTGAGCACCACCCCCACGGGGTAGTGCCAGAGGTACAGGCTGTAGGAGAGCTCGCCCACGCGCACGACGCGAGGCATCGAGAGGGCGCGCGCGAGCGGGCTCGTCGGCCGCTCGACGAGTTCGAAGAGCAGCACCGCGGCGAGGGCGGCGAAGAGCGTGAAGCCTCCGAGGTAGAGCCCCGCGGAGCCCATCGAAGCGACCGTCGAGACCGCCGCGAAGAGGAGCAGCGCCGCGAGGGCCAGCAGCGCCGACACGCGACCGGGACGAGGGAGCATCCCTTCGGAGCGGGCGATGGCGAGCGCGCAGCCGAGCATCATCCCGTCTACGCGGTACTGGGGCAGGTGGTAGAGGTGGTCGATGTCGGGCGAGGCGCGCCACGCAAAGGCCCGCAGCGCGACGACGGCCGCGGCGCAGAGGAGCGCGAACCAAAGGGCCGCCCGCCGCCCCCGCCACGAGGTCAGCGCCAGGAGGGCGACGGGCCAGAAGAAATAGAACTGCTCCTCCTGGGCGAGCGACCACGTGTGGACGAACATCCCGAGGCGGCTGTGGGCCACGCCGAAGTTTGATGCGTAGAGGGCCGTGTAGGCGATGCCGTGCAGGGGCCGCGGCCCGGCGCCCGCGAGCCCGAGGAGCTCCCACGCGCCCACCGCGACGATGAGCGCGTAGAGGGCTGGCAAAAGTCGCCGCGCGCGGCGGAGATAGAACGCCGACAGCGAGACGTGACCCGTCCGATCGAGCTCGGTCAGGAGCAGCGTCGTGATGAGAAATCCCGACAGCACGAAGAAGATGTCGACCCCGAGAAAGCCCGCGGGGAACACCCTCGGCATGAGGTGAAAGAGCATCACGAGCACGATGGCGACGCCGCGTAACCCGTCGAGCGCGGCGCGGCGTCCGAGCGGCGGCGGGCGGGACGCGTCGCGGCCTTCGGTCTGGGGGGGATGATTCATCGTGGTGGCTCCTCGGTGCGCCCGTGGTCGGGGCGCGGGTGTGGCGCGGCGTCTCCTGTTGCGGGCCGTGGGGCCAGCGTTCGAGCGATCGCCTCGCTGCGGGCTGATCCTCGCGAGCGCCTACTCTTCCGTCGACGGGTTCGTCGGCGTGTTCGTGGGAGGCAGCCACGGGAGCGCGGGCTCGGCCACGAAGTCGTCGGCCGTGATGTGCTGCCAGCCCTCGACGCCCGCGTCGTAGACCTCGATCGTCGCGGTGCGACCCAGCCACGGGCGCACGTCCCACCAGC
>JBPOHC010000687.1:0-13667 GCA_052035985.1 Myxococcota bacterium | reverse complement strand
GCCGCGTCGAACGTGGCGCGCGCCGACGCCGACCTCGCGTTCGACCTCGACGCGCGCGAGCGAGAGCCCCCGCTCCCGCCGACGCCCGCGGAGCTCGCGCGGACGCTCTCGAACCCCGCGCCGCGCGCGCTGCCGACGCCCCCCGCGGAGGCGCGCCCCGCGGTGATGGGACTCGCGCTCACGCCGCTGCTCCAAGGCTGTTTCTCTGGGACTCGCGCGCGCATAGACCTCTTCGCCGCCGTCGACGCGCGGGGGCGCGCGCATCAGGTCCACGTGTTCGTGCCGGGGCGTCCGTCGCCTCGCGCGGAGCGTCGCTGCGTCCGTCGCGCGCTCGCGTCGGTCACGCTGCCGACGACGCCGTCGGTGTTCGCCTCCGACGGTCCCAACGCGGAGCTGCACCTCGTCGTGCTCCCCGCCTCGTCGCGCCGCGCTCGCCGCGCGCGGTGAGAAAAAGGTCCGTGCTCGCGCCGCGCTCGTGATTCACTCGCGGGGCTGATGAACGGTCCCACGCCGAAGCGCCTCTCTCCCGTCGCGATCGCGCTGCTCCTCTCGTCGCTCACGCCCTCCGCGTGGGCGCAGCCGCGACGCATCATCCCCGCGCGTCCTCCGCGGTATCCGTATCGGCCGCCCGCTGCGCCGGTTCGCCCGCCGCCTCGCCTCGACGCCGACCCGTACGGCGCGGCCACGCAGCCCGCCGTCACGCAACCTGCCGTCACGCAGCCCGCCGCCACGCAGCCCGCCGTCACGCAGCCCGCCGTCACGCAGCCCGCCGTCACGCAGCCCGATCCGCCGCCCGCTGTCGCGCAGACGCAGCCCACGCAGCCGCAGACTCCGACGCCGCTGCCGCCGCTGCCGACGACGCTGCCGCTGCTGCCGTCGCAGCCCGCCATCGACACGCAGGGCGACGCCGCGACGCCCGCGCAGCCCGACGCGTCGCAGCCCGCGCCGACGCCCGCGTCGACGCCTGCGCCCGCGGCTCCCGCGGCGTCGTCGGACGCGCCGGAGTTCGTCTTCCACGGCTGGGCCGAGCTCTACTACGCGTACAATTTCAACGGCCCGTCGAACGGGATCAACGCGTACCGGATCTACGACATCCAGCACGATCACATCGGGTTCAACAACCTCGCGTTCGACCTCGCGTGGAAGGTGCAGTCGGTCCACGGGCACACGGCGATGCAGTTCGGCGCGCTGGCCGCCGAGGCGTACTACCCCGCGACGACGCTCCCTCGCGCGCAGCAGGAGCTCCTCTGGAGGGTGCTCCAGGAGGTGACCTTCGGGTGGAGCCCGAGGCTCCTCGGGCGCACGCCCCTCTCGGTCGACGCGGGCCTCTTCGTCGCCCCCTTCGGCGTCGAGTACGTCGAGATCTACAAGAACTGGAACTGGTCTCCCTCGAACCTCTTCTACATCGCCCCGTTCCAGATGACCGGCGCGCGCGCGAGCTGGACCTTCAGCGACGCGCTCACCGTCCGCGCGGGCATCTACTCGGGGTGGGACCGCGTCATCGACGACAACAACGGCTCGCGCACCGCGCTCTTTCAAGCCGAGTGGGCCGTCACCGACAAGCTCTTTCTGAACTTTCAATACATGTTCGGCGTCGAGCGCGACCGCAGCGCGCGCGAGGGGCCGTGGGTGCGCCACACCTTCGACCACTGGGGCGAGTTCGAAGCGACCTCGCGGCTCCAGGTCCGCTGGCACGCCTTCGCCGGCGTCGAGCCCAACCGCCTCGGCGTGAGCGCGTGGGCGGGCGTCGCGGCCTACGCGCGCTTCAAGTTCTTCGACTGGCTCTTCGCCGCGACGCGCTTCGAAGTCCTGCACGAGTGGGTGCCCGCGGGCAGCCGGAGCATGTTCGACCTCAACGACGCCACCACGCTCGGCGAGGGGACCCTCACCGTCGAGGCGCTCCCGCACCCGCATTTCTCGGTGCGCGCGGAGTACCGCCACGACCTCGCCAACGGCTCGCTCTTCTACCGCGGCGACGTGCTCAACGACCGCATGTCCGGCGAGCCCATCGCCAACGCGAGCTGGCAGGACACCCTCTCCCTCGGCGTCACCGCCTGGTTCTGACCGCGCGATCGGGCGTCAGTTGAGCGAGCTCGGATCGACGGGCGCGATCACCGCGGGCGCCGCCGCGAGCTCGGGCTCCTCCTCCGAGGAACCCTCGTTGTCGGCCTCGCGCCGCGCGGCCTCGGCGTTGCGGGTGTACTCCGCGATGCGCTTGTCGATCTTCTCGCGCTCGGCGGCGCGCTCCCACTGCCTCGCGGCCTCGCGCCACGCGTTCGAACGCGCGTTCTCGTCGCTCGCCGCGCGGGCCTTCTGCTCGGCCGCGGTCGCCTTCGCCACATGGGGGTTCTTGCCAAAGCTCATCGGGTGATCGACTCCTCGCGGCCGTCATGCCACGGACCCCGCGAGATCGCGAGTCTCTGTGTGACGTACTCTGTCACATGGAGCGCGATCTCCGCCAAAGTGTGGCCCTGGTGGTGTTTGCGGTGTTACTCGCGCGGTGACCGATGCGCGCTCGCTCCATCGCCCCAGACGACGTGTCGACGAGGCTCGCGGAGCGCGCGATCGACGCGCTCCAGACGCTGCTCGACGCGCTCACTGACGCGGGAGATGCAGCGTTTCTCGACGTCGCGCGCGCTCACCCGAAGGAGGCGTACGCGTCGCTCACGAGGGCGCTCCTCGACGCGATCACCGCGCGCCTCGCCGACGCGACGGGGCTCCCGTGGACCGCGCGCGATGCGATCGAGGTGACCGTCGGCGGCGTCACCGCGAGCGTTTCGAAGGCGCGCTGCGAAGCCGTGCACGATGCCCTCACGACGCTCGACGGAGCGCACGTCTCGTACGCCTCGCTCGGCGCGGAGCACCTCGGCGCGGTGTACGAGCGGCTCCTCTCGTACTCGCTCACGGTGAGCTCCGACGGGGCGCTCTCGATCGCCGGGGGCGTGTCGCGCAAGCGATCGGGCTCGCACTACACGCCGCGCGCGCTCGCCGAGGCCGTGGTGCGGGGCACCCTCGCGCCGCTGCTCTCGTCGCGCGGTGATCCCGACGCGATCGTCGCGCTGAGGGTGTGCGACCCGTCGATGGGCGCGGGGGCCTTTCTCCTCGAGACATGCCGTCAGCTCTCGGAGGAACTCTCTCTGCGTTGGCGCGCGGAAGGACGCGAGAGAACCGACCTCGACGCGCGTCGCGCGGTGGCGTCGCGGTGCGTGCACGGCGTCGACCTCGACGGCTTCGCGGTGGAGCTCGCGCGCCGCGCGCTGTGGCTCTGGGTGGGCGACGCAGAACTCCCGAAGCCCTTCGCCGATGGCGTTCTGCGCGAGGGGAACTCCCTCGTCGGCCCGTCGCTCGAATTCGAAGACGTCGCCCGTCGCGGAGGCTTCGACGCCATCGTGGGGAACCCTCCGTGGGTCTCGTACGCGGGCCGCGCCGCGCAGCCGCTCGACCCCGCGCTGCGGCGCCTCTACCTCGCGAGCTACGCGTCGTTTCACGGGTATCGCAACCTGCAGGCGATGTTCGTCGAGCGCGCCGCGACCATCGCGCGCCCGTCGGGGCGCATCGGTCTGGTGCTCCCGAGCTCGATGGCGGAGCTCGATGGCTACGGCCCCTCGCGCGCGGCGCACGACCGCCTCGCCGTGTGCGATGACGAGCTCCCCGACCTCGGAGAGGACGGCTTCCTCGGGGTGTTTCAGCCCTCGATGGTGCTCTACTCCACGGTGCGCACAGCGCCGCTCGCGGTGGGCAGCGACACGCCGTGGCCCATCGAGCGACCCGACGTCGACGACGAAGCGAAAGAGCTCCTCGCGCTACTCTCAGGGCCGACCTTTGATCCGTCGGTCTTCGGGGAGCGCGGGCTCCAGACGAGCGGCGACGACGTCGATCACCTCACCGAGCGCCCCGACGCCTCGCACACCGTCGCGCTCCGCGTGGGCTCCGACATCGCCGCGTTTCGAAGGGGACCTCCCTCGCTCTGGGCCGACGCGCGGCGCTTCGGCGCGAGGCTCCGCGCGCCTGAGGCGTGGCGCGAGGTGGCCGTGCTGATCCGTCAGACGGCGCGCGTCCCCATCGCCGTGCGCTCCGACGGAGAGGGCTTTCGCAACAGCATCCTCGCGGGCTTCGAGCGCGACGGCGTCACGGCCGACCTCCTCGTCGCGTACCTCAACGCCTCGGTGATCCGCTGGAGGCACTACTACTCCAACCGCGACGCGCGCCTCGGGATGCCGCAGGTGAAGATCGGTCACCTCCGCGCGATCCCCGCGCCGCCACCCGCGTGCGTCGAGGCGCTCACGGCCTTCGGCGCGAGGCTCTCAGCGCGCAACGATGGTTTGACCGCGGAGGAGCAGCGCGCCCTCGACGACCTCGTGGCCGACGCCTTCGGACTCAGTGAATCGCAGCGTGCGCGCATCGCACGCGACGCCGCGAAGTGGTGACTACTGCTCGCCCGCGTCGGGCTCTTCGGGCTCTTCGGGCGCGACGCTGCGCGTGTGGGCGGTCACCGAGTGCGGGCGCTCGAGGCTGATGCGCCCGAGCGCGCCCGAGCGAAAGTCGTGAACGAGGATGCTCGCGGCCTTGTAGATCTCGATCACGCCGCCCGCGCGGAGGCACCCCCGGCGACGCCCGATCTCTTCGATGAGCGCGGTGGGCGAGGGGGGCAGGTCCTTGAGCTTGTAGCGGGCCATGAGGAGCGCGGGATAGCGCTCCAGAAAGTACTTCGCGCCGAAGAGGGCCACGCTCTCGTAGTCGAGCGCCGTGTCGGGGATCGCCGCGCAGAGCGCGAGTCGCATGGTGGCCGCGTTGTCTTCGATCTTCGGCCAGAGCAGCCCCGGGTTGTCGCTCAGCACCATGCCGCCCGGGAGCTCGACCTGCTGACGGATCTTCGTCACCGCGGGGACGTCGCTCGCGGCGGCCACCTTGCGCCCCATGAGTGTGTTGGTGAGCGTCGACTTGCCCACGTTGGGCACGCCCACGATCACCGCGCGCGTGGTCTTCTTCGCGCCGCGCGTGCGCTTCGAGATCTGCTCGCAGAGCGCGGGGACGCGCACCCTCGCCTCGGCCGCGTTCGCGAGCGACGTGGCGATGGCGAGCACGCGGTCATCGGCCTCGAAGTGACGGAGCCACATCTGCGTGACGTCGGGGTCGGCGAGGTCGCTCTTGCTGAGCACCTTCACGCAGGGCTTGTCGCGCCGAAGCTCGGCCACCACGGGGTTCGCGCTCGCGGCGGGCATTCGCGCGTCGAGCACCTCGATCACCACGTCTTGCGACGGCATGAGGTCGGCGAGCTCGCGCTTCGCCTTGGGCATGTGACCGGGGTACCACTGGACAGGCATCGCCCGACGCTTCTAACACGGCGCCGACGCGCCGCGCGCCGCGGCTACGCGATCTCGTCGGCGCCGGGCCACGACCACGCGCTGCGGTAGCCTCCGAGCGACTCGGCGTGGTCGATGAAGGCCTGGTAGTAGTCGTCGCGCGCCAGCGTCGCGCCGTCGCCCACGACGAAGAGGTGCCTGCGCGCGCGCGTGATCGCCACGTTCATCCGGCGCAGGTCGCGCAGAAAGCCGATCTGACCGTCGGCGTTCGAACGCACCGTCGAGAGGAGCACGGCGTCCTTCTCGCGCCCCTGAAACGCGTCGATCGTGTCGATCTCGACCGCGGGAGAGAGCCCCCGCGACGACGCGAGCTCTCGCAAGAGGGCGACCTGCGAGGCGTACGGAGAGATCACCGCGACCTCCGTCGGATCGAGTCCCGCGTCGAGGAGCGTCGCGAGGTGACGCACCACGCACTCGGCCTCTCCTGCGTTGCGGATCGACTCGTCGCCCGCGGGGCGAGACTCGTCCCAACCGCGCCCCGCCGTGTCGACGAAGAGCACCGGCGGCGCGTCGACATCGACTCCTTCGGTGAGCACCTCGGCGAGCGTGCGGTGGGCCACCGACGGGTGCGCGCGAAGCTCTCCGTCGTACATTTGCGCCGAGGGAAAGCGCATCAGCGACTCGTTCATCCGGTGCTGCTCTCGGAGCATCGTGCGCGCCTCTCCGTGCAGCGCGACGAGGCGTTCGAAGAGGCTCACGCCGAGGCCGCCCTCCTGCGCCGCGCGCGAGAGCACCGTGGGCGGGAGCTGCTTGTGATCGCCCGCGAGCACCACCCTCGGCGCGCGCAGAAAGGCCACCAGGGTCACGGGCTCCGACGCCTGCGTGGCCTCGTCGCAGAAGGCCACGTCGAAGCGCTCGTCGTCGAGGTCGTCGCCCGCCGCCGTCGAGCACGTGGCGCACACGAGCTTCGCCGAGCTCATCACCTCGCGCACCATCTGGCGCTCCCTCGCGCGGGCCTCGGTGAGCATCGCGCGGCCCTCTCCCGCAGCCTCGCGCGCGTTCTGTCGGCGGTCGGCGCCGCGGCCTCGCACGCGCTGTTTGCGGGCGTAACCGAGGAGCTCATACGCCTCGTCGAAGAGGTCTCGCACGGCCTCGCGGTTGGCGTGCGCCTCGACGCGTCCTTCGAGGGTGTAGCCGTAGAGCCGCTCCGCGGCGCGCGAGGGGTGCCCCATGCGAACGGGCGCGAGACCCGCGGCGGCGGTGCGCTCCACGAGGAGGTCGACGGCGGCGTTGCTCGGCGCGAGCACGAGGGCCCTGCGTCCGCGAGCGACCTCGCGCGCGATGGCCTCGACGAGCACGGTGGTCTTGCCCGTGCCCGGAGGTCCGTGGAGGAGGCTCAGCTCCTCAGCCGCTGCGATGCGCGAGAGGGCGCCGCGCTGCTCGGCGTTGAAGCGCGGATGTTCGACCTCGACGAGCCGTTCGAAGCGCGGCGGGCGCGCCCCGAGGATCACGTCGCGCCGAGAGGCTCCGCGCGAGGGCTTCTCGTCGCGCAGGGCGATCACGTTGGCGCGCGAGCGCGTCCATGTGACGTCGTTGGGGCGCAGGTCGACGGTGAGCCTCCCCTCGCGCGTCCACGGAGGAGGCGGTCGGTCGAAGCCCACGGTGAGTCGAAAACGGCTGCGGCGCACGACGATCCCGCGCGCGGCCTCGGGCACGTCCGCGCGTCGGGGGCGCAGGTCGACGAGGTCACCCTGATCGATGCGGGCGGCGAGGGGCGAGCGGTCTTCGCGCTCGAGGTCGAGCTGCACCCGCCCCCCGAGCCCGAGCGACTCGTCGACGCTCACGAGGTCGAGGAGCGTGATCCCCTTCTCGGCGCGGGCCTCGGGCGAGAGCGTCGCGAGGAGTTCGTCGAGCCGAAGGCGCTCCTCGTCGCGCTCGAGGTCGAGGAGCCGGAGGAGCTTGTCGAAATGCGCGTGGTCCAACGGGGGATTCGCCTCTCTTCGAGCGCGACCCTACCGACCGCGGTTACCGCCGTCGAGCGCGCGATCTCGCCGGTGGGCGGGTTGACGGCTCGCGGCTCGCTGGTGCATTGCTCCTCAAGACGCAACGGCCGAGAGGGGCGCACGCCCACCGATCGCCTCTCGCCGCGCCGCTGCGAACGGGTGGACTCATGAACGCAACGCTTCGCTCCCCTTTGCTTCGCACCGCGCTCCTCGCCGCGCTCGCGCTCCTCGTCGACGCCTGCACGAGCGAGCGCATCACCGTCGGCCAGTGCGAGTTCGACTCCGACTGCGCCTCGGGCCAGGCGTGCGCGGGCAGCGTGTGCCGCGCCACGTGCCGCAGCGACGCCGACTGCCCTGGCGGCGCGCGCTGCCGACCCGCCGACCTCGCGGGCGAGATGGCCTGCGTGCCTCCGCCCGCGACCGGCGCGGGCTGCGTGCGCGACAGCGACTGCGCCGCGGGTCAGGCGTGCCTCGACGGGCAGTGCCGCCCCCAGTGTCAGACCAACTACGACTGCCAGGTCGTCAACCCGCTCTCGTCGTGCATGTCGGGGCGCTGCGTTCCGCAGTGCTCCGTCGGGCGCGCAGACTGCGACGGCGTGATGCCCAACGGCTGCGAGGTCGACGTGCGCACCGACGCGCGCAACTGCGCGGCCTGCGGGCGCGCGTGCCCCTCGGGCCAGGTGTGCTCCGCGGGCGCGTGCCGCGACAACTGCGCCGAGGGCGAGACGAGCTGCGCGGGCTCCTGCGTGCGCCTCGCGACGAGCGTCGCCCACTGCGGGAGCTGCGGCCGCGCGTGCCCCACGCCCGCCAACGCGATGCCCACCTGCGCGATGGGCGCCTGCGGCTTCGCGTGCCTCCCGGGCTTCGGCGACTGCGACGGCGACGCTTCGAACGGCTGCGAGGCGTCGCTCACGGCGCCCGACCACTGCGGCGCCTGCGCCGCCCGCTGCGCCGCGCCGACCCCCGCGTGCTCCACCGTCGAGGGCAGGGTGATGTGCACCGCGGAGCCCTGCGCGGGCGCCGTCTGCGGCGGCGTCTGCGTCGACACCCAGAGCGACGCGCGCAACTGCGGACGCTGCGGCAACGCGTGCCCCTCGGGCACCAACGGCGACGCCCGCTGCGAGGCCGGGAGCTGCGCGCTCCGGTGCACCGACACCACGCGCTTCGCCGACTGCGACGGCAACGCCGCCACGGGCTGCGAGGCCGAGATCCGCTCCGACGCCATGAACTGCGGCGCCTGCGGGGCGCGCTGCGCAGGCGCCACCCACGCCTCGGGCGTGTGCGCCGAGACCTCGTGCGCGATCCGATGCGACGCGGGCTTCGGCGACTGCGACGCCGTGACCTCCACGGGCTGCGAGGTCGACACCCGCGGCGACGCCTCGCACTGCGGACGCTGCGGCAACGCCTGCACCGCGCCCGCCAACGCCGTCGCCGCGTGCGCCGCGGGCGCCTGCGCGTTCACCTGCAACGTGGGCTTCGCCGACTGCGACGCGACGGCCGCGACGGGCTGCGAGGTGAGCACCAACACCGACCGCGCCAACTGCGGCGGCTGCGGGCGCGCGTGCGCCGCGGGCGAGGTGTGCTCCGCGGGCGTGTGCCGCTCGACCTGCGCGACCGGCGAGACCAACTGCGCGGGCTCGTGCGCCAACCTCGCGACCTCGCTCGCCCACTGCGGACGCTGCGGCAACGCCTGCCCCTCGCCTTCGAACGCGACGCCGTCGTGCGCCGCGGGCGCGTGCTCGTTCGCGTGCGCGTCGGGCTTCGGCGACTGCGACGGCAACCCCTCGAACGGCTGCGAGACCAACGTCCGCTCGACGGTGGCCCACTGCGGCGCGTGCGGCCGCGCGTGCTCGCTCGCCAACGCCACCGCGGCGTGCGCGGGCGGCGCCTGCGCGATCTCGACCTGCGCGTCGGGCTTCGGCGACTGCGACGGCGTCGCTTCGAACGGCTGCGAGACCAACCTCTCGGGGACGCTCTCGCACTGCGGCGCCTGCGGCCGCGCGTGCTCGCTCGCCCACGCGACGTCGGTGTGCTCCGGCGGCGGCTGCGCGATTTCGGCGTGTGACGCGGGCTTCGGCGACTGCGACGGCGTCGCTTCGAACGGCTGCGAGGTCGACCTCCGCACCGCGTCGGCCCACTGCGGCGCGTGCGGCCGCGCGTGCTCGCTCGCCCACGCCACGCCCGCCTGCTCGTCGAGCCTCTGCGCCGTCGCCGCCTGCGCGACGGGCTGGGGAGACTGCGACCACATCGCCGCCAACGGCTGCGAGACCGACCTCCAGACCACGACGGGCGACTGCGGCGCCTGCGGGCGCGCGTGCGCCGCGGGCAACGTGTGCTCGAGCGGCGCGTGCGCGAGCGTGTGCGCGTCGCCCACGACATTCTGCGCCGGGCGCTGCGTCGACCTCCAGACCGACACGTCGAACTGCGGCGCGTGCGGCGCGGCGTGCCCCGCCCGCGCCAACGCCTCGGCGACCTGCGCGCGCGCGGCCTGCGGCATCGCGTGCAACCCGGGCTTCGCCGACTGCGACGGCGTCGCTTCGAACGGCTGCGAGGTCAACCTCCTCACGTCGGCGTCGAACTGCGGCGCGTGCGGCGCGGCGTGCAACGCCACCAACGGCGTCGCGTCGTGCGCGGCGGGCCGCTGCGCGATCGCCTGCAACACGGGCTTCGGCAACTGCGACGGCCTGGTGACGAACGGCTGCGAGACCAGCGTCACGACCACCCCGGCGCACTGCGGCGCGTGCGGGCGATCGTGCTCGCTCGCCAACGCCACGGCGGGGTGCGCCGCGGGCGCGTGCACGGTCGCGAGCTGCAACGCGGGCTTCGGCAACTGCGACGGCGTCGCGTCGAACGGCTGCGAGACCAACACCAACGCGTCGACCACCAACTGCGGCGCGTGCATGAACGTCTGCGGCGGCACCAACGGCGCGCCGACCTGCGGCTCGGGCGCCTGCGGCATCACCTGCAACGCGGGCTTCGGCAACTGCGACGGCGCGCTCTCGAACGGCTGCGAGACCAACACCAGCACCAACGTCGCGCACTGCGGCACCTGCGGCGCCGCGTGCTCGCTCGCCAACGCCACGGCGGGCTGCGCCGCGGGCGCGTGCACCGTCGTGGCGTGCAACGCGGGCTTCGCCAACTGCGACGGCGTCGCTTCGAACGGCTGCGAGGTCAACCTCAACACCTCGTCCGCGAGCTGCGGACGCTGCGGAAACGCCTGCGCCGCAGGCTTTCTCTGCAACGCGGGCGTGTGCACGCGCGACTGCGGGACGCTCACCAACTGCGCCAGCGTGTGCGTGAACCTCCAGACCGACACGGCCAACTGCGGGGCGTGCGCGCGCGTGTGTTCCTTCGCCAACGCGACGCCCGCGTGCGCCGCGGGCGTGTGCGGCATCAGCGCGTGCACGCCGGGGTGGGGCAACTGCGACGCGATGCTCGCCAACGGCTGCGAGACCTCGCTCCTCACGTCGGTGACCAACTGCGGCGCCTGCGGGACGGCGTGCTCCTTCGCCAACGCCGCCGCGGCGTGCTCCCGCGGCGTCTGCGCGATGGGCGCGTGCACCGCGGGCTTCGGCAACTGCGACGGGCTCACCAGCACGGGCTGCGAGGCCAACCTCAACACCTCGACCTCGAACTGCGGCGCCTGCGGGACGGTCTGCACCGCGCCCGCCAACGGCTCCACGACCTGCGTCACGGGCACCTGCCGCCAGGCGTGCAACGCGGGCTACTACGCCATCCCCCTCGGCTCGACCATCGTGTGCGCGCCGCTCCCCGCGCCGCAGCAGATCGGGCCCTCGTCGTTCTCGTGGTCGACGACGCGCCGCCCGGTCTTCTCGTGGATCGTCGGCGGACCCATCGACGGCGCGCGCCTCCAGGTGTGCGCCAACCGCGCGTGCGCGACGCCGCTCCTCGACGTGACCGTCACGGGGACCTCGTACACGCCCACGGCGGACCTCCCCGCGGGGCGGCTCTACTGGCGCCTCTACGGCCGCGCGGGCACCAACCAGGGCGCCACCGCGTCGCCCGTGTGGCAGTTCGCGAACTCCGTCCGCGCCGCGGCGCGCGCGGGCGCCTTCGGCGTCACGGCGGACTTCAACGGCGACGGCTACGCCGACCTCGCCGTCTTCGACGAGTACGCGGCCACCCCCACCGTGGCGGTCTTCAACGGCTCCGCGACGGGGCTCCCCGCGACGCGCTCGTACTCGCTCACGGGCGCGGCGAGATCGGGCTTCGGCCTCGCGGTGTCACCCGCGGGCGACGTCAACGGCGACGGCTACGGCGACCTCATCGTCGGCGCGCCCACCATCAGCACCGCGTACGTGTACCTCGGCAGCGCCTCGGGGCTCGCCACGAGCCGCACGCTCTCGGGCGCGACGGGCAGCTCCTTCGGCGCGTCGGTCTCGTGGGCCGGAGACACCAACAACGACGGCTACGGCGACGTCGTCGTCGGGGCCTGCGCGGGCGCGTGCACCAACGGGGCGGCGTACGTGTTCCACGGCGCGTCGGGCGGCGTCAGCACCACCGCGGCGCGCACGCTCCAGGTGGTCGGCGTCACGGGCTTCGGCTCGCGCGTGCAGGGCGCCGGAGAGCTCAACAACGACGCCCTCGACGACGTGATCGTCACGAGCTCGACGACGGTCTACCAGTACCTCGGCACCGCGACGTCACCGAACCTCGCCATCGCCATCTCGGGCCTCACGGACGTCGACTTCGCGTGGGACGTCAACGGCGACGGCTACGGCGACGTCGCCGCGGGCGTCCAGACCACCACCACCGCCGTGGTGCACACCCTCCGTGTCTACCCGGGAGGCATCAACGGCCTCGGCGCGACGCCCTACGGCGCGAGCCTCTCGGTGCGCGCGGGCGGGCCCTACGTCGCGGGCCTCGGAGACACCAACAACGACGGCTTCGGCGACGTCGCGTGGTCGAGCGTCCCCGTCTCCGTGCGCGTCATCAACGGCACCGCGGCGGGCCTCGCGTCCTCCAACGCCGTGGTCTTCACCCCCACGGCGTCGGACTTCGACTTCGGCTGGGCGCTCTGGGGCCCCGGCGACGTCAACGGCGACAACCTCTGGGACGTCGTCTACGAGCACACCAACACGGCGCCCTGCCGCCGCGTCATCAAGAGCCACCACGGCACGGCGACGACCTTCTCGACCACGCCCTCGACGACCATCTACCTCCCCCTGGTCTGCATCGGCTGATGCGCCGCGCGCGACGCGCCGGGGGGCTCACCTCGGCGCGTCGAGGTAGCCGCGCACCGTCGAGTTGAGCAGGTCGAGCAGCAGCGGCGACGACGTGTGTCCGAGGTCGGGCACCGCCGAGAGGCTCACCGCGCACCGGGCCGCGTCGAGCGCCGTCATCGACTCGCGGTCCCACGCGAGCGGGATCACCGCGTCGGCCGTGCCGTGCAGCGCGCGCATCTGCGGCGCGTTCGAACACGACCCCCGAGACACGAGCGTGGGCGGCACGAAGGCGGCCATCGGGATCACCGCTTGATAGTGCCGCCCGTGCCGCAGCGCGAGCGCGTACGCGAGCACGCCGCCCTGCGAGAAGCCCGCGACGAGCGCCTTGCCCTGCGTCGGTCGCGACCCCGCCAGCCGCGTCACGAGGGCGTCGATGCGGTCGGCCGCGTGGGCAACCTGGGGACCCATCGTCGCGTCGTCGCGCGCGCCCGCCCTGAACGTGAACCACGAGAACCCGTCGCCCGACGGCGTCGGCGCCCGCGGGAGGATCACGCGCGCCCTCACCGTGAGGTGCGAGTACATGGTCTCGAACGCGGTCTCGGGGCGGTCTCCCATGCCGTGGAGCGCGACGATCATGGGCAGCGGGTCGTTGGGGTCGGCGCCGCCGGTCACGCGCTCGATGTAGGCGAGCGAAGGCTCCATCGAGTCTGACGGAGCGGGCGGAGCGATCGCGGGGGGCTGCGCGGCGGGGGGCTGCGGCGCGGCGGGCTGCGCGCTCGAGCGGTGCGCGACGGTGCGCTCGCCGGGCTCCGACGCGCGGCACGAGGCGACGAGCGAGAGTGCGACGACGAGGGCGCTTCGGGGGAGGCTGCGGAGGTTCACTGGACCGTGATGGTAGAGCGCATCTGCGCCCCGGAGGGAAGGCGCGACATGGGAGCGGTCGCAGCTCGCGGCGCCGAGGGGCGGAGCCTCTCGTCAGGGTGTCGGCGTCGCTGCTCCGATCGCACGGGGCTTTCGAAAGGGCTTCGCGGTCGATCCGACGAGGGGAGAGGCCAACATGGTTGGGGTTGAAGTTCGTCGGGCGGATGCCTCGACCCTTTCGAAAGGGTCTCTCGGTCGATCCGACGAACCGCGAACGCTCCCCCTGACGGGTGCGCGGTCGTCGTTTGGAGTTG
>JBPOHC010001041.1:0-1627 GCA_052035985.1 Myxococcota bacterium | reverse complement strand
GGTGAGGAGCGAGCGCACGCCCGACGACGCGGCGACGGGCGTCATGGTGAGCGACCCGACGAGATCGGCGGGGCCGCTGTTCGGGAGCGCGAGCGTGAGCGAGGGCGGGTAGTTCGACATGGTGCGTGAGTTCCTTCGTGGTGGTCAGCGCGCGCCGGTTTGAGCCGACGCGAAGAGGATGAGTGCAGGCGTTCGGAGCGTCGATCCGGTGTCGTTGTACACCTTGAGCTTGCCATCTGCGGCGTCGTAGTAGAGCCACAGGTTCGTGTCGATCAGACACGCCCATGAGGTACCGGCCGCGCGCACCGGCGGGTTGCCCGCGGACACCTGACCGCTCGCGCCGTTGAGCGCGCCGAGTCCGGTGTACCCGTAGAAACTGAGGAGCGCCCCCGCGTCGAAGAGGCAGTCGTTCGCGCCGCCGGGGTACTCCGTTGCGCCGCCGAGACCGCGGAACCATCCGATGATGAGACGATCACTCCAGTCCATCGTCGCGGTGGTCGTGACGGCCGGATCAACGGCGGTGTTGACCGTCGTGATCGTGCCGTCGTCAACGATGGCGAGCGTCCACGTCGTGAGGTCCGACGTCGCCTGATAGATGCGCCCCTCGATGCCGGTCCCCTGCGTCGTGATCGCGGTCGCGGTCGCCTTGCGCATCACGACGCCGAGGTCTTGGAGGAGGTTCTGTCCGACGCTCGGGACGTTGAGTCCGAGGGCTGCTGTCCATGCTCGATCCATCGTCAGGCTCCGAGTGCGGTGATGTCGTAACCGCTCGCTTGGTCGTACTTGAGAGGCTCGCCCGCCGTCACGGTAAACGACGTGTGCGCGGGCTTCATGCGGCTGACCACGGCGGCGATGAGCGTGCGCCACGGCGCCGACTCTGCGTAGGCGCGAGGCACCACGACGGCGAAGCGGAAGACGCCGCGACGTGTCTCCGCGGTCGGTGACGGGTCGGTCGCGTAGACCTCGCGCGCGGTGTACTCCACGACGCGGCACGCGCCCGTGAGCGCCGCCACGGCGGTCTCGATGGACGCGGGCGTACCCGCTGCGCTCGCACGCACGAAGGCCAGAAGGCGAGTCTGCCGCGCCGCGGTCGCCAACGTCGGATCGACGGGGAGGCCGTACTGCGCCTCCAGTTCGTCGAGCATATACGTGGCGTCGCACACGAACGCCTGCGCGCGCGCCGTCGAGAGCATCGTGCGCGCGTCTTCGATTGAGGCGCCGAGGGCGAGCGCGTCGGCCGCGTTGAGCGATCCGTCGGGCGCTTGAATCGCCGGACCCTTGAGCGTGAGCAGCCTCCGCGCGACGTCGCCCCCCGCGGTTGCCGTCGAGGGGAGTGCTTGTCGGAAGCCGCTCACGCCGCGATCCTACACGATCCCGGAACGTCAAGGGGATTCCGCGCGTAGACTGCGGTCATGGACATCCTCCGACTCGCCCTCATGGTCGCCGCCCTCGCGGCGTGTGCCCCGTCGCTCGTGGGTCTCGGGGAGATCCCCGACGCGCCCACGCGCGAGACGTCAGGGAGCGATTCTGCGCCCGCCGAAGACGCGGGGCGGGCGGACGTAGCCCCGACACCCTCAGACGCCACGGACGGGGCCGTGGCGCCCGACGCTGCGCCCGCGGTCGACGC
>JBPOHC010000691.1:0-1762 GCA_052035985.1 Myxococcota bacterium | reverse complement strand
CCACGCGCGAGACGTCAGGGAGCGATTCTGCGCCCGCCGAAGACGCGGGGCGGGCGGACGTAGCCCCGACACCCTCAGACGCCACGGACGGGGCCGTGGCGCCCGACGCTGCGCCCGCGGTCGACGCTGCCGCCGAAGCGGGAGCGCCCGACGTGGCCGCGGACTCGCCCGCCGATGCCGCGACGCCCGCGCGCGACGCTGCGCCCGAGGCGAGCGAGAGCGATGCGCCGCGCGGCGACGTCGACCCGTGCAGCGGGGCGTGCGCCAACCGACCGCACACGACCATGAGCGAGTGCCACTTCGCGGGGCGGTGCCTCGTGTGGTGCGCCGATGGGTGGGGCGACTGCGATGGACTCGGGTCGAACGGGTGCGAGACGGACCTCAACGCGCACGACAACTGTGGGAGTTGTGGCATCCCGTGCGGGGCTGCGCGCTTCTGCTTCCACGGTGGATGTCGTCCGCTGTGAGTGCTCACGCGACGAGGCTCCACCCCCACACGGGAGCGCCTACCGCGAGTGTCGTCGGCGGTGCGCCAACGTCGACGTTTGACAGCGCCTCGTACGCTCGGAACGCAGCGCCGACGAAGTAGCAGTACGCCGACTCGCTCGCGCCGCCGTGCGACGTGACGGGTTCTTCCGTCGCGAGCGTCGCGTTCGCGATCCCGTACGCGCTCGCGGGGTAGAGCGAGTACACGCGACCTCCGCGCAGGAGTACCTGCGACGGGAGGCGAGTGCCGCCAGGGTCCGCGCCGCGGGCGTACACGGCGCCCCACCACCCACCCGCAGGGAGCGAGTATCGGACGTCGCCCGTCTGCGCGCTGTAGGCGTAGCCTCTCATGGCGTGATGAGCAGCGACCCGAGGGTGATGACCGTCTTCTGCGTGGGCGTCTGGTCTGTCGCGGGCGTCGTGACGCTCGCAGAGAGCACGCCCGCGACCTCTGTCACGCGGCCCGCGAGGGCGGTGCGGTAGAGCGTCGCGCGACCGCTTACGTCCTGCGTAGGCCATCGCGCGGGGATCGTTGTATCGCCCGGCCCGAGTCCGTCGAAGTAGTCGAACACCGTCGACTGAAACGCGGCCCAGCACGGAGGCGCGGCCCACAGAAAACCGGGGGTGATGGGAGCGCCGGGCATCGCGGCGACGGAGAACGTCGTCATCATCGTCCCGCCGTTGTAGGAGCCAACCCCGAGGGTGACGCGATAGTAGCCACCGCGCACCGTCGAGGTTCCGATGTAGACGAGCGCCGAGAGGCCCGAAAGGTTCTCGATGCCGCCCGCGCCGTAGTTGCCGACCACGACGACGCTCGTGGACGTGCTCGACCCGTCGATGCCGGGGTTGCTCACGAACGGAAACGCGTTCGCCGCGGTCGGCGTGATCGCGATCTGGACATTCTGCACCTGCGTGTTGAACGCCTCGACGGTCCAGTCCCCGTAGACCATCGACACGGGCGGCAGACGGTTGCCCGTGAGCGTCCCTGCGCCGGTCGCATCGCGCACGCCGTTGAGGTAGTCGATCACTTCGAGGAGCGGGCCACCGGGCGTGCGGACGTTGACGCTCGGGACGAGGCGCGTGTTGACCACGTTGCTCCCCTGCGCGGGTCCGACCGCGACGACGGTCACGCATCCGGGGATGGCTTCTGTACCGACGCCCGGAGGCGTCGCGGCAGGTTGCAAGAGCGGGTAGACGTACGCCTCGACGATGGGCGTTCCCGTGTACGATCGCACCCATTCGCGCCAATCGGCGCGGTTGCCCGATGCGGGGCGCT
>JBPOHC010001031.1:0-1692 GCA_052035985.1 Myxococcota bacterium | reverse complement strand
GGCGACCCGCTCACGGGCTACGGCAACGTCAACGGGCGCGACCTCCACGAACTCGGCCCGCTCGGTTGCGAGGCTGGCCGCGTGCCCGGTCTCGTCGCGGTCGACGGCACCCCGTGGGCGACGTTCGCGCGCTCCGAGGGCGTCAAGCGCGCGCTCGGACGCGAGGGCGTCACGGGTTCGGCGTGGCACGGCGCCGTCGACGATCAGGTCGCAATCGGCGTTGCCTCCATCGTCGAGCACGGGCGCGACGTCTTCAAGCGCCTCGACGCTCGCGTGCGCCCCGCCCTCGGCGCCGAGGGCCTCCCTGTCGCGTGGACGCTGTGGGCATGGATGGTCGCGCTCTCGTCGTGGAGCGCGGGCAACGGCGGCATGGCGTCGCACCTCGCGCGCTACGTCGACGCCCTCGCCGCAGTGCCCGAGGCGCGTCGATGGGCAACGTTCGTGGGGTGCGCCTCGACGTACGCGGGCGACGGGAGCAAGCACAAGCGCCCGTCGTACACGGCGCTTCGCGGAGAACAGAAGCGCGCCGCTGCTGTGCTCGCCGCAACGATCGCCAACGACACCACCGCACTCGCGTGGCTGCGCGCCGACGTCGACGACGCCACGACCGCCGCCCTCGTCCGAGCGAGCACGTAACACCCCGCCCGCCGCGCGCGTAGTGTCGGGCATGAGTGACCATCCCCACGACCGCGACTTCACCGCCATCAACCCTCCTCCCGCGCCGAAGTTCCCCACGCCCGACGAACTCCGCAAGAGACACGCTGCGCTCGTCGCCCCTCGCGTCACCGCCGTCGTCGCGGCGATCCTTTCGGCCGTCGAGAAGAACGGCGCGCGTCAGTGCGTCGTGCTCGCCTCGTGGAGCATCGGCGACGAAGACCTCATCCGTGCCGCGATCGAACCGTCGGGGTGGATGCTGGAGTTCGGCCCCGATCAGCGCGACGGGTCTTGGATCAAGGTAGCGCCCCGATGACCTCCCGCAAACGCACTCCTCCCGCGCCGCCCGACGACGGCGGCAACCACCTCGCGCGACAGCGCATCATCGGCCACGGCCTGCGCGCGATCCGCGAAGACCTCGGCGCTCACCCGTGGGAACTCGCGGGATGCACCTCCGCGCGATCCGCCCACGCCATCGAAGAGCGCGAGCACGGCAACGAAGCGCTCACGCCCGAAGAACTGCGCGAACACCTCGCGGCCCTCGTGCTCCTCGCGTCGAGGCCGTCGTGATCCGCGCTCTCCTCGCCCTCTCAACGCTCGCCGTCGCCGACGTGCTCAACACCGCGTCGCGCCACATCGCGCGCGTCGTCGGCGGTCGTGCGTGGGATTCCGTCGAAGTCCACTTCGCACCGTGGCGCATCACCGAGGGACGCATCGTGGGGATGTACTCGCTCCACCTCGCGGACCTCCCGCGCGCCGCCGATGACCCGCCGTTAGTGCGAGTCGTCCACGCGCCTTCGCGCTTCGGTCGCGTCGTCATCGTGTGCGACTGGTCCCCCGACGGCGGCGGGACGACCTACATCCTCGACGCCCGCGACGAGTACAACTACGACCCTTCGGAGGTTCCGCTGTGACCGACCACCTCACCGCCGCCATCCTCGCCGCCGCTCGCCTCGACGACGCAGCCGCGGTCGCGCACCTCGCGGAGCACCTCGGCGCAGCGGGCTACGGCGCGCGGAAACTCCTGCGCGAGTTCCC
>JBPOHC010000116.1:0-3507 GCA_052035985.1 Myxococcota bacterium | reverse complement strand
CCGCGGGCGGGGACTTGGGGAAGGTGCCGTAGCGCTCGTCGTACTCGTCGACGAGAGCCTGGAGGCGCTGCTGTGCCTCGCTCGCCTGTCGGTCGGGCACGCACTGTGCGGCCACCAGCGCCGGCGGCGACACCACGAGCCCGGTGGGCTGGAGCATGTTCAGCCACGTGCGATGCACGTAGATCTGCGGATCGTCAGCCATGTGCGTTCACCCCGAGACCGGCCAGAGCCATGCGATGCCCACGGGCTCGATACGCTGCGCGCGCACCTCGTACCCGCGACGGATGCGCTCGGGCTCGTCGTCGAGCTCGCGCGCGATGGTGATGAGGCGCGACGACCAGAACTTCGCGTTCTCCTGGAGCTGACGCGCCTCCGCCTCCATCTCGGCGTAGGGGAGAACGCCCTGCGCGTCTTCCTTCTCGCTGAGAGTGTCGAGTTCGCGCGAGATGCGGCCCCGCTGAGCCTCAAGGATCGAGCGCATCTCCTTGGCCTCCCGATCCCCACGCTCTGAGAGCTTCTCGACGGCCTTCTGCGCGAGGAGCGCGGCGCGTGCTTCGAGAGGGGTGACGAGCTCTTGAACGTCGCGCGTCGCGGAGGACTTCACGCGCACGATGACCTCCGGTGCCACGACGTTCGCCGAGGTGGCGTTGAGCGACTCGAGGAGGAGCCCCCAGGCCTTCTCCTGCGTCTCCTCCGCGTAGGGCTTGAGAGCGCCTTCGCGCGTCGTCGGATCTGTCCATCGGGCCGCTACGACGACGAGCTCGTCGTGGAGGCGCGCGGCGCCGACGCCGTAGAGCGAGAGCCGCCCGATGAGGAGGACGCGCGGCACTGCATCGCGAGTCTGCCCGACGCAGGCCCGCGCGAGGTCATCGCGGACGAAGCCCTGCGCGAGGAAGCGCCCGAGGAGTCGCTGCACCAGTCGGTGTTCGAGGTGCAGGTGCACGATCTTGTCGTTGATGCACCCGGGGTCGCGGAACACCACCGGGCGCACGGGCGCCACGCGACGCCACTCCCAGAACGGCACCTTGCGGTCCCGCGGCGCGCGCAGGGTGTCGATCGTGTCGGCCCAGGTCGGGTCCGCGCCGGGTCGTCGATCGAGGGCGGGCACGACGTAGCCGTCCGGGAGTGAAGCTCCCGCGGGCATGAGTCGCTCGGCGCCGAGCATTTCGAGCGACGAAGAGAGCGCGTCACGGAGCTGCGTGTCGCGGAGGTCGAGCGTCTCGCGCGACGTATCGAGGATGTTGCGGAGCTCCTCGAGCTGCTTCACGAGCGCGGTGTTGCGCGCCCGAACCGATTCGAACTCCTGCTCGACGACGGAGGAGGTCGCGCTGGTCTTCGAAGCGCGCAACGTTTCGATGGCGAGGTGCCGCTGCGCCGGACCGAGGCCGAACGCGAGCGCTCGAGCCATGGACTCCTCGACGACGGGCGGCACCGCACCGAGCTCCTGCTGAATGGTGCGGGTCCTCTCGACGAGCACCTCGAGCACGCGGTCGGCCTCGCGCTGGGCGAAGAAGAAGTAGTGGCAGCGCACCTCCGGCTCGCGCTGGAGCTTTCGGTCGATGCGCCCGTTGCGCTGCTCCATGCGCGACGGGTTCCAGGGCAGGTCGAAATGCACGAGGTCGGCGCAGTGGTTCTGGAGGTTGACGCCCTCTCGGGCGGCATCGGTGGCGATGAGGATCCGAAGGGGGTGCTCCGCCGGGTCGGCGTTGAACGCTCGCTTCACCGCCTCGCGTTGCTCGTCGGACATGCCCCCGTGGAACGTCTCCACGCGGTCGGCGGCGCGCTCGGTTCCGCTGATCGCGGCCTCGATCTGGTTCTTGAGGTACCGCCGCGTATCGCCGTACTCCGTGAAGATCACGACGCGTCGCGGCGCCCACGGCTTCGTAGCGTCCGCGGGTTTCCCTTCGTGTGCGAGACCCGCGCAGAACTCCCGACGGATCCAGTCGACGAGCCAGCGGATGCGCGCGTCGGGTCGCGTGCGTGAGGTCTCCGCGAGGTCGGTCATCGCGTCGAGGAGCTGGATCTCGGCGTCGTTGAAGTCGAGGGCGTCGCTGGCCGCTTCGACCGTCGCCTCGGCTTCGGCTTCAACCTCGGCGTCGTCGATCTCCGCGCGATCATCGTCGGCGGTGAGGGAGTCTTCGAGCTGAAGGGCGCGCTGGCGCCATCCTCGCTCCGAGACGCGGAGTTTGGAGCGCTCAGCCTTGCGCGCGCGGCGACGCGAGGCGCTCGTACGGTGCGCTCGGAGGGTGCGCGAGAACCCTTCGATCGAAGACAGCAACCGCTTCTGGAGGTTGATGAGCACGAGCCCCTGGGCCGCTCGGCCCGAGGCGGAGAGCGATTCGAACTGCTGCTCGCGGAGCTTCCAGTAGGTGTCGAGGAGCGTGGCGAGGCGCAGCTCGGGCGTGCTGGGATCGAGGTCCTTGAGGTCGATCTGGATGACCTTGCGCTCGGGGAATCCCCCAGAGATCGCGCGGAGGTCGGACTTGAGCCGACGCACCATCACCACGTCGCGGAGCTTCGGATCGATCGGCACGCCGCGACAGAATCGCTGCGGGTCGAGGATCTCCATGAGCGCCGAGAAGCTGTTCGAGAGGCCGTTGTGCGGCGTCGCAGAGAGGAAGAGGCGATGCTCGAAGCGCGGCGCGAGATCGCGCACCGCGCGGGTGAAGTGCGAGTCGATGGCGTACTTCGCGCTGCTCGCCGGAGCCGCGTGGTGGGCCTCGTCGAGGATGAGCATTGACGCAGGAGCGAACTCCCCGAGCCAGTCACGCAGCGGCGTGGCGTAGGTCTCGTCGCGCAAGAGCGAGTGCGACACGATGAAGCGCGAGTGGGTGTCCCAGGGGTTGACAGCGTAGCCGCGCTCGCGGCGCATCTTCGCGACGTACTCGCGGTCGTGGACGACGAAGGTGAGCCCGAAGCGTTGCTCGAGCTCCTCGCGCCACTGCGTGACCACCGACGCGGGCACGGCGATGACGACGCGCCGCACCTTCTGTCGCAGGAGCATCTCGCGGAGCACGAGGCCGGCCTCAATGGTCTTGCCGAGGCCCACGTCGTCGGCGATGAACAGGTTCACTCGCGGCAGGTGGAGCGCCTTACGCAGCGGCTCGAGTTGGTACGCCATGACCTCGATGCCAGCGCGCCACGGGGCTTGAAAAAGCCTCGGCGTCGTAGCGGTCACGCAGTGCCAGCGCAGGGTGTGGAGGTAGGCCGCGAAGTGCGCCGGGCTGTCGAGGCCGCGGGTTCCGAGCGTGGCCCACGACGCGTCGACGACTTCGGTGTCGATCTCGCGCTCCCAGAGGACCTCGAGCGCCTCGCCTTGCGCGTCGTCGTCGAGGCACGACAAGCGCACGACGGTCGATGATTGCGGATCGGGTGGTGGCGCCACCTCCTCGACGAGATACTGGCGGGACCGCACCCTCACGATCGCCCCGGCCGCAGGTGCCTGCGGGAGTTGCTCACTCATCAGGCGCGCGACGCTATCACCCGCGCTCGCGCGATTGCCAGCGG
>JBPOHC010000392.1:0-19091 GCA_052035985.1 Myxococcota bacterium | reverse complement strand
GGCGGAAACCCCGGCCGCGGCGGCAACGGCGGAGGCATCATCCTCCTGCGCGTGACGACCCTCACGGTGGGCTCCTCGGCCGTGATCACGTCGGACGGCGAGTCGGGATCGCCCGGCAACCCGGGCGCCTGCGGCGGCGGCGGCTGCGGCATGGGCGGCGGCGGCGGCGGCGCGGGCGGCGCGGTGCGCATCGTCGCGCTCACGTCGGCGACGGTGAACACCAACCGCATCACCGCGCTCGGCGCGGGCGGCGGCTCTCCCACCTGCGGGAGCACCATCGGCGGCTCGGGCGGCGTCGGCCGCGTGGGCATCAACGCCCCGACGTTCACGGGCAGCACCAACCCCGCGCGCGACACCAACTGATCGCGTCCGGGTCTACACCGATCGACCCTCCCTCTTGACCGCTCACCCCCCGCGCAGCCTTGCGCGGGGGCGTCGCTTCGCGGTAGCGCTCTCGACGTGCTCCACGGAAAGCGCATCACGGTGGTGGTGCCCGCGTTCAACACCAGCGCCCGCGTAACCCGGGTGATCGCGACGCTCCCCGCGTTCGTCGACGCGTGCGTCGTGGTCGACGACGCGAGCACCGACGACACGCCCGCGCACCTCGCGTCCTGCGCCGACCCGCGCGTGACCGTGCTCCATCACACCGAGAACCGCGGCGTCGGCGGCGCCATCGCGACGGGCTACCTCCGCGCGCTCGAAGACGGCGCCGACCTCGCGGCGGTGATGGCCGGCGACGGACAGATGGACCCCGACGACCTCGCCGCGCTCGCCGAGCCCGTGGCCCTCGGTCACGCGGACTACGCCAAGGGCAACCGCCTCGGCCACCCCGACTGCCTCCGCGCGATGCCCCTCACGCGATGGATCGGCAACGTGGCCCTCTCGGCCATGACCCGCGCGGCCACGGGGCTCTCTCACATCGGCGACTCGCAGTGCGGCTACACCGTCGTCTCGCGCCGCGTGCTCGAGCGCGTCGACGTGGCGCGCATGTGGACCCGCTACGGGTATCCCAACCACCTCCTCGGAGCGCTGGCCTTCGCGGGGCTGCGCGTGGTCGATGTGACCGTGCGACCCGTGTACGCCGACGAGCGCAGCGGCGTGAGGCTCCGCGACGCGGTGATCACGGTGCCGCGGATCCTCGGGCTCGTGGCGTGGGCGCGGCTGCGCGCGGAGCCGCTGCTCACGATCCCGTCGCAGGGCGCGGTGAAGGCGTGAGCGACGAGGGATCAGCGCCGCTCAGCGAGCGCGCGCAGGCGGCGTCGGCGGGCGAGCTCAACGCGCTCCTCGGGCGCGGGGCGCGCTTCAAGGGCAAGCTCGCGTTCGAGGGCAAGGTGCGCATCGACGGGGTCTTCGAAGGAGAGGTCTTCTCCGACGGGATTCTCATCGTCGGCGACGAGGCCGTGGTGACCGCCACCATCGAGGTGGGCACGCTGATCGTGCGAGGCGGCACGGTGCGCGGCGACGTGCGCGCGGCCAGCGCCGTCGAGGTCTACGCGCCCTCGAAGGTCTACGGGAACCTCACCGCCGCCGAGGTCTTCATCGACAAGGGCGTGGTCTTCGAAGGCGCCGTGAAGATGACCGAGCGGGAGTGACCGCGCGGCGTCGGTTCGAAGCTTGACGAGACCCCGCGAGGTGGCGTTCCGTTCGCGCCTTCAACTCCTCATACCCGGAGATTGCGCGATGGGACTCCTCGATTCCGTGTTCGGTGGCGGCACCTCACTCCAGCTCTCGCTCGACAGACCCACCGGGTCGCCCGGCGGCGTCGTGGGCGGCAACGTGCTCCTCACGGGCGGCAAGAAGCCGCTCAAGCTCTCGAAGCTCCGCGCGCACCTCATCTACGTGTGCGTTGAGTCTTCGAACGACGGCGGGCTCCCCAAGGTCGACCTGCGCGTGATCGGCGAGCAGGTGCTCGCGGCGGGACTCGACCTCGCCCCGGGCGGCCAGTACCCCTTCACGTTCCGACTCACGATCCCCTACGACACGCTCCCGACGGCGCACAACACCTCGTACAAGATCCAGGTCGTCGCCGACATCCCCACGGTGAAGGACCCGAGCGCCGAGGCTGATTTCAAGGTCCTCCCCGCCGACAAGGACCAGCACCGCTCGATCCCCTACGACCAGGTCGTCGCGCAGTTCCCGGGCCTCCACGCGCAGGACGAGGAGACCGTCTGCGACGCGCTCTACAAGCTCTTCCTCGAGTGCTACTCCGACGGCCAGAAGTACATGGAGGTCGAGCCCCTCCTCTCACACCACATGCGCACGGGGACGGTGCGCGTGCGGCGTCAGGCCCTCCAGACCTGGGCCAACCTCGTCGACAACCGCGTGCAGCCGCAGCACCTCCAGTCGCTCTACGCCGTGGCGAACACGCCGGGCCTCGACGGCGAGACCTTCGACGAGGTGATCCGCGCCGCGTGCAAGTTCGCCGAGGAGGGAGCCCTCTCGATGGTGCAGCACCTCGCGCAGATGCCCGATCCGCACGTGCGCGAGCAGGTGGCGCGGTGCCTGCGCTTCGACGCTTCGAAGCGCTTCCAGGGCAAGCGAGAGATCCTCGTCACGCTCGTGCAGGACCCGCAGTCGGCGGCAGTGCGCGCCGCCGCCATCGGCGCCCTCACGGACTACCAGGACGACGCGCAGATCGTGTACGGCATCGCGAACATGATCGACCGCGACCCCTCGCCCGAGGTGCAGGCCGCGGGCATCTCGTTCCTCGGCCTCGCGCACCACAGCGGCCACGGAGACCTCGCCCTGAGCGTCTACGAGAAGCACTCGCAGAACGCGAGCGACCGCGTGCGCAAGGAGATCGCCGAGGTGCTCCACTGGCAGCCCGAGGCCGCCGCGCAGCGCGTGTGGGCCATCGTGCAGCGCCTGCTGCAAGACCCCTCGGAGGACGTGCGCCGCGCCATCGCCTTCCAGTTCATCAACATGGAGCGCTTCCCGCAGTTCCTCCCGCTCGCGCAGTGGTGCGCCGACAATGATCCGTCGGAGGAGGTGCGCCGCGAGGCCCTGCGCGGCCTCACGCGCCTCATGCCCGTGCGCCAGCTCGTGGCGTACTACCAGCACAAGCTCGCCGCGAACCCGCCGCACGACACCGTGTACGCGATCATCTCGGGCCTGCGCGATCACAACAAAGACCGCGAGGTGCAGCAGATCCTCACGCGCCTCGGGCAGCACCCCGACCACGACATCGCCAACGCCGCCCGCGACGCGATGACGTACTGACCGACGCGCCGTCGAGGCGTTGACGCTCCGTCATCGACGAGCGCCATCGCCGTGACGCGCCCCAGAGACCGCATCCCCCTCCGCGCCCGCGTCGCCGTCGCGGCACGCGCGCTGCACCGCGAAGACGAGCACGAGCGCCCCTCCGCGTCGACGGACCAGCGGCGGGGCCTCGTGAGACGGACGCGTACGCGCCCGCGGGAGCACACCATGCAGTCCTATCGAGGTCGATCAATCCTCGTCGACGCCGCCGACGCGGTCGCCGACGCAACGCGCGCGTGGCCCGCGACGACGCCCCAGGTCGTGCTCGCGTTCTCGTCGACGCGGCAGGACCCACGGGCCGTGCGCGGCGCGCTCGCGGCGCGATTCCCCTCGTCGCTGATCGTGGGTTGCACGAGCACCGGCGAACACCTCGACGGCGAGCACGGGCGCGGCTCCCTCGTGCTCGCGGGCCTCGTCACGCCCCACGTGCGATGGGCCGCCGAGACCCTCCGCGGCCTCGCGACCTTCACCCCCGAGCGCGCTCAGGAGGCCGTCGTGCGTGCGTTCAAGACCCTCGACGTCGACGCGGCGCGGCTCGAACCGCGCGAGCTCGTCGCGCTGCTCTTCATCGACGGCCTCTCTCGCCGTGAGGAGCCCGTCGTCGCCGCCATCGCCGACGCGCTCGACGGCGTTCCCCTCGTAGGAGGCTCCGCGGGCGACGACCTCGTGTTCGCGCGCACCGAGGTCTACGGCCCCGACGGCGTCGACTCCGACGCGGCCGTGCTCCTCGTGGGCCGCGGCCCCGCGGGCTTCTACCGCATCGTGAAGCACCAGCACTTCGACACGCGGCCCATCACCCTCGCGGTCACGCGCGCCGACCCCGCCGCGCGGCGCGTCTACGAGCTCGACGGATACCCCGCCGCGCAAGCCTACGCGCGCGCCCTCGGCATCCCCCGCGAGCGCTTCGACGGAGACGCGACCTTCCTCAACCCCGTGATGGTCACCGTGCAGGGGCAGCGCTTCGTGCGGAGCGTGCAGACCATCCACGACGACGACTCGCTCACGTTCTACTGCGCCGTCGACGAGGGCTGGGTGCTCGACATCGCGGGTCACCACGAAATGGTCGGCGCGCTCCGCGACGACCTCGAGCAGTTCACGCGCGGCGGCCGCAGACCGGCGTTCCTCCTCGCGTTCAACTGCATCCTCCGCGCGCTCGAGGCCGAGAAGCGCGCGCTGCACGGCGAGCTCGGCGCGCTCGTGCGAGGGGCCGCCGACGCGTCCATCGGCTTCGACACCTACGGAGAGACCCTCGACGGTCTCCACATCAACCAGACCTTCGTGGCCGTCGGCCTCGACGCCGTCGCCTGAGCCCTCACGGAGACGCACCCCATGATCGACTGCAACGAACTCCCCTGGCAGACGCGCGCCGAAGCCGCCGAGCGCACCGTCGACGTGCTCAAGCGTCGCCTCCGCGCCATCGACGCGGGCGAAGAGAAGACCGTGATCCAGCGGCGCCTCGAGTCGGCGCACCGACGCGTCGTCGAGAACGACCGACGGCGCGCCATCAGCGAGCTGCGCAACACCGAGCTCCAGCGCTACAGCGCGCGCCTCGAGCGCGAGGTGGCCACGCGCACCGAGCAGATCCGCACGATCCTCGACCACGTGAGCGCGGGCTTTCTGCTCATCGGGCCGTCGCTCACCATCGAGCAGGGGTGGTCGCGGAGCTGTGAGTTTCTGCTCGCGTCGCCCGCGCTCGGCCGCACCCCCCTCGCGCGGGCCCTCCGGTGGAACGACGTGAAGTCCGCCGACTTCGAAGCCTCGGCGGAGCAGGTCTTCGACGACATCCTCCCCGAGGAGCTCACCACCGCGCAGCTCCCGCCGCGCGCCGAGATCTCGGGACGCGTGCTGCACCTCGAGTACAGCGTCGTGCGCGTGGGCGGCGCCGTCGCGCGCATCCTCGTGACGATCACCGACGTGACGGCGCAGGCGGCCGCGGAGCGCGACGCGCGCAGGCATCGGGTGCTCGTGCAGATCCTCACGCAGCGCGAGGCGTTTCGGATGTTCGTGTTCGACACGCGGCGCATGCTCTCCGACGCGACGGACGCCCACGACGAGCGCGACGACGCGTGGGTGCGCCGCGCGGTGCACACGATCAAGGGAAACGCGGCGTCGTTCGGCCTCGACGAGCTCGCGCGGCTCTGCCACGAGGTCGAGAGCGCCGAGATCGAGCGCGAGGGCATCGCGCGCATCTCCGAGGCGCTCAGCGGGTTTCTCACGGAGCACCGCGACGTGCTCGGCATCGACCCCTCCGACGAGGCATGCAACATCTACACGCTGTCGAAGCGCGACATCGAGGCCATCATCGCGAAGGCCGGACACCACGACGAGCGCGGCATCCAGCAGCTCCTCTCGCAGATCCGCAGCAAGCCCGCGGGCGAGTTCGTGGGGCCGATTCGCGCGGCCGTCGTTCGCCTCAGCGACCGCCTCTCGAAGGACGTCGATTTCGAAGTGCGCGGCGCCGACGTGACGCTCGACCCCGAGCGCCTCGGCCCCGTGCTCCGCTGCCTGCCCCACCTCGTGCGCAACGCGCTCGACCACGGCCTCGAGATGCCCGCCGAGCGCGGCGAGAAGTCGACGCGCGGACGCCTCGCGCTGAACTTCGCCGCCAACGACCAGGGCTGGAGCATCGAGGTGGTCGACGACGGCCGCGGCATCGACCCGCGGCGCGTGGCCGACGCGGCGGTGCGGCGGGGCTTTCTCAGCGTCGAGCGCGCGGCGACGCTCACGCGCGACGAGGTGCTGACGCTGCTCACGGCCAACGGCTTCTCGACCGTCGAGGAGGTCACGGAGATCTCCGGCCGCGGCGTGGGGCTGAGCGCGGTGCGCGAGGCCGTCGAGGGCCTCGGCGGCGACATGGTCGTCGAGAGCGAGGTGGGTCAGGGAACGACCTTCCGGCTCCAGGTCCCACGAGGCGACGCGCTGGCGCGCACGGGTTCAGACCGGCGGTGACGCGAAGCGCCGTCGGTCGCCACACCCACCACGACTGTCCCGAACATCACGCGAACACGCAGCGGACCCGCGGCTCACGCTACCGCGCGGACCGCTCGCCCACGAGCACGAGCGCCCGTTCGAAGGCCGCCGCGCGCGCGCCGATGTAGTCGTAGAAGGTCCGCGTCGTCACGAGGTCGATGGCCTCCGCGGGCGCCCACCGCCGCGCGAGTCGCATCTCGATGGGGACGTACGCCCTCGGCAGCGCGTCGATGAAGCGCTCCGACGCCTCGCGGAACGTCGGCGTCATGAGCAGGTAGTCCGCGCGAAAGCGCACGAGCTCGCAGCGCCCCGCGTAGAAGCGCGTGTGCACCTCGGCGAGCGCGCGGGCGAGGTCTCCCTCGATGTGGGCGCGCACGGCGTCGCGAAAGCTCTCTCGCAGCGTCGTGAGGAGCGTCTCTCCGGGCCTCGGCACCGCGCGCTGGAACGCGATCACCCAGTGGGCCTCGCACGCGCCGTCGAGCTCGCCCACGAAGCGCCTCAGGTTGTCGACGTAGTACCGATGAAACACGGGGATCAACCGCAGCACCCACGCGCGATGCGTGACGCTGCCGCTCCGCGCCGCGTCGAGCTGACACCGCGTCACGAGGCTGTAGACGCGCGCGAACCAGTGCCTCGGATCACCCGCAGCTTCGAGCCTCGCCGCCAGCGCGCGCTGGTCTTCGCAGATCGCCTCGGCCTCGGCGTCGAGCGGTCCGATGTAGTCTTCGAAGGGCGCTTTGGGCGCGACCACGACCTCGGCTGCGCCCCGCGCGACGGAAGCGAGCTTCGTGACGCTCTCTTCGAGCTGCGGCACCACCGAGGCCCGCGTCACCGCTTCGAGCCCCGGCACGGGAAAGGTCATCTCGACCTCCCACCTGAGCCGCGTCGCGGCCCCCTCCGCGGCGAGCGTGATCTCGCCGCGATGGTAGCGCAGCGGAACTCCACCGATCACGCGATACACCATGCGCGAAGGCGGTTCAGAGACCTCGACGACCTCGCGCAGCACCGAGCGCATGGGCCCCGAGCGCACCGTCGCCGAGCGGAGCGCGCCGACGCCGTCAGGGCGACCTCCCTCGCCCGGGTCATCGAGCGCGATGGCCGCGAGCGACCACTCGTTCATGCGCGCCGGATCGGTGATGAGACGCCACACCGCGGAGCGCGGGGCGTCGAGGAGGCGGGTGATCGTGACCTTCATCGGTGTGCGCCGAGTATCACCCGTGACGCGGCGGTGTCACCGGTCGGTCAGCCGGGCTTTCCATCGACGCGCGGCGCCGTGACGACGGGCGTGTACACGGCGATGAAGATCGCGAAGGCCGCGGTCCATAGCGTTCCGGCGATGAAGAGCGAGGCCCGGTACCACGCGGGGTTCACGAGCCCTACGAGCACGCGCGCGAGCGCCGAGAGCGTGACCAGCGCGAACGAGATCGTCACCGGGCGCGTCACCGTGAGCATCCGTCCCGTGTGTCCGAGGGCGACGCGAGACATCATGCCGAGCGTGAGCCCGCCGATCGCGCCGACCGTGAGCGCGTGCGTCGCCGCCGACGGAGGGACCCTCGCCGTGAAGGCCGCGACGAGCCGCAGCGCGAGCCCCACGGGCACCCACGCGTAGCCGACGTGGAGGATCCAGAGCAGCGGGTTCGACGCCGTGTGCCGCGAGCCCCAGTACACCGCCCGCGCCGCCGCGAGAACCGCCGCCAGGCCCGCGGCGAAGGCCGTGAGCTTCGCGTCGGGGAGCGCCACGTCGAGCGCGATCACGAGCGCCATCGAGGCGATCGAGGCGACGTCGAGCGACGGCACCGAGCGGATCGAGGCGACGCTCGTCGCGTTGCGCGTGAACATCGGAAAGACCCGTCCCGCGATCACGAGGATCACGAAGGTCACCACGTCGACGCCGAGGAGGTTGCCGCGACGGCGCCATCCCGCGATGAGGTTGAGCGCGTCGAGGTGCACCGCGAGGTCGGCGCACCAGAGCGCGGCGATCACCGCGAGCATGATGAAGTTGCGCGTGTTCTTCGTGGCGATGAGCGGGCGCGCGAGGGCCACGCCGAGGGCGGGCAGAAAGGCGAGCTCCACGACCGCCGCGAGCCACGGTGGGATGAAGCTCGTCGTGAGCATCGCGACGCGCCCGAGGAGCCACAGGGCGCCGAGCGCGAGGAGGGGCGGACCGACGACGGTCTCGCGTCCCGTCCAGTTGGCGACGGCGGTGAGGAGAAAGCCTGCGATGACGGCGACGGCGTAGCCGAAGACCATCTCGTGCGCGTGCCAATACACGGGACCGAGATACGCCCCGGGGTCGAAGCCTCCGACGAGCGCGAGGAGCCACAGCGGGACCATCGTCACGGCGAAGACGCCCGCGAGCAGAAAGAACACGCGGAACCCCTTCGCCCCGAGCGCGGGACCTCGGGGAGCGGGGGCGGCAGGCGCCTCGCCGAAGAGGGGGACACGTAGCTTCGTTTGCATCGGACTCCGCGCTCGCAGCGACGCCCGAGAGAATCTGGGAGAGAGACTCCGGCGCCGACCGACGGGTGCCGCGTAGTATCGTGGTCCGAAGCCCCGCGAGCGCGATGATTTTCCGCAGCGGTCTTCGCGCGTCTCTCTGCCGCGGCGCGCTGTGCCACACTCGGGAGATGACCGCACCGCTCGTCCCCTGCGAAGCCTGCGCGCGCCACCTCCGCGCCGACGAGGCCCGATGCCCGTTCTGCGGCGCCGCGCACGCGCCCCAGGACCTCGCCTACGCCCCCATCCCGAGGATGTCTCGCGCCGCGCTCGCCGCGCTCGGCGCGATGCTCACGGTGGTCCCCGTCGCGGCGCTCGTCGGGATGGAAGAGGCCGACGCGCAGTCGCACACGCCGTCGATTCGTCCGCTCTACGGCGTGCCTCCGAGGCCGCTCCCCGTGCGACCGCCGACGCGCGACGCGGGCGCTCCGACCGACGCGAGTGCTCCGACCGACGCGGGCGCACACCACGACGCGAGCGCTCCGACCGACGCGGGCGCACGCCGCGACGCGGGCGCTCACCGCGCGCCCCGCCCCCCTCGCCGTCTGTATCCGCCCGAGACGATGCCCGTCCCGCTGTACGGGATCTCGCCCGACAAGGAGTGAGCCGCCGCTGACGGCTACGCGTCGTTGCGGTGGCGCATCACCGCGGCGAGCGCGGCCTCGCGCACGGGCTTCGAAAGAAAGCCGTCCATCCCGGCCTCGGTGCAGCGCGCGCGGTCGTCGCCCGACACGTTGGCCGTGAGCGCGACGATGCGAACGAGCTCGCCTCGCGCGCGGAGCTGACGGGTCGCTTCGAGGCCGTCCATCTCGGGCATCTGAACGTCCATGAGGACGAGGTCGTAGGGGGCGCGCGAGAGCGCCTCGAGGGCCTCGGCGCCGTTGGCGACGGCGTCGACGCGGTGCCCGAGGCGCTTGAGCATGAGGGTGATGACCTTCTGATTGACGGCGTTGTCCTCGGCCACGAGGACGCGCGCCGAGGCGGGAGGCTCCTCGAGGCTCGGGGAGTCGGCGCGCTCGGCGTCGCTGACCTGCGCGGGCTCCACGGGGACGCGCAGCGTGAAGGTCGCGCCGCGTCCGAGGGTGCTCTCGACGGTGAGGGTGCCCCCGAGGATCGTCGCGAGGCGCCGCGAGATGGCGAGGCCGAGGCCCGTTCCGCCGAAGCGCCGCGTGGTGCTGGCGTCGGCCTGGGTGAAGGCGTCGAAGACCGTGGCGAGCTTCTCGGGCGCGATGCCGATGCCGGTGTCGCGGACGCTCACCCGGAGCCATTTCGTGTCGGCGCCTTCGAGGGTGAGCTCGACGTCGATGGCGCCGTGGCTGGTGAACTTCACGGCGTTCGAAACGAGGTTGAGGAGCACCTGACGGATGCGCCCGGGATCGCTGCGGAGCGCCCGGGGCATGGACTCATCGACGCGGAGCGCGAGGGTGTTTCCGCGGGCCTGCGCGGCGCCGCGCATCATCTCGACGACGACGCGGGCCTCGACGCGTGGTTCGAACGCGAGCGACTCGAGCTCCACGCGCCCGGCGTCTAGCTTGGAGTAGTCGAGGGTGTCGTTGAGGAGCGTGAGGAGCGCCTCGCCCGACGACCGGATCGTGTCGACATACTCCTGCTGCACGGGGGCAAGGCCCGTGTCCTGGAGGAGCGTGGTCATGCCGATGACGGCGTTCATGGGCGTGCGGATCTCGTGGGAGATGACGGCCACGAACTCGCTCCGGGCGCGGGCTCCGGCCTCCGCCGCGTCGCGGGCCATCGCGAGGTCGGCGTTGAGGCGCTCGAGGCGCTCGTGGGCCTCGGAGAGGGAGCGGTTGCGCGCTTCGAGGTCGGCCCTCGCGGACTCGAGCTCGCGGTGTCGGGCCGCAGCGTCTTCGAGGAGCATGCGGAGGTCGTTCTCGTAGGTCCCCGCGATGCCCACGATCGAGATGACGGCGCCGACGCCGGCGGCCACGTCGGGCACGCCGCCAAACGACGACTGGAAGTTCACCGGAGGCTCGACGCCGAGCGCGCGGAGGGAGAGCACCCCGAGCGCGACGAGGATGCTCCGCACGAGCCATCGCATGCCCTCGCGGGTGCCGCTGGTGCAGAGCGCCGTGATGGGGATCGTGGGCGCCCAGATCCAGGTCGAGAGGAAGTGGGCCTTCGCGCACCACGCCGCCACGCCGATGCTCATGAGCAGGGCGGAGAGGAAGAGGTTCTTGGCCGCCGCGACGCGCCCCGCGCGATGGAGGAAGAGCGTCGCCTCGGCCAGAGCGACGAGGCCGAGCGCGGCGATGAGGTGCGGCCACCTGCCCGTGACGAGAAAGAGCGCGCTCGTCGGAACCATGACCTGTACGAGGCCCACCACGTTGCGCACGAACATGTTCATGCGCCCGGCCTCGAGGCCCACGGTGGGGTGCCCCGGCGGGAGCCATCGCGACGTGCGCTCCATGTGGACCCGCGTCGGAGGGAAGAGCCAGTCGTGCAAGGCGTCGATGGTCACGCCACGTAACACGGACGTACGCGAGGAGAACTTGAACACACGCTCTCGCGGCTCGGCTTGAGTCATGGCCATGGCGTTCGTGGGGCGAGCATCGAGGCATCGACGCGTGGGTGAGGTCGCGCGTCGCGGCGCTCCTCAGGACGTTGCTCGTCGGGTCGATCGCGCGCGTCGGTGCGTTCGAAGACGCGCGCGACGGGGAACCTCGATCACGCGCGACGAAGACGATCGAAACGCCTGATTGGGGTACCAGCCTGCGCCGAGGACCGCAAGGCCCGCCCGCGGACGGGATCAGCCTCGGGCAGCGCCGTGATCGAAGGTCAAATCCGCGTGCCAGAAGCCCCGGGCCCGGACCGTAGAAGCGTGGCGGGCGTTTTCCCTTTGGATCGTCGCGACGGAACTGGGTACCGTCGCTCCCCAATCGACGGGGCGGTCACCACACCGACGCCCGGGAGGATCAATCATCATGAACGGTCGGACCACGCGTTTCGTCGCCGCGGTGATCGCAAGCGGGGCCATCGCGCTCCCGCTCGCGGCCGAGGCCCAGGTGTACGGACAAGCCGGCGTGCAGGTCGGCGGCGGCATCGGGGCGGGCGTCAACGTCCAGGCTGGCTACGCGCAGCCGCAGCCCGTCTACCAGCAGCCGCAGCAGGTGGTCGTGCAGCAGCAGCCCGTCTACCAGCAGCCGCAGCCCGTGTACGTGCAGCAGCAGCCTCAGTACGTGCAGCAGCCCGTCTACCAGCGCATGGGCCGCCTCCGCTACGGCATCGACGTGGGCGGCGGGTGGATGCTCGCGGGTGGCCTCTCGGGCGCGTCGATCACGGGCTCGCTGCGCCTCGGCTGGCAGCTCAACGACCAGCTCGCGGTGTACTACCAGGGCGACCTCCCCATCGGCTTCGCGTCGAACGCCTCGGGCAGCGACTCGAGCGCGGCCATCATGCTCGGCACCGGCGTGCTGGGCGAGTGGACCTTCGGGGACATCTTCAGCGTCGGCATCGGCCCCTCGCTCGACTACGCCGCCAGCACCAGCACGGTCTGCTCGTCGAGCGGGCGTTGCAAGGTGCTCTTCTTCGGCGTCCAGGCGCGCGCCAGCCTCACGCTCGTCGCCACGTCGGCGGGCCAGTCGACGCGCCGCTACGGCCTCCGCTTCGGCCTGAGCAGCCACACGAGCTTCCAGGAGGACGTCTTTCAGTTCTTCGACCTGCACCTCGGGTACGAGTGGTTCTGACCCGCTCGCCGTAGCGCGCCTCTCCCTCCGCCTCCGCACGCACCCCTCACAGATCCCCCTCCGCCGATGACGGCGCCCGCGGCCCCGCCGCGGCGACCTCGCGCGCCCCTCGCGGCACCACGAGGCGTGTCGGGGAGCCACGTCTTGACTTCTGAGAGTCCTGGCGCTACGAAACTTTCAGAAAGTTCTGAACGTTCACGAGGGGACGCCGATGACCGAGTCCGTGGAGCGAGAGGCCGAGATGCTGGCCGCCGACGCGATCGGCGACGTGATCGAGCACTGGGGGTTCCGCAAGCCCCTGGGGCGCGCGTGGACGGTGCTCTACCTCGCCGACGACGCGCTCTGCGCCGCGGAGCTGGGGGAGCGCCTCGCGATGTCCGCGGGGGCCGTGAGCATGTCGCTCACCGAGCTCCAGCGCTGGGGCGTCGTGCGCCGCGTGTGGAAGCCCGGCGAGCGCAAGGAGTTCTACGAGGCCGAGACGGACTTCTGGAAGATGATCTCCCGCGTCGTCCACGACCGGGAGCGCTCGCTCGCGGCCTCGGTGCGCGAGCGCCTCGAGCAGTCGCGGGCCCTCCTGCGCAAGGCCCACTCGACGGCGGCCAACCGCGCCCGCATCGAGCGCGTGGGCAAGCTCCTCACCTTCGCCACGATGGCCGAGTCGGTGATCGAGTCGTTCCTCGCGTCGCGCAGGGCTGACTTCACGGACTTCAGCAACCTCCTCCAGCTCACGCGCCCCTCGGCCGTGGGCGTCCTGCGCGGACGCAGGGGTTAGACTTCATGGACACACTCTCCCTCGCAGCCTCAGCCCCCGCGCCGAACGCGATGTTCGGCAGCCCCGAGACCCTCCGCAGGCTCGAAGACGTGAGCGCCGACCGCGGCGACCTCGACCTCGGCCGCCGCGTCGCCGAGCTCCGCGCCTGGCTCGAAGACGACCTCGCCGACGTCGAGCGCGACCTCGCCTCCCTCGACCGCTCGCCGACGCCCATGCACGCGAGCGCGCGGCACCTCCTCTCGCTCGGCGGCAAGCGCCTGCGGCCCCTCTGCGTGGCCCTCGCAGCCCGCGCGGGCACCGGCTTCAACAGCGCCGCGCGCGACCTCGCCGTCGCCGCCGAGCTCGTGCACAGCGCCACGCTCCTCCACGACGACGTGGTCGACGTGGGAGACCTCCGCCGCGGCGCCCCCGCGTCGCGCGTGGTCTACGGCAACGCGGCGTCGATCTTCGCGGGCGACTGGCTCCTCGTCGAGGCCATCGCGCGCATCCGGGCCTCGCGCTTCGAAGACCTCCTCGACCGCGCCCTCGGCGTGCTCCGCGCGATGCTCAACGCCGAGGCCCTTCAGCTCGCCGCGCGAGGGACCTTCGCGCCCGACGTGACGGCGTACTTCAAAGTGGTCGAGGGCAAGACCGCGTCGCTCTTCGAATGGGCCATGTACGCAGGGGCCCGCGCGGGCGGACTCGCCCCCGCCCAGTGCGACGCGCTCGAGGCCTACGGCAAGAACCTCGGCGTGGCCTTTCAGGTCATGGACGACGTGCTCGACGTCGCGGGCGACGCGGCCGTCGTGGGCAAGTCAATGTTCTCCGACCTCCGCGAGGGCAAGCTGACCTATCCGCTCATCCTCGCGGTCGAGCGCGACAGGGCCTTCGGTGACGCGCTCCGAGCGCAGTGCGCGAGCGACGCGCCCGTCGACGCCGAGCTCGCGCGCAGGGCCGGCGAGACGCTTCGCGCGACGGGGGCCCTCGAAGACAGCGCGGCCCTCGCGCGCAAGCTCTCGAACGAATCGATCCGACAGCTCTCGGCGCTGCCGCCGAGCCGCGCGCGCGAAGCCCTCGAGAGCGTCGCGCTCGCCACGCTCCACAGGAAGAAGTGAGGGAATGACGTCATGATCGTCACGCTGCGACAGGGCGCCGACGCCGACGCCGTACGCAAGGAGCTCGTAGCCCGCGGGCTCTGGGTCTCTCCGCTCTCTGACGGCGCGCGCGTCGCGCACTTCGTCGTCTCTCCCGCCTCGACCGCCGTGAGCGCCTCGGACCTCTCGGGCATCGACGGCGTGGCCTATGTGGCCGCACCGCCCTCTCCGCACCCGCGCATCACCGCGCAGGGCCCCATCGTCGACGTGCGCGGCGTCGCCGTCGGCGCGCCGGGCAAGACCGTCTTCATGTGCGGCCCCTGCGCCGTCGAGAGCGAGGAGCGCATCTTCTCCCTCGCCGCGAAGGTCTCGGCCGCGGGCGCGCAGATGCTCCGCGGCGGCGCCTACAAGCCCCGCACATCACCGTATGCGTTTCAGGGTCACGGCGAGGTCGCGCTCCGATGGATGCGCCGCGCCGCCGACGCGCACGGCCTCAAGGTCGTCACCGAGGCGCTCGGAGAAGGCGACGTGAGCCTCGTGGCCGAGTACGCCGACCTCGTGCAGGTGGGCTCGCGCAACATGCAGAACTTCGCGCTCCTCAAGGCCATCGGACGCGCCGGGAGGCCCGTGCTCCTCAAGCGCGCGATGGCCGCCACCGTCGAGGAGTGGCTCCTCGCGGGCGAGTACCTCCTCGCGAGCGGCGCGCCGGGCGTGATCTTCTGCGAGCGCGGCATCCGCGGCTTCGACCCCTCGACGCGCAACCTCCTCGACCTCGGCTCCGTGGCCCTGCTCGCGCATGTCTACAAGCTCCCCGTCGTGGTCGACCCCTCGCACGCCACGGGGCGCCGCGACCTCGTGCTCCCGCTCGCACGCGCGGCCGTCGGCGCTGGCGCTGCGGGCGTGATGATCGAAGTCCACGACGACCCCGGATGCGCCCTCAGCGACGGTCCGCAGGCCCTCCCCCCGAACGAGCTCCGCGGCGCCCTCGAAGGGCTCCGCGCGATGGCGAGGTCTGTATGAGCGACGCGATCAACAGCCGCATCCGCGGCTTCTATCAGCTCCCCGTGCGCGAGCGCATCGAGGCCCTCTCGCGCAACGCATCGCTCGACGCCGAGACGCGCCGCTGGTTCGAACGCGGCGGCGGCCTCGACGTGCGCGTCGCCGACGCCATGAGCGAGAACGTCATCGCCGTGCACGGGCTCCCGCTCGGCGTGGCGCTCAACTTCCGCGTCAACGGCCGCGACCTCGTGGTGCCCATGGCCGTCGAGGAGCCCTCCGTCGTCGCCGCGGCCTCCAACGCCGCACGCATGGTGCGCGACAGCGGCGGCTTCTTCGGCGACGCCGACGCGTCGGTGATGACCGCGCAGGTGCAGTTCGACGACGTGCCCGACCCCGACGGCGCCATCACCCGCGTGCTCGCGGATCGGGAGCGCATCATGGCGCTCGGCGACGCGTCGATCCCGCGAATGATCGAGCGCGGCGGCGGCTGCCGCGACCTCGACGCCGTCGTCCTCGACCGCGAGGCCGGCGTGCTCGTGGTGAACATCCACGTCGACGTCGGCGACGCGATGGGCGCCAACATGGTCGACACCGTGGCCGAGGCCGTGGCCGACGAGCTCCATGCGCTCACGGGCGGCGTCATCGGGCTGCGCATCCTCACGAACCTCACGCTCCGTCGCTGCGCGCGTGTGCGCTGCGACGTCACCGCAGAGGCCGTCGGCGGCGACGCCGTGGCCGACGGGATCGCCCGCGCCAGCCGCTTCGCGGAGCTCGACGCAGCGCGCGCGGTCACGCACAACAAGGGCTTCATGAACGGCGTCGACGCCGCCGCCGTGGCCCTCGGACAAGACTGGCGATCGATCGAAGCGGGGGCTCACGCGTACGCCTCTCTCTCGGGTCGCTACCGGCCGCTCAGCACGTGGACGCGCACCGCCACGGGGCTCTCGGGACGCGCCGAGCTCCCCCTCGCGGTGGGCACCGTCGGCGGGTCGACGGCGGCGCACGCGGGCGTGAGGGCCGCGTTTCAAACGCTGCGTGTCACGGGCGCGAGGGAGCTCTCGATCGTGCTCGCGGCCACGGGCCTCGCGTCGAACCTCGCCGCGCTGAGAGCCCTCGCAGGCGAAGGAATCCAGAAGGGACACATGAAGCTCCACGCGCGAAAGTGCGACGCGGCGACGCTCCCCGCGGAGCCCGCGAAGCCCGCCAACGGTCACGCCAACGGACACGTGAACGGCCACGCCGCGCGCGAGGTGCTCACGTGACCGCGATCGTCCCCCGCAACGGCAGCGGCGCGATGTTCGACGCGATCGCGCCGCGCTACGACCTGCTCAACCGCGTGATCTCGCTCGGCGTCGATCAGCGCTGGCGACGCGCCACCGTGAAGGCCCTCGCGCTCGGCCAGAACCCGCGCGTCCTCGACCTCGCGACGGGCACGGCGGACCTCGCGATCCTCACGGCGCGCACGCACCGCGACGCGACCGTGACGGGCCTCGACCCCTCTCGCAACATGCTCGCAGTGGGCCGCGAGAAGCTCATCGCGAAGGGCCTCAGCGACCGCGTGACGCTCGTCGAGGGTGACGCCGAGCACCTCCCCTTCGAAGACAGGAGCTTCGACGGGATCACCATGGCCTTCGGCATTCGCAACGTGCCCGACCGCCCCGCGGCGCTGCGCGAGATGGCCCGCGTCACGCGCCCCGGAGGCCGCGTCGCGATCCTCGAGCTGGCCGATCCCAAGAAGGGGATCCTCTCGTCGTTCGCGCGGTTTCACATTCACACGGTGGTGCCGTGGGTGGGCGCGGCGCTCTCGGGGGCGCGCGAATACCGCTACCTCCACGAGTCGATCGCGGCGTTTCCGCCCGCGGAGCGCTTCTCGGAGATCATGCGCGAGGCGGGGCTCGACGTGATCGAGGCGCGTCCCTTCACCTTCGGCGTCGTCACGCTCTACGTCGCCACGCCGCGCGCGTCATGACCGCGGAGGTCTCTCCCATCGAGCGCCCGTCGCGCGCGCGCATCTGGGTGATGGCGTGTCGCCCCGCGACGCTCACCGCGGCGATCGTGCCGGTGATGGTCGGCGCGGCCGTCGCGTATCGCACGGCGGGCGCATCGGGCGTTCGCACGGATGCGCTCCTCGCGGCGCTCCTCGGCGCGATGTTCATTCAGATCGGGACCAACCTCGCCAACGACGTCTTCGACGCCGAGAAGGGCGCCGACACCGCCGAGCGCCTCGGCCCCACGCGCGTCACGCAGGCGGGACTGCTCACGGCTCGCGAGGTGCGCGCGGGGATGGTCGTCGCCTTCGGCCTCGCGACGCTCGCGGGCTTGTACCTCGTGGCCTCCGCGGGATGGCCCATCGTCGCCATCGGCGTCGCCTCCATCGCCTCGGGAATCGCCTACACGGGAGGCCCCTATCCGCTCGGATACAACGGCCTCGGCGACGTGTTCGTGTTCGTGTTCTTCGGCCTCGTGGCCGTGTGCGGCACGGCCTTCGTGGGCCTCGGGAGCGTTCCTCCGCTCGCGTGGGCGGCGGCGGTTCCGGTGGGCGCGCTGGCGACGGCGGTGCTCGTGGTGAACAACGTCCGCGACCGCGCGACCGACGTCGTCGCGGGCAAGCGCACCCTCGTGGTTCGCCTCGGTCGACGCTTCGGCACGCTCGAATACGCGGCGCTCTGGCTCGTGGCGTGGGCCGTTCCCATCGCGCTCGCTGCGGTGCTCTCGACGCCCGCGATGCTGCTCCCGCTCGCGACGGCGCCCTTCGGCGCGCGGCTCATTCGCGCCGTCGCCACCACCGAGGGACGCCCCCTCAACGCCACGCTCGCCGCCACGGCGAAGATGCTCCTCGCGTACGGCGCGCTGCTCACGGCGTCGCTCGTCGCACGCTGATCCCTCTCACGGCGCCAGCACGCGCACCGTCCTCGGCGGCACCGTCACCACGAAACGCGCGCCGTCGCGCGTCACCGCGGCGCCCGTCACGAGCTCGCGCGCGGTCTCTGCGCCGAGCTCCGCGGGCGTCGCGCCGAGCGGTCGTTCGTCATCGAACCAGTTGAAGAGCGCCACCGCGCGGCCCATCGCGCCGAGGTCGACGCGCCACCGCGACGGAGGCAGCGCGCGCGTCGTGCGAGCGCCCCGCGTGAGCGACTCGAGCAGCGGCGACGCGTAGAAGGTCTCGCCCGCCGAGGTCGCGAGGTCGAGCGGCACCGCGACGCCCCGCGCGTTGTCGCGGAGCCGCGTGAACCACGCCTCGCCGTAGAGCGCGCGCTGCGGGTCGGTGAGCGCCGTGAGGTCGTCGCCGTAGCCGAACGCGTCGCCCGAGAGAACCCCCACGGCGAGAAAGGCGCGGGCCTCTCCCTCGGGCATCGCGCGCACGACTGGCTGGTCGGGGTCGGGCTGCACGCCGCGACGCGAGAGCTCGTAGCGCGCGCCGAGGTTGCGCGCGGCGGCGGCCACGTCGCCCCAGAACGGAGGCGCGACGGTGAAGGTGTTGTCGGCCCCCACGCGCATCGAGTCGACGTACGGGAGCGCCGGGAGGATCACCGCGCCGCATCCGTTGATGTGCGCCCCCGCGGCGCCGCGCGCGATCGCTTCGAGGCCCATGCGATACGCCTGGAGCCCCGTCGCGCTCGCCACCGAGCGTCGCGCGGGGAGCGCGCCCGCGTAGAGGAAATCGATCTTGAAGAGCGAGACGCCCGCCGCGCGCAGTCCGCGAAAGAGGTCTTCGAAGTGGCGCTGCACCTCGGGCCTCGTCGCGTCGAGCACGAAGAACTGCCTGCCCGGCACGAGCGCCGCGCGGAGCGGCATGTTCGAAGCGTCGCGGAGCATCCAGTC
>JBPOHC010000148.1:0-1592 GCA_052035985.1 Myxococcota bacterium | reverse complement strand
CTATCACGCGCGTGAGCGCCCTCGTTGACGGCGCAGCGCGAGACGACACCCGCGCCGATGACAACCAGCCACGATGTGCTCGCCGAGGCCCGCGCGCTCCGCGACGCGAGCGAGCCACGAGGGTATTGCCTGCTCGCCGTAGAGCAGGAGTGTACAGAGCGCCGAGACTGCGAAGTCGTCTCGGCGATCCTCCTGCGTGACGCTCGCCGTTGCGTGCCGTTGGACTGATTATCAGGGTTTCGGCGATCGCCTCGGATACCGTCAGTAGGGCTTCTTCACGTGTCGTTCGCGCAGCCGGATCACGACGGTGCAGCCGCGACTTCGAAGCCGTCGCGCATTGAAGACCTCGATGCGTGCCGCCTGACGTCGTCGGTCAGCCGCCGCGACGAGCGCGTCAACCCACATCGTCATCCGGCCCTCTTCGATGCAGGTGAGGTATCCGATGCAAAATCCACATAGCTGTAGTGCTTGCGCGCGACTGCGAGGCTCTCGGTCATGCGTACCCCGACGCCTCCCCATTCCACTGCGAACGCACTCACCCCCGACGAGCACGTTGACGCGTGGAATCGCAGCGGACCGTGCGTTCGCGCTTACCCCGTCGAGCATCACCTCCGCGCCGCCTCCCTCTACCATCGTTGTCGCTCAGCAGGCGCGCCGAAGTTCTCCGAGCGGAGTGAGGGCCGTGAGGACGTCCTCGATAACCTCGATCAGCTCGGAGTGCGAAGGGCGCGCGGCAATCTCGGGTTCGAGCGCGTCTCGGAGCACCTCGACCAGGGAGCGAACGACGGGCGGAGGCGGCGCCATCCGCAGGGTGTCCGCGCGACGAATGGCCGGCGTCGCGGGAGCGAACGCGCCTGCGATGCTTGCTTCGAACGCGTCGAGCGGAGGCGGCCGCGTCGCGGCGAGCGACGTCTCGATCGTGGTCCGGGCGTCGACGCCTTCGAAGGGGTCGTGATCCGTCGTGAGGCGAAGTAGGAGCGCGGCGAGCATGAAGACATCCGTGCGCTCGTCGGTGGGAAGCGCGCGGATCACCTCGGGCGGCGCGACGCCGGGCGTGAAGTGTGGTGCGCCGCGAAGCGTAAGCCTCGCCTCGGGGAGACGCGCGCAGCCGGGGTCGAGGAGCACGACGCGAGGAGTTGCGCCACCCCGCGTGAGCATCACGTTCGAGGGCTTCACGTCGCGATGAACGTAGCCGCGCTCGTTCGCGTAGGACGTCGTGAGCGCCACGTCTCGCACCACGCGGAGGGCCTCCGCGGAGTGAAACGTTCCGCTCTCGGCGAGGCGTTCCTCACAGGTCACACCGTCGAGGAGCTCCATCACGATGCACGGCAGACTGTAGGCGTTCGAGTGGAACGCCATGGGCGTCGGCACCGAGGCGCGAATCACCGGGTCTGCCGCGGCGCTCACCACGCAGTTGTAGTGGTACTCACCGAGGAGGCGGTGCGCGTCGCCACGATCACACGCGTGCGGGATCTTGATGGCGACGCGACGCTGCGAGACCACGTCGATGCCTGCGTACACGTCGCCCATTCCGCCGCGCCCGATGCGGCGCAGGCACAGGTACCGATCGTCGAGCGCGAAGGGGCACGCGC
>JBPOHC010000922.1:0-14464 GCA_052035985.1 Myxococcota bacterium | reverse complement strand
CGCAGCCGCCCGGAGCGCCGCACTCGCTGCAACCGATGTCGGGGCAGCGCGCGCCGGAGGCCGGTCGAAGGCGGAGTGGGGCCCTCGTCGCCATCGCAGGTGCCGTGGTGGTGGCCGTGGCGGCAGTTGGGGCTGCGAGCTTGTGGGCCGTGCGTCAGCAACCTGAGACGCCGCGGTTCGCGTCTCCCACCGCCGCGCCCGTCGTCGATGCGGCGGTTGATGGCGGCGACGCGAGCGTGCAGCGCTGAGCTGCGATGATCTTCGGAGCGGATGGGCGTCGCGCAGCGGCGTTCAGCCGGGGGTCACGCCGCAGACGTTGCCGACGCAGGTCAGGCCCGCGCAGCAGTCGGCCGATCCGCTGCACGTGCGTCCCTCCGTTCGACACATGGCGGGCGGCGGCGGCTCGCAGCGGCCCGACGCGTTGCAGGTGCCCGAGCAGCACTCGGCGGAGCTGCGGCAGGTTTCGCCGTTGTCGCGGCACGCCTGCGGCGCCCGGTACGCCGCCATGTTCTCTTCGGCGGCGCGCTGACCCGGGAGCCAGTACGGCACGCTCGAGGGGTCAGAGCCCGCCGCGGGCGTCGTGTCGATCGCGGTGACCCAGAGCCGCCGACGGCGCGTGCCGCGGGTGCCGACGAGCCCGTTGCCGTAGTCGCGCCGCGAGTGGAAGGCCAGCCAGACGTGGGAGGCTCCACCAGCGCCCGGGTCGGTGGTGGTGAAGGGCGCGAACGTCGGCCAGTACGACTGCGTGCCCGTCGGCCCGCCGTTGGCGCGGTCGAGCCGCACCGCGGACCCGCCCTCGCGTGAGACGAAGTACAGCGCTCCGGGGTAGTCGAGGCGGCCGTTGCCGCTGCGCGAGTTCGTGCCGTGGCCGAAGGCGATCCAGCGGGAGTTGGGCGACCAGGTCGGGTGCGAGTCGGCCGCGCCGCCCTCGGCCGCGCCCATGAGCTCGGAGCCGCGGTGCAGCGGCGTGGCGCGCGCGGTGAATGCATCGCCCGCGGCGACTGCGAGCAGCGACAGCGATGTCCCGCAGCGACGCTCCACGCGTCGCCGCTCGGGCGAAAGGCTGTGCCGCGTCGACCCTGCGCCGGTGGTACGCGTCGATCAGCGGAGAAGTAGTCCGACGGTCCGTCCTGGCGAGCGCGACGTCGGGGATCGCCGAGGCGACTTCGCAGTCTGAGCGATCGGTCCACTCCTGCTGTACGATGGGCACGCGCTCTGTCGTCTCGCATGAGATCACCCACCACCGCTCGCCACGACCACTACGGAGAGAAGCAATGGCCCCGACGACGCGCGTGACTCCTATCGCTCGCCGCGCGCTGGCGGCGAGCTTCGCGGCCGCGACGGCCTGGGCGCTGCCCGCGTGCGGCGGAGGCAACGAGTGCCCCGCGCCGCTCTTCACCGCGCCCGTGACGGCCACCTGGATGACCGCGTCGAGCGCCGGATCGAGCGTGACCGACGTGGTGGTGCGCTGGTCACCGTCGAGCGGCGATTCGCTCCCGGAGCGCTACTACGAGCCGAGTTCGGCGGACTCGGTGCCCGACAGCGCGGTCCCGCCGATTCAGGACGTCACCCGCACGGGCACGCGCGAGCTGACGTTCACGATGGTCAACCTCGACGCCTTCGTGCGGAGGCAGCCGCGGTTCGCGACGCGGCTTCGCTTCCCCGACCCGATGGGGTTCACCTCGTGCTCGCACCCGGGCCGGGGAGATTCGTACGTCGTCGACCTCACGTTCGATTTCTCGCCCACCACGCACACCGTGGCGGCGAGCTTCGGCGAGCCACTCCTCGTCGCCGGAGGGTGCAGCGTCACGACCCCCGGCCCCACCAGCGGGAGCCCTCGTGGCGCCCTCGCCCTCGCGCTCGCGCTCGGCGTCGCGTTCGCTCGCTCGCGTCGACCGCGCGTTGAGTCCGCTCGTCGAGAGGCTTCGCGCCGATCCGAGCGCGCTGGCTCGCGCGACCGCGGCCGAGCGGTTGAGTGAGCGCGGATCAGTACGGGATGAGAGCGCGCACGGGCGATCCCACGTTGAGCCCGACGTAGTCGGTGCAGAAGGCCGGGCACCAGCCCGCGACGCACGAGAGCGACCAGGTGCGGCAGCCGCCGTACCAGCTCGGGAGGCCGTGGATGGTGTTCTCCGGGTCGGCGTCGTACTCGCGCCAGAAGGCGTCGTAGGCGCCCGTCGCGTCGAGGCCCGGCAGCGCGTAGACGTCGCCGGTCATGGTGGCCGCGTAGACGAAGCGCCCCGACGGGTCGACGAGGAGCGACTCGCCCACGACGTTGCCCGCGAGGCCGGCGTTGTAGACGATCTCGCCGGTGGTGCCGTCGCCGAGGCGCACGGCGCCGCCGCCGCCGAGCGGGTGCGACACGGGCCAGGAGTCGGGCCCGCTGAACTGCGCGAAGGCCACGTGCCTCCCGTCGGGGAACCACGCCGCCGCGTACGGGTAGTAGGTCGGGATCGTGCGGAGGTACGGGATGGGCGTCGGCAGCGGCACGACCGCGTCGGTCACCGGGTTCATCACGATGACCGAGTCGCACCCTACGGGCATGTCGATGGTGCTCGACCCGAGGCCCGACCGAACGGGCACGGTGCACGCGGCCGCGCGTCGCGCGGTGACCAGCATGCGCGACGCGTCGGGCGAGAGGGCCATCGCGCCGATGCCCGCGCGCGCGCCGAAGACGCCGGTGATGTGGCTGCGCACCTCGCCAGAGCGAGGCGTGCAGTCGGTGGCGCGCGTGACGTCGATCACCGCGATCGCGTCGCCGAGGTTCGTGCCCGCGCCCTTGAACGACACGAAGGCCTTGAGGTTGTCGGGCATGACGAGCACGTCCCACGCGTCCTCGTTGCGCGTCGCGTCTCGGCCCGCGTCGATGCGCTCGCAGAGCTCGTATCTCGGCAGCTCGCGCGTGCCCAGACGGTAGACCGCGAGCTCGTCGGACGATTGGACGGTCACGAGCGCGAAGGACTGTCCGTCGCGCTCGACGATCGCGACGCCGTGCGCGCCCGAGCCCGCGTTGAGGCGCGTCACGCCGGCGGGGGCGCCCGTCGAGGTGGTCATCGCGTTGCGGTCGGTGTCGACCTCGACCCCTTCGACGAGGTCGAGGACCGCGAGCGTCCCGTCGCCGTGCGAGATGACGGCGCGGCGGTCGCTGGTGACGGCCATGTCGCGGGGCAGCGTCGTCGTGCGGATCGTCGAGCCGTCGCGCCTGACGTCGCCGCCGTCGAGCGCGAGCGGCTGGAAGCCTGCGTCGGTGAGCGCCGCGGCGTGCTGGGCGCATCCGCACCACACGCGCGCGAGGTTGCGCGGCGAGGTGATCGAACCCACCACGGGCTGGTACGCGTAGCCCGTGTTGCTCGGCATGAAGCTGCACACGGGCTCGGCGTTGCGATCGTGGCGCGCGAGGTCGGGGCCGACGCGCAGGTGGCGGGCGACGACCTCGGCGCAGACGTCGCAACGCGCGCGATCGCCCTCGTCGTCGGAGCCCGTCGCGGAGGCGGCGGCGCGAAGGCGCGCGAGCAGGGCGTCGCCCTCCGTCGCGCAGAGCTCGCCGATGTGGGCGCGCTGGAACGCGCGCGCGATCGAGGCCCCGCGCGAGCCCGCGTCGGGCGTGAGCGAGTCGGCGCTCACGGGCCACGGGAGGTCGGGATCTTGATACGACGCGAGGAGCTCGGCGGGGCCGCCGTCGTCGAGGTGATCGGCGTAGAACGAGTTGCGCTCGGTGGTCATGAGGCGCAGGCGCAGCGTGCTGCTCCCCTCGGGGACGGACATCGACGCGATGTCGGTGTCGTCGGGCGCGAGGGCCGCCCTGAGGCGCGCGATGCCCGCCATGCGCACGAGGTTGACGGCGTAGAGCCGCTCGCCGTCGTCGGAGAGGCTGGCCCGAGAGGCGACGCCCGCGCTCGGCGCCCAGAGCATGGTGGCGAGCGCGCTCGGGCCGGTCATCGCGAGCACCTCGTCGAAGTGCGTCACGCTGATGGGCCCGTCGACGCCCATCCCGTGGAACATCGCCGCGTTGGTGGCGCGCATCCCCGCGCACTCAGACCCCGTCGGGTCGCGCGGCGCGCCCATCGATGACGTGAGCGCTCCGTGGACGGGCGTCGGGCCGCCTGACGGGTTGAGGGCATCGTAGACCGCGCGGACGCCGGAGGCCGCGCATTCGACGAGGCGACGGTGGAGCGCGCCGAGGTCGCCCGCGTCGGCGCGCACCTCGCCGGCGTAGTGCGTGTCTCCCGCGCCGGCGGCGAAGCCTCCGCTGAGGGAGAAGCGCACGTCGGGGTACGGGTGGCAGAGCGCGTCGGGGAGCGAGCTGATCACGGGCTCGACGCCGTGGATGAGCCCCGTGGTGAGCCCGACGAGCACCGCCAGGAGCCTGCGCTTCTCTGAAGCGCTCGGCGACGCACCGAGGAGGCTCGTCTCGAAGATGCGGTCGGGCAGCGCGGGATAGCGGTCGACGTCGGTCGCGCCCCAGCGCTCCCACATGTGGCCCGAGCTGAACGAGTCCTGCATGTAGTGCTGGGCGTAGGCCTCGATGGCGAGCGCCTCGGTCTCGCACTCGTGCCAGTACTCCTCGAAGCGGGGCTGCTGGTTGGCGGGCACGAGGTTGCGCTGCTCGACGCACCGCTGCGCGCGCGCGACGGCCATGCGGTGCAGCCGCGCGTAGTAGCGATCGCTCATGGGGGGAAAGTGGTTGGCGTTGGCCATCCCCATGTGCGAGCTCTGCGTGTGGCACCCGATGGCGCCGTCGGGCACGTAGCCGCGCAGCGGGCAGGTCTCGTTGCCGCCGATCCAATCCCAGAGCGAGAACGAGAAGTCGGGCAGCATCGAGAGCTCGTCGACGCTGAACGAGCGCACGCGCATGCGAAGCGCGGCGTCGAAGGCAACGGGGGCCTGCGAGTCGAGCGAGCCGACGAAGGCGCAGCGCGGGTCGAGGATCGAGTACGAGCTCCCGCTCACCGTCGTGTCGGCGGTGTAGACGCGGAGGTTGACGGTCTCTCGAACCGCGCTCGGGAGGCCCGCGGTGATCGACGCCTCGCGAAAGATCTGGCTGTGCTCGTCTTGATTGTCGGGGCTGCGCAGGCGGCCGCGCGTCGCGTCAGGGCCCTCGCAGCAGGCGCGCGAGCGGCGCAGATCTTCGACGCGATCGGTGGGGTTCTCGTACTCGCTGCAGGTGGAGTTCCACGCTCGCGCGTCGCGGGGCGTGGCGATGCCGAGGGCGATGAGGGCCGCGAGGCCCGTGATGCGTGCGTGCTCGCGCATGTCAGAGCCCTCCCAGGTCGGGGATGCCGGGCACGCAGCTCGGCGGCCCGAAGAGCGCCTGGTCGTAGGCGGTGATGGGCCCTGCGCCCGAGGCGCGCCGCGTCTGGTAGGCCGTCACGCACGCGCTCGGACAGCACGGCGCCTCGGCCCACGGCGCGTCGGTCTCGCAGCGCCGCACCGACGCGAAGCACTGATCGAGCGTGCGCGCGCCCGGCGACACGCAGTTGGTCACCAGCACGCTGCACCGCGCGAGCGCTTGCACGGGCCCCGCATCGGTCTCTTCGAGCACGAGCGACCCTTCGCCCGTCGACCCGAGGATGATGCGTCCCGCGTCGTCGCGCGGCAGCCCCGAGAGGTCGACGTCGGGCAGCGGCGGCACGTCGACGAGGCCCCCGAGCACATCGACCGGCGCGGCCGAGTCCGTGCGAACGTCCACGCCCGAGTCCGTCGCGCTCGGCACGTCGGGTGCGCCCGCGTCGACGACGATCACGTCGAGCGCGATCACCGCGTCTGCGATCACCGCGTCGACGGCCGCGTCTGCGATCACCGCGTCGGCGGCCGCGTCTGCGACCGACGCGTCGCTGGGAGCGTCGTCGGTGATTGTCACGTCGGCGGTCACGTCGATGGTCACGTCGCCGGTCGCGGCATCGATCGGCTGGCTCACGTCGGTCGTCGCGTCGTCGCCGATCGTGAGGTCGGCTGAGGCGTCGGTCGCAGGCGTGTCGCGCGCAGCGTCGAGGGCGGCGTCACCCGCGGCGCTCCCGCCAGAGCCGCGACAGCCCCACAACGCGAGAACGAGCGCCCACGCGACGCGGACTGGTCCGCGCGCGGAGCTTGCTGAAAGGAACGTGGTTCGCATCGGTGAGGCGTCGCTCCCGCGCGGTGGTAGGTAGCCTTGATGCGCCTCGGGCAGACCGCGCGATACCCGTTCGTGGCGGCGGGTGTCATCGCGACACCATCACCGAGGATACGGGAATTCATTCCAGCGTTTCAACCGCAACGTGCGGTCGAAGCGGGGCGATTTCGCGCGGCGGCTCGTACATCGCGGCGGGCGTCTCGGCTCGTGACGACGAGGTCCCACGCCACGTCGAGGCGGTGCGCGGAGCCAGAGAGGTCGAGCGACCATGACTTTCGCCTCGGTGTCGTGAGCGTGCGATCGATGCGAGACTCCTCGCAACGCGAGGGCTGCGGGAGGGTCTTCGCCGGTCGCGACGTACAGCGCGCTCCGCGGCGGCGAAGCGCAGCGACCGCGGTCACTTGCCGAAGCGATACAGCGTGAACTGCTGATCCATCCGCGCATCCTGGCCCGCCGTGAACTCCCTCATGCAGTCGTCGGTGGTCGTGTCCATGTAGTTGAAGATCGGGTCAACGCCGGGAATGGTGGGGCACGAGTCGCGCGCGGTCGCACAGGTGTAGGCGCCCGCGACCTCGGCGGGCGTGTCAGCGACGAGATCGCCCGCGTTCGAGCTGCGCGCACAGCCGCCCTGGTACGTGTGATAGAGCCCCATCCAGTGGCCCACCTCGTGGGTGGCCGTGTCGCCGAGGTTGTACGGTGCCGCGCTGCCACCGGGGAGCGTGCTGTTGAGCAGCACGACGCCGTCGTACTTCGGGTTCGCGCTGTACTGCCAGGGATACGTCGCCCTGGCGAGCACGCCGCCAGAGGGGTTGCAGAGGTAGAGGTTGAGGTCGTCGGCAGACCCCTGTCGGAGCGCGTTCTTCATCGCGGTCTCTGTGGATCCGCTCGCGCAGCCCGTGTACCAGGCCGTGTTGGTGGTGCGATCGGTCGCGGCCAGCGAGAACTGCCACCCCGTCCCCGCGTAGGCGCTGTTGAGCACCGAGAGCTGGCTCGCGATCGTGGCGTCGCTCACGTTGCCGTTGGCGACCGACGAGCCTGCGTTGATGACGTGGACGTAGACCGGGATCGTGCCGCCCGTCGCCCCTTGCACCGCGCGCCCCGTGCCAGGCGCAGGCGGCGCGACGGGCCGCAGGCCGACGGCGTGCGCGGCGGCCACAGCCACGTCGCGCGCGATCTCTTCTTCGGTGGGCGCAGGCGTCGCGCAGCGCACGACATCTGGAGCCCCTGCGGGCTCTACCGCGATGGGTCCCCCAGGCGCGGGCGCGAGCTCGTCGGCGCCCGCCACGCAGCCCGCGACCGCGAGCACCGACGACACGATCGCCCCCAAAGACATCGAGAACACGAAATGGTGCACGCGTGAAACTCCTTCGTGGCGAGGGAGCGCGCCGTCCCACACGACGACGCTCCTCTCGGGGAGCGAGGATGATCTCGAAGCCGAAGATCCGCAGCAAGTCGACGGCGCCGAGCTCGTGGACGGCGCGGTCGTTTCCGCCTCTGCGCTTTCGCGATGATGACGTCGCGACCCTTGATGACGGCGATGAACCCCTCGAAGGCACCCTCGCGCCGCTCGCGCACCTGTGCGAACGCAAGCTCGCACGCCCCCTCACGGAGACCGAGCGCGACGGGCTCCTGCGGCGCGTCGAACGCGACGACGCGAGTCCCACACGCGACGCCGTGCTCGATCGGGGCCCGTCGAGCGCGCCGCGTGGCTGCGCGACGAGCGAAGCGTGGTGCGGCGCTCGAAGCGCGAGAGGTCGTCAGCGGTCAGAAGGGCGTCTGCGTGATGGGGCCGTGCGGTGTCCGGGGACGTCGCGTGCCTTGCGTGCGGCGCCGCGATGCGCGCGCTTCGGGGCCTCTCTCGACGGCGTCGTCGGAGTGCGCGGCGGGGTCTTGCGCTGTGACCGAAGCGTCATCGGAGGCGGGCGAGCCGACATCTGAAGCCGACGAGGGAGACGCCTCGGGCGCCGGGATCTCCGATGGAACCGCGAGCGCTGGCGTCGACGGCGCAAGCGTGATCGACGGCTGCGAATCCACCGCGCGGAGGTTCGCTCGCGCCTCGGTGTCTAGCGGTCGCGACGCGCTCCGAGCGCCGAGCCAGTACGATCCGCCCGCGACGAGGGCGAGCAGCGCGAAGGCCGCGGCGCCTCGCAAGATCTGCGAGCGCGGCCCGCGCTCCGTCGGAGCCTCGCGCGTCGTCTGCCTGCGCTCGGTCGGCGCGAAGCGCGTTGGCGTCGCGAGAGGCGGCGGCAGGTCGAAGAGGCCCATCAACTGCGTGTCGCTGCGAGCCGCGCGCCCGGCCGACTGCGAGGTCGCGGCGGGGTCGACGCCCGCGCCTCGCGCGCCGCCCGTGCGACTCGATCCCCTGTCGGGGCCGAGCGTATGAAACGCCCGCTGGCCCTGTTGAGAGCCGAACGCGGTCTGCGGGTGCGACGGGTCGAGCGTGTGCCGTCCTCGGAGCGCGGGCCCCTCTGCCGGGCGCTTCGTCTCCGCGTCGGCGGCCGCACTCGCGGGCGTCGACGGCGGCTCGGGAGAGGTGGCGCGTCCGGTCGGCGCGAGCGTCTGAAACCCGCGGTGCCCCTGCTGCGTCGAGAACGCAGACTCCGGGTGCGACACCCCCACCGTGAGTCGGCTCTTCGAAGCGCTGGCCGCGAGCGGTTGTGGCTGCTGCACCTCGGTGTGTTCGAGGGTCCCCTCGGTCGGAGCGCGCTCGTCGAGGGGAACCTCCGTCGGCTCGTCGTGCGGCTGCGAGATCGGCACCGTCGAGTCGCCCACCGTGGCGCTCCCCAACAACAGCGTCGTCTTACGAGAGCTCCCCGCCCGGTCACTCATGAGACCACACTTACACCAGCCTCGCGACACCGCAAGAGTCTGCGCTCGAGGCCGCTTCGCGCATCTCGATGACCGCGCGAGCCACGGCCCCCGGCGAGCGCACACCCGCCGTCTGCGTCACGGCCGCGGCGGCGTCACGGGCGGCGTCACGGCGGCGGCGCGCAGAAGCTCGGGCAGCGCGGCGCACCCGGGGCTGCGACGAGCGCGGGGGGTGCCGCAGCGTTGTCGGAGCGCGCGCTCGACCGCTTCACGGGTCGCGCCGAGGACGCGCGCGCAGGCCACGGCGCGCAGGGTGGGGCTCACCGCTGGTTCCTCTGCGTCGGAGCAGCTCGTGCGCGCGAAGCGTTGCGCCGCGGCGTCGTCGAGCGAGAAGGCGCCGCCAGGCAACGCGTGAGCGAGAAACGCCGGAGCGTCTTCGTACGTGCACACGGTGGAGCCGAGCTCGTACGGATCGGCGATGACGAAGTCGGGGCGCCCGTCGCGGTCTGCGTCCGTCACCGTGAGGAGCGTCGCGCCCGGCGGGGGCCGCACCGGCACGAAGACCAGCGAGGCGCTCGATGACGGAACCGCGCGCCTCACCGACAGGAGCCAGGTCTCGTGCCTCCCTTCGTAGGGGATGCACGGACCGTCCTCTTCATGGTCATCGCGACGGTCGATGGAGATGAAGATCTCGGGGAGGTGGTCGCCGTCGTAGTCGAACACGCTCGCGCCGAGCTGCGGGTTCTCGGTCGTGCCTGGCGAGATCGAGGCGAGCGCCTCGTGCACGGGCGTCGACGCGCTCCCGACGCGCTCGAACGGAAGAAACGCCAGCTCGAGGTTCAACACCCCATACGCCGGCTCGCCCTGCGGGGGGGCGGCGATGACGCCCCACACGCCGCCGTCGGCCTCGCTGCACACGGCCATGCCTTCGACGTCGAAGCTGCGCTCCGCCTCATCGCGCGAGGCCCCAGCGTCATGAAACGCGCTCTGAGCGGGATAGGCCAGCAGCGCGTCACGGTGCCTCTCGGCGAGCTCCGCGCAGCGCTCGGCGACCAGCGACTCGTGCGACCGCGTCGGAGACGGAGCGAGCGGGGCCGCGGAGGGCGCCTGCGACGGCGGCGCTGCGACGACGCTCACGCTCGGAGACGCAGACGAACGGCTCGCCGCGGCGTGCGAGCAAGCGGCGAGGCTCCCCAGTAGCAGCGCGAGCGCGGGGCGACGGAGGCGGCGGAGGGTCTCGCTTCGCAGACGAGGTTCACGCATGGGCTGAATTTATCAGGCCACGCCCGCGCGAGAGGGTGAGAACGGAGCCACGGACGCGCGTCCACCGCGGAGCGACCGTCGGCGGAGGGTGACTCGCGTGCATCGCCGTTCCATCGACGCAGCGATCGCGAGCGCGCGGCGCGGGGCGAGCGGCGCGCGACGGTGTCGACGCAGAGACGTTGTTCCGCCCGGTCGGGAGAGCCGCATGGCGGGCTCAGGTGAGCGCGGCGGTGACCTTGTCGATGAGATAGCGGAACGACGGAACGCTCGCGAGCAACAACGCGCGCTGCTCGGGCGTCGTCTGCCACACGGCGGCTTTGAAGAGGATGTCGCGACTCGCCAGGGTCTTTCGATCGATCGCGTCGGCGAACATCGCGTCTCGGTCGTGGATCACCTTGAGGTCTCGCAGCGCGATGAGAAGGGATTCAGTGTTCTCGATCAGCAGCACCACACGCAGGTTGACGGTCGCGTCGCAGTTCTGCTTGAGAGCGCCCACGATCTTCGTCTTGCACGATCGGGCGGGCAACTTCACGAGCTGAGTGATCTCGTCGCTGTCGTACACCGCGCAGACGAGACGGCCGTCGCGAGCGAGACGCGAGAGTTCCTGCTGACAGGCGCGTCGCACGTTGGCGTTGCCCTTCTTGGGATAGCCGCGCAGCGAGTCATCGAACGTTCGCGGCTCGCGGTCGAGGCGATCCGCGACACAACGCACGACGAGCTGGTGCAGCGCGAACTGGCTCCGCTCCCCCGCGGAGTCTTCGTACAGGATCGTGACCCCCGGCACCTACGCCTCCTCTCTTCGCACCATCACCTCGGACTCGTAGCCCGCGTCGAGTACGCGACCGAGGCCCTCGTAGTCCACGAGCCACTCTTCCAAGGCCGCGCGATCGGGGTATCGAAGCCGCGTCGTGTCGGCCTCGTCGAGCTCGCAGAGCACCGTCGAGCCCGCGGGGTCCTGGAGCTCATCGAGCAGCCTCCGCGAGTGCGTCGCAAGCACGACCGGGCTGCGCTCCGCGATCGAATGAAAGAACCCCATGACGCGCGTGAGGAGGCGCGGGTGCAGGTGCAGCTCGGGCTCATCGAAGACCAGCAGAGAGCGCTTCGACGGCAGGCGGAACAGCGCCACGAAGGCGAGGTATGCGAGCGTCCCTTCGGAGAGCGAGGCTGCGGGGATCTGCTCGTCACGTCCGCGCAGCTTGACCCAGAGCGCGATGGCGCCGCCCCCGACGTCGGCGCGAGTGTTCACGCTCTCGATGCGATCGCCGAGTCCGAGGCGAACGTAGTCCATCGTCTCTCGCCAGTGCGCCTCGCTGCCATCAGAGCGGAGCGCGTGGAAGGCGTTGGCGAGGTTGACTCCGAGGCGCTCCAGCGACGTCGCGGCTTGAATCATCGAGACGCCGCGGAGCACGGACTGGCGTCCGTGCGCGCGCCCCACCCAGGCGGGGGTGACCTCGAAGGGGACGTGAACCTCGATCGCCTTGAGCGCCGCGATCATTCGGGTGAAAGCGGGCGCAGGTGGATTCGAACCGAACGAGGTGAGAGTGAGGCCGTCGGAGACAGAGAGCGCCTCGGGGAAGTGCGCGGGCACGAGCGACTTCGTGCGGTCGCGGGTGATGACAGGCACGGAGGGAGCGCCCTGCTCGCTGCGCCCGATCACCAGCTCCTCGCGCGTGATCGCAACGCCAGTTCCCTCCGCCGCGAGGCGAACCTCGTATTGCAGCGGCAGGTCAGCGCCAGAAACCTCCACACGAAGCACGACCTCCTTCGCGCCGTGTCGCTGGAGGAGGCGAAGCCCGCCGTGGATGCTGTTGATCTCGTCGAGAAATGCGGGCGAAGCCATGCGGCGCAACAGTTCGCACGCCTCGATGAGCGTGCTCTTGCCCGAGCCGTTCTCGCCGATGAGCACGGTGAGACCACGCAGCGAGAGTCGCGCAGCGTCGATCGAGCGAAGGCCGCGAACGGTCACCTCGGAGATCACATCTCGACGCTCGATGGTGCCGAGATCGACGGGCCACACAGCTCCGAACAATTCCCGCCACTGCGCGTGCGCTTCGACGAGCCTCCCGGCCTGGGCGAGGCGGAGTGCGTAGTCAGCCCGCACCGCACGAAGTTGTTGTTCCTGCGCCGGGAACGAAGCCAGAACATCGCGGAGAGCCTCGCCCATTCCACCGCCGTGATCGGTCGAACTGGCGACGATCGCGCTGGCCAACGGACCAAGGTCGTACACCGCAAGTTGGGAGCCCCAACTTCGAACGACGAGACGCGCGAGACGCGCGCTGGCGCGGCCGATCTCGCTCTCCAGAAGCGACGGCAGCGCGTCTCCGAGGACGATGATCTCGCGAGTAGACGGGAATCCGTTGGGGGAGCGAGGAGGTCGAGGCCCCAGCACCCCCACGACCGCGTCGAAGAGCAGAGGCGATCCCTCGATTTGATATCCGCGTTTGCCCGCTTTGCGCAGGAGACCTTCGATGCCGCCCCTGCGCGCCATCAGGGGCGAGAACTCCCCATCATGCAGCACGAACACAAACATCGGCCACGGCCTACCCCGTACGACGATGACGCTCAGGAGCTCGATCGAAGCCAGGCCATCGCTCGACGCGAACTGTTGCCTCAACAGCTCGTGAAGGCGCTCGACCTCCGCGAACTGCTCTGCGTTCGGCGTGAGATCGTCGGCCAGCTTCTCGAACGCTTCTTCGACCGACATCATGGGGGCAGCGGAGCCTCTCAGAGCGCGTGTCTATCCCGTCGCGACGCGCGCGGTCAACCGCACCGGCGGCCGCCCGACCGGGCTCACCCGGTCTTCTTGCGCGCCCTCTCCGCCTCATGCGCGACGTGGCGTGCGGCGAACTCGGGCGCTTCCGCGCTGCGTGCCCGAGGGGGTACCGTCGCGCATCAACCATGGGGACTTGCGTGTATCGCAGAGCAGCCGCATCGGGTGACAACGGAGCCGTGATCTCGCACGGCGCGGTAGACATTGATAGCGACGGCGCGCACGAGGTGGCGGACGGGCAGCGCGTCGTGAGCATCCCGCGCGCGCAGATCGTCTCGCTGCGTATCGCGCACGGCTTCGTCAGCGAGCGAATCCCGCTGATGATCGCGATGGGCGCGGCGCTCTGCTACCCCGCCGCGTTCGCCATCTCACGCGCCTGGGCGAGCGGGGCGGCAAGAGGTTCCCCGTCGTCACTCTCGCGCTCTTGATCGCCGGAAGGCGGATCACGGTGGGGCTCATGGCTCTGCTTGTCATGGGGCTGTACTGTGTCCGTCGTGCCCTGCTACGGGGCGCGTACCTCGAGGTGCGGACACACCGCGGCACGCGCAAGCTCGCATTTCACGCCTCGGTCGACGACGTGAGCGCGAAGGAGGTGACGCTCGCCGCGGTTCAGTCCCTCGGCTGCGCGATCGACGCGACAGGCTGAGCGCCCGCGAAGTCCTCCGACGCGGCCGACCTCTGCCGTCGGCACCCTCTCGCCAGCATGACCGAGGCCCTCGCCCACCGGGTGGCGGACTACGCCGCCCGAAAGGGGATTCTTGCTGGCCTGTCGCTCCGTGCTCGGAGCGGTTGGGCCGCCATGCGAGATCAAGCCTGGGGCGAGCGCCGACGCCGCGGCATCGACGCGGTTCAAGGCGGCCATCGAAGCAGTTCGAGCCTCGCGTGGGCGCGGTTTAAGCTCGGCCCGTGGCGACCACGGCGTTGCAACCTCGCTCGGCCGACCGCACCTACGCGCAAGGCGCGAGCGCGGGCGCGGCGGCGTTTCTGGCGCTGCTCGCGTCGATGCACCTGCTCGCGCCGGAGTTCGACCCGTCGCATCGGATGATCAGCGAGTACGCCGTGGGGCGGTACGGCTGGGTGATGCAGCTCGCCTTCGTCTCGCTCGGCGTTGCGATGCTCTCGCTGCGCGCGGCGCTCCGGCGCTCTCTCCCGCGCGCGAGCGCGGGCCTCGCGGTGATGGCCGCGGCGCTCGTCGGCGCGGCAGTGTTCAAGACCGACCTGCTCACGCAAACCCCGTCGCACGGCCTGTCGCATCGGGTGCACCAGAGCTGCGGCAGCGTGGTGATCCTCGGGTTTCCGGTGCTCGCGACGCTCCTGGCGCGACGGCTCGGTCGTGTCGGGCCTTGGGCCTCGTGGCGCCCGACGCTCTACGCGCTCACCGCGGTGACGTGGCTCGGGCAGACGTCGTTCTTCGCGACCGTGCGGCTGTCAGGCAGACCCCCGGTGGGCGCCGTCGGCTGGCCCAACCGCGTGATGATGCTGTGCTACTGCGCGTGGATCATCGCCGTCGCGCA
>JBPOHC010000899.1:0-2273 GCA_052035985.1 Myxococcota bacterium | reverse complement strand
GGCGTTCTCCGTGTCGAGCACGTCGCCGACGCTCACCCCGTTGCGCGCGGCCGCCCGACGGTCGACCAGGACGCGCCGCTTGGGGAGCCCGCTAACCTGCTCGGCGCGCACGTCCTGGGCGCCCGGGACGCCCCGAAGCGAGCGCGCGATCTCGTCGGCCGACTCGCGCAGAAGGTCGAGGTCGGGGCCGACGAGTTTCTCCACGACGTCCCCGCGCGCGCCCGCGATGAGCTCTGCCATGCGCTGCTTGATGGGCTGCGAGAAGCCGAAGACAATGCCTGGCACGGCGCTCTGGATGCGCCGCTCCATGGCCTCGACGAGGTCCTCGCGGCGCCGGAAGCGCCAGCGCTCGCGCGGGGCGAGCATGACGAGCACGTCTGTCATCTCGACGCCCATCGGGTCCATCGCGATCTCGCCCCGGCCCGTGCGGCAGACCACGGTCTCGACCTCGGGGAACGAGCGGAGCGCGCGCTCGAGGTCGGTCGTCTGGCGCGCAGCCTCGCCGAGCGAGGTGCTCGGCAGGCGGAAGACTTCGAGCGCGATGGCGCCCTCGTCGAGCTCAGGGATGAACTCCCCGCCGCGCGTCGTTGCGACGCCGACGGAGAGCGCGAGTGCCGCGAGCGCGACGCCCAACGTGATCCACCGATGGCGGAGCGCCCGGTCGAGGAGCGGCCGGTAGACGCGGCGTGCGGACGTGACGATCCAGCTCTCCTTCTCTTCGAGCCGCAGTGGCAAGAGGAGCGAGGCGAGCACGGGGGTGAGAGTGAGCGAGAGCACGAAGGCCGTCGCGAGCGCGAAGATGACCGTGAGCGCCATCGGACGGAACATCTTCCCCTCGACCCCTTCCAACGTGAGGATCGGCAGGTAGACGAGCGCGATGATGAGCTCGCCGAAGGCCGTCGCCGAGCGCACTTCGAGCGAGGACGTGAGCACGACCTCGTCCCGCTCCTTGGGTGTGAGCGCGCGGCCCTCCTTCGCGTGCCGCTCGCTCATGTGCCTGACGGCGTTCTCGACGATGATGATGGCGCCATCGACCACGAGGCCGAAGTCGATCGCGCCGAGACTCATGAGGTTGCCCGAGAGGCCCGCCGCTCGCATGCCGATGAAGGCGCCGAGCATCGCGAGCGGGATCATGGCCGCGACGATGAGGCCCGCGCGCAGGTTCCGGAGCATGAGGAAGAGGACGAAGACGACGAGGAGCCCGCCCTCGACGAGGTTCCGCGCGACCGTCGCGATCGTGCGACGGATGAGGTCCGTGCGGTCGTAGTACGGCACGATCTGGACGCCCGGCGGGAGCGTCGGCTGGATCGCCGCGACCCGTGCGCGCACGCGGTCGACGACGGCGCGCGAGTTCTCACCGAGAAGGAGGAGCGTGACCCCCGCGACGATCTCGCCCCGGCCGTCGCGCGTGACGACGCCCTGGCGCACCGCCGGCACGAAGGCGACGCGCCCGAGCTGCCGGAGATAGACGGGCGTGCCGCCGTCGCCCAGCGCGACGACCGTGTCGCCCAGGTCGTCGAGCGAGCGGAAGAGGCCGTCGCCGCGCACGAGCACCTGCTCGCGATGGCGTTCGAGGTACGCGCCCCCGGCGCTCCCGTTCGCGTGCTCGACCGCTTCGAGCACGGCGCGGAGCGTGAGGCGGTAGGCGACGAGGCGCGCGGGGTCGAGTTCGAGCTGGTAGGTCTTGAGCTCGCCCCCGAAGGTGTTGACCTCGATGACACCGGGCACCGTGCGGAGCTGGGTCGCGATGGGGCCTTCGAGGAGCGCGCGCAGCTCCATCGCCGAGCGGCCGGGACCGCGCACCTCGAACTGGTAGATCTCGCCGAGGCCCGTCGTGATGGGCGCGAGCGTGGGCTCGCCGTAGCCCGCGGGGATCGCGGCGCGCGCTTCCTGAAGTCGCTCGGAGACGAGCTGGCGTGCGCGGTAGATGTCCGCGTCGTCGGCGAAGACGATCGTGACCTGCGAGAGGCCGAACTTCGAGACCGAGCGCACGTCGACGACCTGGGGCAGGCCCGTCATCGCGCGCTCGATCGGGGTCGTGACGAAGTGCTCGACCTCGAGCGGCCCGAGCGCGGGCGCGGTCGTGAGGATCTGCACCTGGACGTTGCTGATGTCGGGCACCGCGTCGATCGGCAGCCGGCTCGCGGCGTGGACGCCCGCGACCGCGAGGACGGCGGTCAGGGCGAGCACGAGGAAGCGGTTCTGAAGCGACCACTCGACGAGGCGTTGGATGAAGATCACGGCCTCACTCCCCCTCTTCCTCGCCCTCGCCC
>JBPOHC010000779.1:0-29985 GCA_052035985.1 Myxococcota bacterium | reverse complement strand
CGTCGAGCGCGAGGGCGCGGCGCGCTTCAACACGCTCGCGCTCTTCGGTCCCGACGGAGCGCTCGCGGCGCGATGGCGCAAGCGGCACCCCTGGTATCCCGAGCGTTGGGCCACGCCTGGAGACCTGGGCACGCCCGTCGTCGAGCATCGCGGCGCGCGCCTCACGGCCTGCGTGTGCTTCGACATTCACTTCATCGGTGACGATGCGCCCGAGGCGTTGCGCGAGGCCGACGTTATGCTCTTCGCGAGCGCGTGGGTCGAAGACGGTCCCGGCGACTCGCGGGCGGAGATCCTCTCGGGGCTCGCGCGGCGCTTCTCGATCCCCATCGTGAACGCCAACTGGGGCCGCGGCGATCCGCTCGTTCGGGGGCAGGGGAAGAGCCGCGTCGTCGCGGCGTCGGGCGTCGAGACCTTCGCGCGGAGATCGGCCGGGGCGACCTTCGCCGTCGCCGAGATCGACCGACGTTCCGCTTGAAAAATAGCGGTCTGGGTGAGTTCGCGCGCATCGAGTGGCCTTCGACGCCGCAGGTCTGGCATTCTCCGCGCCCCCAACGATGCGCACCTCGCTTTTGATTCCGGCGCTGTGGCTCGTGGCCTGCGCGAGCACGCCGACGCAAGGCCCGACGACGCAACCTACGCGGGCGACCACGGTCGCGGCCGCGACCACGGCGCCCGACGCGGGCACATCGGACTGCCCCGCGACGCAGGGCGGAATGTCCATCGAGGGCATGATGGGGACGCTCCCTCAACCCCGCGTCCGCGCTGCGCTGCGCGAGGCCGAGTCGAGGTTGACGGCGTGCTTCACGCACAGGCTCGAAGCCATTCCGTGTCTGTCGGGGAGCGTCGGGTTCAAGATCCGCGTGGGCGAAGACGGCGCTGTCCGCTGGGTGGTGCCCAACGCGTCGACCATCGGCGATCGCGAGACCGAGCGCTGCATGCAGCAGGAGCTTTCGCACACGGACTTCGGCCACCCCTGCGGCGGCGAGGCCGAGGTCACGTGGTCGATGGAGTTCGACGGTGGACCCGACGCGCGCCCCGCGACGGTGTGGCCCGCTTCGAGGCTCGACGCGCTCCTTCGTCAGCGACGCGCGGCCCTCGCGGCGTGCCGTGACGGAAGCTCCGCGCCGCTCTCGGTCACCCTCTACGCGACGCCTGGCGCGGCGGCTTCGACGGTGGCCGCGGCGGGCGTTTCGATCCCCGACGCGGCGGCCGAACCGGTGGCCGACTGCGTGCTTCGCGAGGTGCGCGCGTGGCGCCTCCCTTCGCCCGGCTCGTGGTACGCGCGCGCCACCGTCAACATCCCCTGAGCGGACGACGGAGTCCGCTCAACACCCGAGAGATCGTGATGGATTTCGAACTCACCGAGACGCAGAGCCTGGTGCGCGACACGGCGCGCGCGTACGCCGACCGCGTGCTTTCGAAGCGCGCCGCGGGCTTCGAACGCGACGGGCACATCGACCCCGCGGTGCTCCGCGAGATGGCCTCGATGGGGCTCATGGGCGTGAACATCCCCGCGTCGCTCGGCGGCGCCGAGGCGGGCGCCGTGGCCTATGCGCTCGCGATGTCAGAGATCGCGCGCGGCTGCGCGGCGACGGCCGTGACGATGGCCGTGACGAACATGGTCGGCGAGGTGATCTACGCGTTCGGCACCGCGTCGCAGCGTGAGCGCTACGTGGCGGGCCTCGCGTCGGGCGAGCTCGCCGCGGGCTCCTTCGCCCTGAGCGAGTCCGAGGCGGGGAGCGATCCTGGCTCGATGCGCACGACGGCGACGCGCGAGGGCGATCGGTGGGTGCTCCGCGGGTCGAAGCAGTGGATCACCTCGGGCGACATCGCGGGCGTCTACGTCGTGTGGGCGCGCACGGGCGGCGCCGGCACGGCGGGGATCTCGTGCTTCCTCGTCGACGGCGGCGCGCCCGGGCTCAAGGTGGGGCGCCACGAAGACAAGATGGGCATCCGCGGGTCGACCACGGTGCCCCTCGAGTTCGACGAGGTGGTCGTGCCCGCCGACGCGCTCCTCGGCGTCGAGGGCGGGGGCTTCAAGATCGCGATGATGGCGCTCGACGGAGGGCGAATCGGCATCGGCGCGCAGTCGGTGGGCATCGCGAGCGCGGCCCTCGACGAGGCCACGGCGTACTCGAAGGACCGCAAGCAGTTCGGTCAGGCGATCTCGAACTTTCAGGCGATCCAGTGGATGCTCGCCGACAGCCGCACGGAGCTCGACGCGGCGCGGCTCATGGTGCTCCGCGCGGCGACGCTGAAGGAGGCGAAGCGGCCCTTCTCGACGGAGGCCGCGATGGCGAAGCTCTTCGCGTCGGAGACCGCGTGGCGCGTGACCAACCGCGCGGTGCAGGTGCACGGCGGCTACGGGTACACGCGCGAGTTCCCCGCGGAGCGGCACATGCGCGACTCGCGCGTGACGATGATCTACGAGGGCACGAGCGAGGTGCAGCGCCTCGTCATCGCGCGGTCGATGCTCCGTGGTTGATGCGATGGGAGCACCGATGCGCGTCGCGCTGCACGTGAACGTCGACCACGTCGCCACGCTGCGCCAGGCGCGCGGCACGACCTACCCCGACCCCGTCGAGGCCGCGTTCGTGGCCGAGCGCGCGGGCGCCGACGGGATCACCGTCCACCTCCGCGAAGACCAGCGGCACATTCAGCCCCGCGACGTGCGCGTGCTCCGCGAGACGGTGAGGGGCACCTACAACCTCGAGATGGCGAGCGCCGAGTCGACCGTCGCCATCGCGCTCGAGGTGCTCCCGCATCACGTGACGCTCGTTCCAGAGCGCCGTGAGGAGCGCACCACCGAGGGCGGTCTCGACGTCGTCGGTCAGGCGCGCACGCTCGGCCCGGTGATCGATCGGCTGCGCGCCGCGGGCATCAAGGTCTCGCTCTTCGTCGCGCCCGACACCGCGCAGCTCGAAGCCTCGAAGGCGCTCGGCGCCGATCAGGTCGAGCTGCACACGGGCGACTACGCCAACGCGAAGGGGGTCGCGGTCGCAGAACAGCTCGCGGCCCTTGCGCGGGGCGCGGCCTTCGCGCACTCGCTCGGCATGCGCGTCGCTGCGGGGCACGGACTCACCGTGGCGAACGTCGGTCCCGTGGCCGCGATCACCGAGGTGGTCGAGCTCAACATCGGGCACGCGATCGTCGCAGACGCGGTGATCTTCGGAATGGGACCCGCGGTGCGTGCGATGCGAAAGGCCATCGCGAAGGGGCGCGCGGGGCGATGAACGGTGACGCGCCGCTGCTCACGCGCGAGGAGGTTCGCTCCGTTGATCGCGCTCTGATCAGCGCGGGCGTCGCGGGCGTGCTGCTGATGGAGAACGCGGGTCGAGGCGCCGCCGCCGAGATCCTCCGACGCGCGCCCGACGCGAGGCGCGTCACGGTGCTCGTGGGCCCTGGAAACAACGGCGGAGACGGCCTCGTCGTCGCGCGCCACCTCGTCACCGAGAGGCCGTCGATGGAGGTCACCGTGGCCTGCATCGTCGACCCCGCGAAGCTCACCGGAGACGCCGCGGTGATGCGCGACGCGTGGTTCGCGGTCGGCGGCGCCGTGTCGGTGCTCCGCGACGAGGACGACCCCGCGCCGCTCGTCGAAGGTCGCGACGTGGTGATCGACGCGCTCTTCGGCACGGGGCTCTCGCGTCCACTCGAGGGCGCGGCGCTCAAGTGCGTCGCTGCGATCGCGAAGGCGTCGCCGTCGATGGTCGTGGCGCTCGATCTTCCGTCGGGGCTCGACGCCGACACCGGCGCGCCGTTCGGCTCGCGAGAGGGCGTCGTTTGCGCGCACCTCACGTGCACCTTCGCCGCGGGCAAGCCCGGTCTCTACACGGGCGAGGGGAGAATCGTGACCGGCGAGGTCGCGGTCATCGGTCTCGGAGCTCCGCTCCCGAAGGAGATCGTCGCGAAGTCGAAGATCGCGCTCTCGGCCTTCGTGGGACCGCCCTCGCGTCCGCTCGGCGCGCACAAGGGCGCGGCCGGACGCGTGCTCGTGGTGGGCGGCAGCCCTGGCAAGGTCGGCGCTGCGCTTCTCACCGCGCGCGGCGCGCATCGCGGCGGCGCGGGGCTCGTGACGGTGGCCTCTCGCGCGGGGTCGCACCTCGACGCGCGCGTGCTTGAGACGATGACGGCGACGCTCTCGGACGACGCCTTCGCGGCGGCGCCTTCGCTCATCCCCGCGGTGGTGTCGGCAGACGCGATCGTGGTGGGTCCGGGGCTCGGTCTCGACGAGCACGCGGAGGCCTGCCTCGACGCGGTGCTCCGTCACGCGAAGGGCCCCGTGGTGATCGATGCCGACGCGCTCACGGGGCTCGCGAAGCGCGGCGTCGCGAGGGTGACGTCGAGCGCGCCGCTGGTGCTCACGCCGCATCCGTTGGAGCTCGCCCGACTCCTCGGCGTCGAGGCTTCGAAGGGCGCCGACGCGGTGAACGCCGATCGCATCCTCCACGCGCGAGACGCGGCCTCTCGCTTCGACGCGATCGTGGTGCTCAAGGGCGCGGGCACGATCGTGGCGCGTCCCGACGGAGAGGTGCGGGTGATGCCTTACGCGGAGCCCGTGCTCGGCGTCGGCGGGAGCGGCGACGTGCTCGGCGGTGTGATCGCCGCGCGCCTCGCGGAGTGCGGTCGCGAGGGGAGCACCCCGTGGGAGGCCGTGCTCTGCGCCGTGCACGCGCACGCCAGGGCCGGGCAGCGGGTGAGGGCGGCCATCGGAGGGGTGCGCGGCGCGCTGGCCTCGGAGATCGCGGACCAGGTCCCGGCGGCGCTCGGGGGCTGAACGCGTCGCGTTGCCAGAATGTCATCGCCGGTGGCGAAGGCCCTTGACGCGATGTCATCGGGGCGCCCTGGAGGGCCCCTCAAAGAGCTCGTTTTCAAGCGTTTCTCTGCGATAACTCGGGGTTCGGCGTCGATGGCCCGGGACTTGATCTAGTGGTCTGTCATGGACGCACGACGACACGTTCGCAGGGAAGTCTTCATGAAGGCGACGTCGCCGCTGATCGACGGGCTCTACGGGGCCGCGGTGCGCCTCTCGGGGTCGCGCGCCGAGGCCGATGACCTCGTGCAGGAGACGCTCCTCAGCGCGTGGCAGTCGTGGGATCGCTTCGAAGAGGGCACCAACCTCCGCGCGTGGTTGCACCGCATCATGGTCAACGGCTTCATCACGCAGTACCGCCGCCGCAAGCGCGAGCGTCGCGCGCTCGACGTCGAGAGCGATCCTGGGCGCAGGGAGCTCTTTCTCTCGTCGTCGCAGCAGTCGGTCGAGGGCGTCGACGGAGGGATTCAGTACAGCGGCCTCGGTCGCTCGCTGCGTGACGCGCTCGACGCGCTGCCCGTGGAGTTCCGCGCGGTGATCGTGATGGCCGACCTCTGCGAGATGACCTACCGCGAGATCGCCGACGAGCTCGGGTGCCCCATCGGCACGGTGATGTCTCGGCTGCACCGCGCCCGCCGCGCCGTCGCCGCGCGCGTCGAGATCGATGCGCCCGAGGCCGTGCCCGTCGCGCGCTCCGTGGCGGCGTAGTTCGCGTTCGTACTGATTCGGGGCGGCGGGGAGAGAGGGTGCGGCGACGCGTGAGACGTCGCCGCGTTTCGATCAGGCGACGGCGACGCGGGCGTTGAGCGGGCCGAGCGTCGAGGTGATGCCGCTCGACGTGGCCGATCCGCCGAGGCGCGCGCCGGTCATGTTGTGCAGCTTCGCCGACGACAGGATCTCGTCGCAGAGGGTCGCGAAGTCGATGCCCGCGCCCGCGGCGATCTTCGGGAGGAGCGAGGTCGGGGTCATGCCCGGGAGCGTGTTCACTTCGAGCACGTACTCGTTCTCCCCTTCGGTCACGAGGAGGTTCACGCGCGTGGCGCCCGAGCAGCCGAGGGCGTGGTGGGCACGCTCGGCGAGGCGCAGCACGCCCTGGTACCGCGTGGGGGCGAGGCGCGCGGGGAAGTAGTACTCGGCCATGCCCTTCTGGGTCTTGGCCTGGTAGTCGAAGAAGGGGCGGCGGGGGACGATCTCGATGGCGCCGAGCACGCGGCCGTCGACGATGCCCACGTGCACCTCCTTGCCGCGGACGAAGCGCTCGACGAGCACGCCGTCGTCGTGACGGAGCGCGCTGTCGATCGCGGTGCGCAGCTCGCCCATGTCGTTGGCGCGCGCGACGCCGATGGAGCTGCCCTCGCGGCGCGGCTTGACCATCACGGGGAAGCCGAAGGAGCCGTGACGCTCCTCGAGCTCGGTGTTCGTGGGCGAGCCGTTGATGTCGTAGTAGGGCGGCGTCGGGACGTTGTGGAGGCGGAACAGCTCCTTTGCCTTGAGCTTGTCCATCGCGAGCGCGCTCGCCATCACGCCGGAGCCCGTGTACGGGATGCCGAGCCATTCGAGCAGGCCCTGGATGCACCCGTCCTCGCCGTAGCGCCCGTGGAGCGCGAGGAAGGCCACGTCGATGGGGGTGCGACGGAGCACGAGGTCGATGTCGCGGTCGACGGCGATGGGGATCGCGTCGTGCCCGCGGCTGCGAAGGGCCTGGACGATCGCCTCGCCAGACCGAAGCGAGACCTCGCGCTCAGCCGAGATTCCTCCGAGCAGCACACCGACACGCGCCATGGTGATCCGTCTCCTTCCGATCGCTGCGGCGAACACCCACCCGTTCGTGGGTCGCCGCGGAGTCGCTGGTACGCTTCGCAGGCTGCGTACCAGCCGCGAAACACAGTTGAAATCAACCGTCGGCACGGTGGAGGGCGTGGCCCTGCCGCCGCAGCGACGCGTCCGGGGGCCCTCGTCGGATCTCCCGTGTGGCCGTGGCGGTAACAGCGAACGAGACGAGCGGTCAAGAAATCGACCGGCGCTCGTTTCGGAGCCGCGCGGCGCCCCGGCATCACGCCGCGCCCGTGCGAAGAAAATGGCGCACGAAAGTGGACCGTTTTTGTCGCTTGCCGTACGCGCGGGCGCTGCGATAGCGTGCGCTCCCAACGTCGGCCGTTTCCGCTGTGAGGCCAGCGTTTTCGGCAAGAAGACGGCGTCTCCGCGGGGGCTCGCATGAAGCGTGGCGCGAGCACTGCGGCGACCCCCCAAGTCACCCCTCAGGTGCATCGGAGTACGCAAGGCGATGAGCGCAGACAAGGTCCGCAAGCTGCTCGGCTCTCTGCTCGACGATCCGGAGAACGAGAAGGCATGGATCACCCTCGAGGAGCGCGCGATCAGCGGTGAGCTCGCGGGTCTGGGACCCGAACTCCCGCAGATGCTCGCCGAAGCGCGGCGTCACCTCGCCGAGCGCGGCGAGGCAGAGGCCGTGCAACGCATGCTCGACATCGAGGAGGTCATCGCGCCCGACCGCGAGGCCAAGGTCCCGCTCCTCCGGGAGCGGGCGCGCGTGCTCGAGGAGGAGCTTCTCGATGACAAGGCCGCACTCGCGGCCACGGAGGCGCTGCTCGCGCTCGGCCCAGACCCCGAGGTCACCGAGTCGCGCGAGCGCCTGCTCTCGAAGAAGGCCCGGTGGAAGGAGATCGTCGCGGCGTTCAAGCGCCACGCCGAGAACGACACCACCGACCCGGCGCTCATCGCGTCGCACCTCGCGAGCGCCGCGGGGATCCTCCTTCAGTACAAGGGCAAGGGCCGCGACCGCGAGGCCGATCAGCTCTTCGAGTCCGCGCTCTCGGTGGATCCTGGCAATGTCCGCACGATCCAGCTCTTCGAGCGCGTGCTGCGCCGCCGCGGCAACCGCTGGGACGACCTCGTGGCCCACCTCGAGCGCTCGATCCCCTCGGTGGTCGACCCCCGCGCGAGGATCAACCTGCTCTTCCGTGCCGCGCGCACCCACGCCGCGCGCCGCAACGACATCGCCGCCGCCGAGCGCCTCTACCGCGCCGTGCTCGCCATCGACCCCTCGAACGCCGAGGCCACGCGCTTCGTCGTCGCGATCCTGACGGACCGCGAGCGCTGGGACGACCTCGCGATCTTCTACGAGGCGCAGCTCCGCGCGACGCCCGAGAACTCGCGCGACGTCGGCCTCCTCGTGCAGGCTGGCATGACGCACTGGCGCATGCGCAACGACCCCACGTCGGCCGCCGCTCACTTCGCGCGACTGCGCGCGACCGTGCCTGATCACAAGGCCGCGGAGGCGTTCTTCGCGGAGTACACGGGCGTCGTGCCGCCGATCTCCGCGCCGCCGGGCGCGCACGACGACGAGGTCGAGGTCGAGGCCGGCGAGGCCGAGGTCGAGTTCGACGCTTCGGGCTTCGAAGACCTCGAAGGCGTCGGCTACGAAGACATGGGCGATGCGACCGTCGAGAGCCCCGCGGGCGTGATTCCGCCGGGCTTCTTCAAGAGCGATCCGCAGCCCTCCACGCAGCACCACTCCGCGGGCGCAGTGCGCGTCGTGAAGGCCGTCGTCCTCGGATCCGACCGTCAGCGTCACGTGCCCGAGAACGCGCCCGAGGCGGCTCGCACCGACGCGACGACGCATGACTCTCCCACCGTCGAGGCGCCCGCTGCGATGCTGGCGGCGTTCGATCCCGCGCCGCCGCGTGGTCCCAACTCGATGCTCCCGATCGACGACAAGACCATCATCGATCCGTCGGCGCTCGCGCCCGCGACCATCGAGGCGCCTCCGATCTCGACGTCGATCCCCGCCGATGCGCTCGCGACCGCGCCGCTCATCGCGCGCGTCGAGACCCCCGCGACTGCAACCGCGACGGCACGAATCTCGGTGCCGACCGAGGCGCCCTCGGAGCCCCGCGCGTCGACACCCTCTCCGGCGCCGACCGCGCATGAGACCGCGACCACCAGCGCGATCGCGACCACCCCGCTCGTCGCTCCGTCCCCCGCTGCGCCTGCGGCGCCCGCTGCGCCTGCGGCCACCGCGACCGCGCCTCTCACGGCGAACGTCACGCCTTCTTCGGCGCCTGCCGCGCCCGCGGTGCACCCTGCGCATGCGAGGCCCGCGCCCGCGCCCGCGCCGGCGAGGCCCGCTGCGACGTCGGGAAGCCGACTCGCCGCTGCGATCGAGGCCGCGCAGACGGCGGAGGCCGCGGGGCACGCGGACAAGGCCATCGACGCGTGGAAGATGGTGCTCCGTCAGGACGCCGCCAACACCGACGCGCGCGCCGCGCTCGTGCGGCTCTACACGTCTTCGGGACGCTGGAACAACCTCGTCGAGCTTCAGCGTCAGGAGCTCGAAGCGCTCGGCGGCGCCCGCCCCGGCGGCGACCCCGCGCACAAGGACCGCAAGCTCGAAATCCTGCGCGAGATGGCGGACATCTACCAGCACAGGCTCGGGCAGGAGCCGATGGTGGTCCAGACCTTCAACTCGATCCTCGCGCTCGAGCCGACGGACCGATCCGCGCTCGTGGCGCTCTCGGCGAGCTACGAGAAGCTCGGGCGCTTCACCGACGTGGTGAAGGTGCTCGACCAGCAGGCCGAGCACACGACCGACCCCGACGAGAAGGTCACGCTCCTGCGCCGCGTCGCGCAGATCTGGCTCGACCGCTTCAACAACGTCAACAACGCCACGAGGCCGCTCGAGCAGATCCTCGCGATCCATCCCCACGACGCCGACGCGATCGCGCAGCTCAAGGACCTCTACGGTCGACGCCGCGCGTGGCGGCAGCTCTTCGACGTGTCGCGCCGCGAGGCCGACTCGCTCGAAGGGACGCGCAAGCGCGACGCCGTGGTCGAGCTCGCGAAGATCGCCGCGGAGAAGCTCAGCGCGCCGGGTGAGGCCATCGCCCTGTGGCGCGAGGCGCTCGCGATCGACAAGAACACCCCGGGCGCGCTCGACGCGCTCGAGAAGCTCACCGAGCGCGAGAAGGACTACGCCGGCCTCGCCGACGTGCTCGAACGCCGCGTCGAAGAGACCACCGACGCCGAGGTCTCGGTCAACCTGCTGATGAAGCTCGGGACCGTCTACGGCGAGCGCATGAGCGACCCCGCGAAGAGCATCGAGGCGTGGCGCCGGGTGCTTGCGGTCAAGCCCGGTCACCCCAAGGCGATGCGCGTGCTCCGCGACGCGTACACCAGCGCGGAGCAGTGGGACACGCTCGAGGAACTCTACGCTTCAGCGGGCGACTTCGAGGGCCTCGCCGACGTGCTCGGAGCGAGCGCAGATCGGGCGTCTTCGGATGAGACCCGGGTGGCGCTGTCGTTCCGCGCGGCGCGCATCTTCGAGGAGCGCCTCTCGCAGCCCGAGCGCGCATTCCGCAGCTATGAGCGCGTGCTCTCCGTCGAGCCGCGGAACCTCCGCGCAGCTTCGGCGCTCGTGCCGATCTACCTCAAGGAGGCGAAGTGGCAGCGCCTCTCGCACCTCTACGAGGTGCTCCTCGACGCGGTCCCCGCGAGCGACGACACCGAGCGGCTCTCGTACCTGCAGCGCCTGCGCGAGCTGGCGGCGACGCGTCTCAACGACCGCCCCGGCGCCTTCCGCTGGGCGCTGCGCGCGTACCAGATCCGCCCCGACGACGCCGAGCTCGAGTCGACCCTCGAGCGCAGCGCGGCCGACGCGGGCGCGTGGCGCGAGCTCGTCGAGACCTTCGACGCGCGCGCGAAGACCGTCACCGACGCGGACGAGTCCGCGCGGCTCCGCGACAAGTCCGCCACCGTCGAGGCCGACCGGCTCAACCTCATCGATAGCGCCATCGCGCGCTACCAGTCGGCCCTCGCAGCGTCGCCCGACGACGCGCACGTCACCGCGACGCTCGACGGATTGCTCCGCCGCGCGGGTCGCTGGGGTGACCTCCGCGCGCTCTTCGATCACCGCATCGGGCGCACCTCGGACGCCTCTCAGCGCCGCTCGCTCCTCATCGATGCCGCGCGCCTCGAAGAGGCGCAGCTCTCGGACGCAGACGCGGCGAGCGCGCGCTTCCGTCGCATCCTCGACGAGAACGCTGGCGACGCAGAGGCCCTCGAGGCCCTCTCGCGCTTGTCGGAGTCGGCCTCGCGCTGGGATGAGCTCTCGGCGCTCCTGGCCACGCGCCGCGACGCAGCGACGGGTACGGAGCGGGCGGAGCTCGCGTTCCGCCTCGGCGAGCTGAAGGCTCGCAGGCTCGGCGACATGGAGGGCGCGATCACCTCGTTCCGCGAGGTGCTCTCGCTCGACGCGCACCACGCGGGCGCCCTCGGCGCGCTCGAAGCGATGCTCGGCGACGACGCGTGGAAGGTCACCGCAGCGCGCATCCTGGAGCCCGAGTTCGAAGCCGTGGGAGAGCACCGCAAGCTCGCCCAGGTGCTCCGCATCCTCCTCGAAGCGACGACCGATCGCGCGGGCCGCAGCGCCCTCGGGCTCCGCCTCGCGCGGGTCTACGGCGAGCGCCTCGACGAGCCCCGCGCGGGCTTCGACCTCCTCCGCGGACTGCTCGCCGAGCAGCCCGAGAGCGACGACTTCGCCGACACGCTCGCCGAGTTCGCCGCCGTCGGCGGTTGGAACCAGGAGCTCGCCGAGACGCTCGCGTCGATCGTCGATCGCGACGGCCTCGATTCCGCGGTGCGCGTGCAGCTCGCGCGTCGCACTGCGGCCATCTACGACGAGCGCCACGGCGACGCCGCGGCGGCCGAGCGCTTCCACAAGCTCGTGATCGGCGCCGGGGAGCTCGACCTCCACGCGTTCTCGTCGCTCAAGCGCTTCTACCAGGACCGCGAGCGCTGGAGCGACCTCCGCGCCCTCTACGCGGTGTGGGTCGAGCGCACCCCCGAGGCGTCCGCGCGCGTCGAGCTCCTCCACGAAGAGGCGCTCATGCTCGAGGAGATCCTCGATCAGCCCGCCGAGGCCGCCGAGGTCTACCGCAAGGTGCTCGCGCTCGACGACACGAACGCCGACGCCTTCCGCGCCCTCGACCGGCTCTACACGCGCCTCGCGCGCTGGCAGGACCTCGCCGACCTCTTCTCGCACCGCCTCGAGCGTTCGGGCATCGACGACGCCGAGGGCATCGAGCTCCTCTTCCGCCGCGGCGAGGTGCGCGAGAAGCACCTCGACGACGCCACGTCGGCGCTGCGCGACTTCGAACAGGTCGTCGAGCGTTCGCCCTCCCACGCCGGCGCTCGCGCGGGCCTGGAGCAGCTCCTCTCGGTCTCGCCGCTGCGGCTCCGCGCCGCCGCCGTGCTCGAGCCGCTCTACCTCGCGGATGGTGACAGCAGCGCGGCGAACCTCGTCCGCATGCTCGTGGTCCGCCTCGAGGGCACCGAGTCGTCGGTCGATCGCGCCGAGCTCCACCGGCGCGTGTCTGAGCTGCGCGAGATCGTGCTCGGAGACGCCTCGGGCGCCTTCGAAGCGATGCAGCAGGCGGTGCTCGCCGAGCCCACGAGCGAGTCGCTCCGCGCCGAGCTCCTCAGGCTCTCGGTGGTGTCGAACAACGACGCCGCCGCGGCCGAGACCCTCGAGCGCGCCGTCAGCGACGAGCGCGCAGCGGGCGTCCGCGTGGCACTCCTCCAGGACCTCGCGGCCCTCTACGACGAGCGCCTCATCGATCACGAGAAGGCCGAGCGCACGTACCGTCGACTCCTCGACGTGGCAGGCGACGACACCGAGGTGATCACCCGCGCCGCCGTGGCCCTCGAGCGCCTCTACCGCGGGCTCCAGAACGCGCGCGGCCTCGTCGACGCGCTCGAGCTCCGCGCGCGCCACGAGGGTGACCCCACCCTGCGCCGCTCGCTCTACGCGCAGGCTGGCGAGATCCGCGAGGACGAGCTGCAAGACGCCGCGGGCGCCATCGCCGCGCAGCGCGCTCGCCTCGACATCGAGCCCACCGACCGCGAGGCCCTCTCGGCCCTCACGCGGCTCTACGAGAAGACCTCGGCGTGGCCCGACCTCGTCGCGACGCTGCGCCGCGACACCGAGCTCGCGTCCGACGGCGACGAGCAGAAGTCCCTCCAGGTGCGCGCCGCGCGCGTGATGGAAGAGCGCATCGGGGACGTCCCCGGCGCCGTCGCGCTCTACTCCGAGATCCTCAACGCGTACGGCCCCGATCGCGCGATCCACGCCTCGCTGGCGCGGCTCTACGAGATCTCCGACGCGTGGACCGACCTCCTCGGCGTGCTCGAGCAGGACCTCGCCGTCGCGACGGAGACCTCCGATCGCCTCGGTCTCATCGTGCGGATCGCGGAGCTGCGTCGCACGAAGACCAACGAGCTCGCGCGGTCCGTCGAGGGTTACAAAGAGGCCCTCGAGCTCGACCCCTCGCAGCCCGTCGCGCGCGGTGCGCTCGAGTCGCTCCTCACGGCGTCGGAGCCTGGCGTTCCGCTCGCTGCTGCCCGTGCGCTCGACCCGGTCCTCCAGGCCGAGCAGTCGTGGGAGAAGCTCGTCACGGTGCTCGAACGCATCGCGAACGACACCGACGACGTCGACGAGCGCCGCCGCTCGCTCGCACGCGCCGCAGACGTCTGCGAGATCGGGATGAACGAGCCCGGCCGCGCGTTCGGCTACGCCGCGCGTGAGCTCCGCGAGTCGCTCTCGGAGCCCGACCTCCGCCCGCGGCTCGATCAGGTCGAGGCGCTCGCGAAGGGCTCCAAGCGCCACGCGGACCTCGTGCAGGTGCTCCGTGACGTCGCCCCCGACCTCCTCGACGCGGACCTCCAGCTCGCCGTGCTGATGAAGGTCGCCGAGCTCTCGCGCCACGCCCTCGACGACCGCGCCACCGCGCGTGCCTACTACGAGAAGGCGCTCGAACTGCGGCCTGACTACACCCCCGCGCTCGACGCGCTCGAGACGCTCCACGAAGAGGCGAAGGAGTTCAACGAGCTCATCGCGGTGCTCCGTCGCAAGACCGAGCTCGCCGTGAGCGACGATGAGCGCCGCGCGCTGCTCCGCAAGCAGGCGCGCATCTCGGAGGACGAGCTCAAGGACCGCCCCGCCGCCGCGCAGGCGCACGAGGCGATCATGGGCATGGGCTTCGACCGCGACGCCGCCCTCGCGCTCGAACGCATCTACTCGGCCGAGGGTCGCTGGCGCGACCTCGCGGACCTGCTGGAGAGCCAGCTCGCGATCCCCGAGGCCGACCCGTCGGACCTGCACTTCCGCCTCGGCGTGGTGGCGATGGATCACCTCGACGATCCCGACCGCGCGCTCGAACACTTCCGCGAGGTGCTCGACCGCACGCCCGACCACGACCCCACGGTCGTCGCGCTCGAGACCCTCGGCGCGCGCGAGGGCTACGAAGCCCGCACCGCGGCGATGCTCGAGCCGATCTACCTCGCGAGGATGGACAGCCCGAAGCTGATCCGCGCCCTCGAGGCCCGCATCGCGGCCGAGGGAGACGTGGTGGCGCGCAAGGAGCTGCTCACGCGCCTCGGGACGCTCTACGAGGAGAACCTCAACGACCTCGACAACGCGCTCAAGACCGCGGCGAGGGTCTTCCGCGAAGAGATCGCCGACCGCGCGACGTGGGACACCATGGCGCGCATCGCGGCGCAGCTCGGGCGCTGGGATCGCCTCGCGGGCATCTTCGCCGACGCCCTCGAAGAGACCACGTCGGACGATGACGTCACCGCGGAGCTGTCGTTCCAGGCCGCGCAGCTCTTCGACGCCCGCGTCGGCGACACCGCTCGCGCCCGGAAGTACTACCGCCGCGCGCTCGCCTTCGACCCCACGCGCGTCGAGGTCTTCGCTGCGCTCGAGGCGCTGCTCCAGCGCGAGTCCGCGCACGACGAGCTCCTCGCGCTCTACCGCGAGGCAGCCGAGCGCGCGAACGACGTCGAGGAGCGCAAGGGCTTCCTCTTCAAGATCGCCGAGATCGACGAGAAGGCGCTCTCGAACCTCCCGCGCGCCATCGCCGACTACCGCGAGATCCTCGACACCGACGCGAGCGACGCGCGCGCCGTCAACGCCCTCGACGTCCTCCTCGTGCGCACCGAGGCGTGGCAGGACCTCGCCGAGCTCCTCGAGAAGCGCATCGCCGACGCCATCACGAGCGACGAGCGCGCCTCGCTGCGCTACCGCCTCGGCCGCCTCCGCGTGGAGCGCCTCCGCGACGCCGCGGGCGCCGTCGAGGCGTTCCGCGAGATCCTCGACGAGCGCCGCGATCGCCGCGACGCCATCTCGGCCCTCGAGCAGATCGCCGATCACAAGCCCGAGCTGCGGCTCCAGATCGTCGAGATCCTCGAGCCGATCTACCGCGAGCTCGACGACTGGCGAAAGCTCGTGCTGGTGCTCGGGGTCAAGCTCAACGCGACCACCGACGCCATCGAGCGCGCGCAGCTCCTCCGCGAGATCGGCGCCATCAAGGACACGCGCGCCCACGACGTGCCCGGCGCCTTCGCGGCCTACTCGCAGGCGTTTGCGGGCGATCCCGGCGACGGCGACGCGCGCGAGGCCATCGAGCGCCTCGCCGCTGAGCACAGCCTCTGGGACGACCTCGTGCAGAGCTACGAGACCGCGCTCGCTGGCACCGAAGACGTGGCGATGAAGACCGACCTCCTGCGCGCCATCGCGCAGACGCACGACCAGCGACGCGACGACGCGCGCGCCGCGATCGACGCGTACAACCGGCTCTTCACCCTCGACGACAGCCAGCTCGACGTGCTCGACCTGCTCGAGAACCTCCACGTGCTCCGCTCCGACTGGGGCGGCCACGTCGAGGTGCTCGAGCGCAAGGTCGCGCGCACGCTCGACGACGAGGAGCGCAAGCGCCTCCTGCACACGATCGGCGACTCGCAGCGCGACATGCTCGGCAACCCCGCGCTCGCCATCTCGGCGTTCAACCGCGCGCTCGAGATCGACCCCGCCGACGTGTTCGCCCTCGAAGCCCTCGACGGCCTCTACGCGAACAGCGGCAACGCCCGCGAGCTCACCAACGTGCTCTCGCAGCGTCTCTCCATCGAAGGGGACCCCGAGGTCCGTCGCCAGACCGCGCTCCGCCTCGGGCGCCTCTGGGAGGTCGACCTCGGCGACGCGCAGGCCGCCATCGACGCGTACCGTCGCGCCCTCGACGACGCGCCCACCGACGCCGACGCGATCCTCGCGCTCGAGCGCCTCTACGCCGCGCAGCAGCAGTGGCCCGAGCTCCTCGAGAACCTCCGCACGCAGGTGGCCCTCGCGCTCTCGGACCAGGCCCGCACGCCCCTGCGCCTGCGCATCGGCGAGCTCCTCTCGACGCACCTCACGGACCCCGACGGGGCCCTCGAGACCTACCGCGAGGTGCTCGACGTCGAGCCCTCGAACGAGAGGGCCATCAGCGCCGTGCGCGCGCTCGCCGAGAGCGTCGAGCAGCGGCCCGCCGCCGTCGAGATCCTCGAGCCCATCTTCCGCAACGCGCAGCGTTGGGACGACCTCGTCGCTACGCTGGAGCTCAAGCTCACCAACGTCGACGACCCCGTCGCGCGCCTCAACGAGCTCCGCGGCCTCGCGGAGGTCCACGAGTCGGGCCGCAGGAGCGCCGGCGACGCCTTCGAGGCGTACAAGCGCGCCCTCCACGAGTCGCCCGACGACCGCGTAACCCGCGAAGACCTCGAGCGCCTCGCGGGCTCGCTCAACCGCTGGTCTGACGTGGTGGCCGTGCTCGAGTCCGAGGCCGAGAACGCCAGCGACCCGACCGTGGGCCGCGACCTCTCGGTGCGCGCCGCCGAGCTCGCCCTCTCGCACCTCGCCGACGACGCGCGCGCCATCGCCAGCTACCGCAAGGCGCTGGAGTTCGCGGGCGACGACGACGCCGTGCTCGAACCCCTCGACGAGATCTACTCGCGCACGTCGCAGTGGGCCGAGCTCGTCGACGTCCTCGACCGTCGCGTCTCCGTCGCGTCGGACCCCGACCTCCTCGACCGCCTCGAGGTGCGCATCGGCGAGGCTCGCGAGCAGCGCTTCAACGACCCCGCGGGCGCGCTCCCGGCGTACCGCAACGTGGTCGACCGCACGCCCTCGAACGCCGCGGCCCTCGCGGGGCTCGAGCGCCTCATCGCCGTCGCGTCCGTGCGCCCCGACGTCATCGACGTCCTCGAAGGCGCCTACCAGCGCAACGACGACAACGCGAAGCTCGCGTGGCTCCTCGGGCTCCGCGTCGAGGCCGCGGACCTCGCGGCCGACAAGGTGCGCCTCCTCGGCGACCTCTCGCGGCTCCGCGAAGACCGCCTCGGCGACGTCTCGGGCGCCTTCGACGCGATGGTCGCAGCGTTCAGCCTCGACCCCCGCGACGAGCAGGTGCTCGCGGAGATCGAGCGCCTCGCGCCCGCTGCTGCCGCATGGCCGCGCCTCCGCGGCGTCATCGAAGACGCGCTCACCCGTCACGGCGCGGAGCTCGGCCCCATCGAGGCCGCCGCGCTCAACCTCCGCGCCGCGCACTGGTATCAGGACCACATCGGCGACGCCGCCGCGGCCGAGCAGCGCCTCATCGCGGCCCTCGCGGCGGAGCCCGAGCACACCGAGGCCCTCGAGATGCTCGAAGGCCTCCACCGCGCCGACGGCAGGGAGCGCGACCTCGTCTCGACCCTGCGCCGCCGCGCGGAGATCGAGCTCGACTCCGAGGCTCGCAAGACCATGCTCCGCGAGGCCGCGCAGCTCGCGGAGTCGCGCCTCGGCGACGTGAACACCGCCGCGGACCTCGTCACGACGCTCCTCGAGTCCGACGACGCCGACATCGACGCCCTCGACACGCTCGCCAGGCTCCGCAAGGCGCAGGGCCGCCACGAAGACGTCGCCGATCTCCTCGCGCGCAGGGCGCGGCTCACCGACGACCCGACGCAGGCGACGAGCCTCCGCCGCGAGGTGGCCGAGCTCTACGCGGGCCCGATCAACGACAGCGACCGCGCGGTGCAGGCGTACCGCGAGCTGCTCGACTTCGAGCCCAACGACCTCGGCGCGCGCGAGGCCCTCGAGCGCATCTACGAGCGCTCGGAGCGCTGGCGCGACCTCGAAGAGGCCCTGCGTAGCAGGCTCGACGTGGCCGTGTCGGCCGACGAACGCGCGGCCACGCGGCTGCGCCTCGCGAGCCTCGCGGAGACGCGCTTCCAGAGCAACCGCGACGCGGTGGAGTACCTCCGCGAAGTGATCGACGAGACCCCGACGCACCCCGTCGCGGGCCGCGAGCTCGAGCGCCTCTACACCGTCGAGCGCCGCTGGGCCGACCTCGGCGATCTGCTCGAACGCCGCGCCGAAGACAGCGCGTCGGAGGGCGACACCGCGGGCGAGCTCGCGGCGCTCGTTCGCATCGGCGAGCTCAACGAGCGCGAGCTGAAGAACCGCGGCCGCGCGACCGAGCTCTACGAGCGCGTGCTCGAGCGTGACCCCAACCACGCGGGCGCCCTCAGCGCGCTCGCTCGCCTGGCCGAGGCCGACGGAGACTGGAGCCGCGCCGCCGAGATGCTGCGCCGCGCGCTCGACCTCTCGTCGCCCGGCCCCGACGCCGCCGCCGCCGCGGTGCGCCTCGCCCACATCGAGGGCGAGCGCCTCCACGACGAGTCCGCGATGGAGGAGACGCTCAAGCGCGCCCTCACGCTCGACGCGTCGTCGCGAGACGCGCTCGACATGCTCAAGGCGCTCGCGACGAAGCGCAACGACGCCGCCATGCTGGTCTCCGTCGGAGAGCGCGAGCTCGCGTTCATCACCGACCCCAAGGCCCGCGTGGCGCACCTGCGCGCGCTGACCGAGCTCGCGAAGACCCGCCTCGCGGACCCGGCGCGCGCCGCTGGATACCTCGAGCAGGCCGCTGCGATCGCGCCCGAAGATCGCGAGATCCTCGGACCGCTCGTCGACCTCTACAACGACTCGGGCAGGCAGCGCGACGCGGTGCCGATCCTCGAGCGCATCATCGCCTCGTACGGCACGCGCCGCACGAAGGACCTCGCCCAGTGGCAGCACCGCCTCGGCCGCGCGCTCGAAGCGATGGGCGAGACCGCCGCCGCGCTCGCGCAGTACGACGCCGCGTTCAAGATCGACCTCACGAGCGTGCCGATCCTCCGCGACCTCGGCCTGCTCTGCCTCAAGACCGGCGACCTCGAGCGCGCGCAGAAGACCTTCCGCGCGCTGCTCCTCCAGCGCCTCGACGCGTCGGCGGGCATCACCAAGGCCGACGTGTACTACTACCTCGCCGAGACGCTCTCGAAGCAGAACGACGCCCCCAAGGCCATCGGCATGCTCGAACGCGCGCTCGAGAGCGACAAGCAGCACGCCCGCGCCGCCGCGCTCCTCGCCCGCCTCAAGGGCTGATCGCTCCCTCCCGAATGTCCCTCACGCTGTCCCTCAACGGGCGCCTCGTCGATCGAGACGGGGCGCTCGTGTCGGCGCTCGACCGCGGCTTCCTGTACGGAGATGGCGTGTTCGAAGTGATGCGCGCGTACGGCGGCGCGGCCTTCGCGCTCGAGGAGCATCTCGGTCGCCTCCGCGCGTCGGCGACGCAGCTCGCGATGAGCCTTCCGGTTCCGATCTCGCGGCTCCGCGTCGAGGTCGAGGAGGCGGTTCAAGCAGCAGGTCGCCCTGACGCGCACGTCCGCGTGCTCGTGACGCGCGGGGCAGGGGACCTCGGCGTCGCGCCTTCGAACTGCCGCGACGCGACGCGGCTCATCGTCGTGACACCTCTCTCGACTCCGTCGAAAACACCCTATTCGCAAGGTGTTTCAGCGATCGTTGCGCGCGCGCCGTGGCTCGCCGCGAAGGGCCCCTCCTCGGGCGCCAAGACGCTGAACTACCTCGCGAACATCATGTGGACGCGCGAGGCCCGCGCCGCGGGCGCAGACGAGGCGATCGTGGTCGGTCACGCCGACGCGCTGCTCGAAGGCGCCACTTCGAACGTCTTCGTCGTGCATGACGGCGTCGCGTCAACGCCCTCCCTCGACGCGGGAATCCTCGGCGGACTCACGCGCGGCTTCGTGCTCAAGAGCGCGGCGTCTGTGGGCGTTCGGGTGAGGGAGGCGCCGCTCACGCTGGCCGACCTGTGGACCGCCGACGAGGTGTTCATCACGTCGAGCGTGCGGGAGCTCGTGCCCGTGGTGAAGGTCGACGATCACGAGGTCGGCGATGCTGCCCCGGGTCCCGTGACGCGCAAGCTGCACCGCGCGTATCGCGCCCTCACGCCCGCGGCGGGCGCGCCGATGCCGTGGGTGTGAGCTACTGACCCGCCCAGCGTCGTCGCGGCCCTGCGTCGACGTGGATGAAGCCCGACTGCGGATAGAACCCGACGCCGCCGTTGTGCGTGCGTCGCAGGTGCGCGAGCACGGTCTGAACGGGCACGCCCACGAGCCGAAAGTCGACCGCGTGGCCGAGCACGTGCTGGCTCCGCTGCGCGACGTGGTGGCCCTTCTTGCGGAGGTGCTCGTTGAGCTTGTCGGAGCGATAGCCGGAGATGAACTCCACGCGCGTCGCTTGAAAGAGCGTGGCCATCTCGCGCACGACGCGGAGGCACGTGGGGTCGATGGCGTGCTCCTCCCAGGTCGTGCGGTCGCGGAGGAACCTCGACACGAGCGCGCTCTCGTCGCGCGTAGGCTCGGTGCCCACGGGCACCGCTTCGAGCGTGTGCACGTTGAAGAGCGTCGCGAGCGTCGGACGCAGCGAGGGCTCCACGTCACGCACGGAGCGGCTCTTCTTGGCCTTGGTCACCCGGTCTTCGCGCGTCGCCGTCGAGACCGAACCCGTTCGTGGCGGCAGGAACGTGGGGAGGGGATCGGGGTCGGCGCTCGCGTCGACCGCGCCCAGCAGGGTCGCGAGACACAGCGCATGAAACCAGCGGCGGTGAGTGTTCTTCGTCACGACGAGCTGTTGAGCACCCGCAGCCTCACGACCTCGTTGTGCGACCCGAGGCGATAGCCGTCGAGGTCGAGCGTCGCGTAGGCGAAGCCAGCATCCTTGCAGGCCGCGGAGATCTCCTTGCGGAGCGAGAATGCACGGTCGATCTCGGTGGGGGCAACTTCGACGCGAGCGAGCGTGTCGTGGTAGCGCACGCGCACCTGTCGGAGCCCCAGCTTTCGAATCGCCGACTCGGCGCGATCGATCGCGCGGAGCCGCTCCATCGTGACCGAGGTCCCGTACGGAATCCGCGACGCGAGGCACGCGGCGGCGGGCTTGTTCCACACGCGCAGATCGACGAGCTGCGCGCAGCGACGCACGTCGGCCTTGGTGAACCCCGCTTCGACGAGCGGAGAGCGCACATCGCCCTCGCGCGCAGCGTCGAGTCCGGGCCTCACGTCGCCGAGGTCATCGAGGTTGGTGCCGTTGACGATCACCGTGATGCCCCGCTCCGCGGCCACGCGCTTCGCCACCGCATAGAGCTCGGATTTGCAGTAATAGCAGCGGTTCGTGGGGTTCGCGACGTAGTTGGGGTCGTCGATCTCGTGGGAGTCGACGAGGATGTGCGGCGCGCCGAGCTCGCGGGCGAGGGCGCCTGCCTCTTCTCGCTCGTCGAGGGGAAGGGCGGGCGAGAGGGCGGTCATGCCGAGGGCTCTTTCGCCGAGCACGTCGTAGGCGACCTTGAGCACGAAGGCGCTGTCGACGCCGCCCGAGAAGCACACGAGCACCGAGGGCATCGCGGCGAAGAGCGCGCGGAGGGAGGCGAGCTGCGGGTCCATCGAGGGGCATATAACACCGCGATTCGCGATCCGACACCCGCGCTCCATCATGCGCCGCGCCGCTCACGGTCGACGCGCGCGCCGTGGTAACCGTCGGCGCAACACCGTGAGCGACCGCCCGAAGATCCAGGGATTCACGCCCGAACGCCTCGTCGAGCCCCTGTCATCCCTCGGCGCGACGCTGCCCGAGTGCCGACGCATCGTCTCGCACATCGTCCAGCGCGGAAACGACGACCTCACGGGCATCTCGCAGGTGCGCGCCCCCGTGCGTGACGGCGCGCGCGCGATGCTCGACGTCGGGCGCTTCGAAGTGATCGAGCGCCGCGCCTCGTCGCTCGACCCCTTCGTGAAGTACTTGCTGAAGTGCCCCGACGGATCGCAGATCGAGACCGTTCGCATCCCGCTCGAAAAGAAGGGCCGCTTCTCGGTGTGCGTGAGCTCGCAGGTGGGCTGCGCGATGGGCTGCACCTTCTGTGCGACGGGCCGCATGGGCTTCGTTCGCAACCTCGAAGCGTGGGAGATCATCGAGCAGATTCGCATCGTCGCTCGCGAGCTCAAGGCGACGGGCGAGGGGCGCGTTCACGGCGTCGTGTTTCAGGGGATGGGCGAGCCCATGCACAACCTGGACAACGTCATCGACGCGCTCGAGGTGATCTCGAATCCGTGCGGCCTTGCGGTCGACGGTCGCAACGTGACCGTGTGCACGGTGGGGATCGTTCCCGGCATCGAGCGGCTCACAGCGATGAAGACGCGGGTGCGGCTCGGGATCAGCGTGACGAGCGCCCGCGCGGCCGTGCGGCGCACGCTGGTGCCCATGGAGGGGCGATATCCGATCCGCGAGGTGGTGCGGGCGGCGAAGGCCTTCCACGAACGTTCGGGGCATCTGGTGATGCTCGCGTACGCGCTGATGGGCGGGGTGAACACGACGCCCGAGGAAGCCGAGGCCATCGCGGAGCTGCTCCGTGAGATGCCCGCGCGCCTCTCCCTGATCGAATGGAACCCCGTCGAGGGGATGCCCTACCGCCCGCCCACGGAGGAGGAGAGGAGCGCCTTCCACGACGCCCTGGCGCGCCTCGGGGTGCCCGTGGTGAGGCGCTACAGCGGCGGCAAGGACATCGGCGCCGCCTGCGGCCAGCTCGCGACCTCGTCGACCCGTCCCGCGAAGTCCTGACCGCCCGGCGGAGACCTCCGCCACCAGCCCGCTCTCAACACCCGCAGAATCCCAGGCATCTCGCCCGCCCACAGCCACACGAGGCTCAGGGAAGGGGCGCCGTCGCTCGCGATTTTCCACCGTGAAACAAGGCGTTTGGAGGGGGTGTCCGAGCACATACCGCCGGGGCGGTCGCACTTCTGGTTTACAGAATACATTATTCCGTAAACTAAACGGGGGTGGCGAGGGAGCTTTCAACGGGCGCCGTCCACAGGGGGTGGAGCGCCAACCGGAAACAGACCCATGGGTCGGTCACTGGCCGAGCGGCATGTTTTTGCGCTGCCCGGTCGGTTTGTGATGTGACGAGCCAGTCGGTCTGTTTGTCGTTACGCGCAAAGTGTCGCGATTTTGCACTGCTTGGTTCGTTCGCCGGAGAAGATCACGAGGTTGCATCGCAAGGTCCGATCTATGGGGTCGGTATGCGGGCCGCTCGAGGCTCGGGGGCGTTGCGCTGCGAACGGCGGCTTGGGGGCCGCGCGCGGGCGAAACGAAGGGAGGGGGGGCGACCCATTCGGAACGCAGGCCCCAGCGGCATGCGGGGTGCCCTTGCCGTCAAAAGCCGGGCGGGCAATGCGCGGTGCAGGAGTCGGCAGTGGTCGGCTGGTGGTGCCGATCAGCTCCGTCTGCGGGAGCGCTGTGGTTGGCGCGCTGGCCCCAGGCTCCGCATCGGAGAGGCGCCAGGGCTTCCGGCGAAACCGGGCGATGTGCCGCTTCGGGGCGCAGGTGGTGGGCCGGAACTCGCAGACGCGGGCTTTGGGGCGCGGAGGGGCCCACCAGGCCACCCCCGAAAACCGGGCTCCGCGTTGAGTTGACAGAATGTATCTTATGCGAAGTGATATGCCTGTGGGCGGAGGAGGGGTATCGCGGCTTTCCCCGGCAATCCAAGGCGTTCCCGCGCCCCGTGGACGCGGTTACCAGAACGGCCACCCCCGCCGCTTCTTGGCGCGGCCCAACCACCCACACCTGATCCCGAAACAGGCGGTCGGCCCTCGAAGCGCGCTCGTCCAGCACGGCGCGATGACGCCCTCGCGCCCGCGCTCTCGCGCGTCGACGACGTTCCCACGGCTCGCCGCTCCGGAGTCGCCCCTGGCGACCCGGTTGGCTCAGCCGCTCTCGCTCAGGCTGTCAGGTCGGGTCGGTAGACAGAAATCGCCACGCGTAAACTACGCCGCGATTGGTCTCGAAGAACACGTGGCTGTCGGTCACGAGCGGCGCCCCACTCACCCCCTCGGGACCCAGTCCCGCGAGCGGTTCGCCGTCGGAGGTGCGCACCATCCACAGCGAGGCGTCGGCCGACGGGACATACAGAATCCCCCGGCGAAACACGGGCTGTTGCATCGCGCGAGTGCCCAGGTCGCGCATCCAGGCGACCTCGCCGTCGGTCGCCGAGACCTTGATGAGCCCCAGGCTCGCCGAGGTGGCGTAGACGTTGCGGCCGTCGTCGGCGAGCGACGAGATGTTCACCAGGCGGTCGACGCGCCAGCGGACTCCCCCGCCTGCGGGGTCGAGCGCGTAGAGGCCGGCGGTGTACGAGGCGACGAAGAGGTTTCCGTCGACCATCACCGGGGTCGTGTCGACGTCGATCGTGCGGTGCGCCTCGTTGGCGCCGTCGGCGGCCTCGCTGTCGACGCTCGTGTCGCGCTCCCAGATGGGGGTGCCGTCGGCGGGGTCGATGGCGACGGCGCGTCCGTCGGAGAAGCCCGTGTAGATACGGGTTCCGTCGTAGAGCAGGCCCGCGTGACCGCCGCCGGTGATCCCGCCCGGAGGTTCGCGGTGGTAGCGCCAGCGGCTCTCACCCGTGGCGCGGTTGACCGCGAACACCGTGTCGTCGGCGTTCACGCAGTAGACGGAATCTCCAACCACGATGGGCGCGTGGACGATCTCGGCCACGGTGGCGAAGCGCCAGCGCATCTCGCCCGTCGTCGCGTTGAGCGCGTAGAGGGCGCCGTCGGTGGAGCCGATGTAGACCGTTCCGCGGTCGATGGCGGGCGTACCCTCGGCGGGTGCGAGGGTCTGAAAGCGCCAGAGCACCGCGCCGTCGCGCGCGCGGATGGCGTGGACGCCGCGGTCGAGTCCGCCGACGTAGAGGACGCCCGATGCGACGTCGTACGCGGGGCGGGCGCGAGAGCGCGCGCGGGCCTCGAGGTCGGTCAGCGTGGCGAGCGGGACGCGCCATCGCAGCTCGGCCACCGCGCGGACGTGCGGCGGTTCCACCGAGCTCGACTCGAAGCGTGTGCGGCTACCGAGAGAGAGCGACGAGCAGCCCGCCAGCGTGAGGAGCAACGCCGGGGCGATGGGTCGGAACACGCGCAGCGATCCTTTCAGGGCCGACCGCCGCCTGCACCGCCGCGCTCACGAAGCGCCTTCTGCAACTGCTCGCGCAGCTCGGGGGGAAGGCCCTGGAGCGGATCTCCGCCGGGGCGTCCGCCGTGCTCGTGGCCCTCGCCCGAGGCTTCGCGCTGACGATCCGCGGCCACCACCGCGGGGTCCGTCGGGTCGATGTCGCGCAGAAGCGCGAGCGACTGCTCACGCAGCGAGCTCTGGAAGGCCGCCGTCGGATCGCTCGCGGCGGGGTGACCGAGGCGCTCGATCACGCCGTGCAGGAGGTCCTTCGCGCGCGCGCCGTCGTTGCGACGAACGAGCACGCGGGCCTGATAGAACTGCGCCTGGTCGCGGTACGCGCCGTCTTGAATGTTCTGGAGCTCCCTGAACCGCGCCATCGCGCCGTCGAGGTCGTTGAGGCTCTCGAGCGTGAAGCCGAGGCCCTCGACCGCGCGTCCCTGGAGGCCCGCGAGGTCTCCGCCGAGGGCCGCGAGGTACACCTGCTTGGCCTCGGCGTAGCGGCCCATCTGGTAGAGCGTCCCCGCTTCGGTGAGGCGAACGAGCGGCGCCACCGTGGCCGAGCCGTTGCCCTGTTGAGCGCGGCGAAGTCGCTCGAGCGTCGTGCGGCTCCGCGCTTCGAGCGAGCTGAAGTGGGGCATATCACGGCGAGGATCGTCGGCCGCGGGCTCCTCGGGCGTGATCACCGCGAAGGCCGCCTGGAGCGCGTCGGCGTACGCGTTGGTCGCGCGCGCCTCCTTCGAACCGCTGTACGCGCGCCACCCGAAGATCGCGCCGCCCACGAGGAGAATCGCGAGGGTCGTGTTCACCACGTTGGCGCGGTTCTTCGTGAACCAGTCGCCCGCGTGCAGGGCCCACTCGGGCACGCCCTCGGCGTTGCCGGTGCCCTTCGAGATCGTGCGCGGAGGGACCTTCGGGCGCTTCGCCTCGTCGATGCGCGGGGTCTCTCCGCCGATCGACGTGTTGGGCCCGATGAGCGGATCGCCCGTGCCCTCTTCGCCCTCAGCCGTGGCAGAGAGCGCCGGGTCGGCGATCTGCGCCGAGCGCCCGCGGCGAGCGGCCTTCGCCATCGCCCTGCGCTCCGCGCGGTTACGGGGAACGTTCGGATCCGGTGCGGCCTCGGCCTGCGCGCCGTCGTCACCCTCGGGTGCCTGCTCGCGCTCGTCCTCGTCGTCGCGCTCGTCCTGCTCTCGCTCGTTCTCGCCAGCCACCGTAGACCATTCCTCTCGTACAGCCCCGCGCGGTCGTCGACCGCTTCGGGGGCGCGAGACTCTACACAGACGAAGCGTCCAGTCAACCAACGCGATTCCTCCGCGTCGCCGTGCTATGCGTCGCGGCGCACGTATGCGCCCACTCGCCTGCGCCCTCGTCGCGGCCCTCGCGACCACCGTCGTGACCCCTCGGGCGCACGCCATCGAGCGGCAGCTCCAGCTCTCGCTGCGCCCCGGATTCTCGTGGTCTTCGGGGCCTCACGGCGGTCCCGGCGCCGCCGTCGATCTCGGGGCCTCGTACGGCCTCAACGACGCGTTCAGCGTGTACGCCAACGGCTCGTGGTCGCTCGCGTTCCCCGACCTCGCGAGGAACTCTCCGCGTCACGGTGCGTCGCTCTCTGCGGGTGTCTTCTATGCGTTCGATTATCTGCGAGTCGTGCCCTACCTCGGCCTCGGTGCGCGGGCCGACCTCATGGTGGGCCCTGACATCGGCTGGTGGGGCGCCTCGGCCGAGGGACGCGTCGGCGCCATGTGGCTCGTCAAGCGCTCGTTCGCGCTGGATCTCCAGGCCGCCTACGCGTTTCCGTTCTTCAACCGCGACCTCGTGAGCGACATGTTCACCGTCACCGCGGGCGCGGTGCTGCTCTTCGATCTGTGAAATCGAGGTAGGGCGCGATCCGCGACACCGTGCGAGGGCCGATGCCCCTCACCCGCGCGAGATCTGTCGGGCGTTCGAAGTGAAGTCCCCTCGCCCTCGCCTCGACGATCCGTCTCGCGATCGCGGGGCCGATGCCAGGGAGCGCTTCGAACTCCCGCGCCGTGGCCGTGCGGGGATCGACGCGGAGCGGTCCTGCGTCGGGCGGCGCCGCGAGCGCCCTCGGGATCTCGACGGGACGTGAGGGCTGGAGCTGCGCGAGGCCGATCGCGGTGACGATCGCGAGGAGCAGCGCGACGGCGCGGTGGTGGGTCTTTGGTGATGACATCGGGCGCGCGTCATCGGCCGCGCGCCCTCGGAGGTTGCGCGGTCAGTGACGCGTCACGCGGACGTGACGGATCTCGACGGGCTGGAGCGGCGTGTCGCGCTCGTTGCGATCGACGCGCGCGATGCGGTTCACGAGGTCCGTCGGCGTGCAGCGGCCGAAGATGGTGTAGCTGCCGTCGAGGTGGGGCTTGGCGACCTCGGTGATGAAGAACTGACCGCCGTTGGTGTTGGGGCCGTGGTTCGCCATGCAGAGAAGACCCGGCGCGTCGTGGCCGTTGGTGTTCTCGTCGGGGATCTCGTAGCCCGTGCCGCCCATGCCCGAGCGGAGCTGGTCGCCGCCCTGGATCATGAAGTCGGGGATCACGCGGTGAAACACCGAGCCGTCGTAGAACGGACGCTTCGCCCACTGGGCCGCGACCGGGTCCCAGAAGTCGCGGAGGCCGCGCGCGAGGCCCACGAAGTTCGCCACCGTGTTGGGCGCGCGGTCGGCGAGCATCTCGCAGTTGAAGGTGCCCATCGAGGTCTCGATCTCGGCCACGAGCGTGCGCCCGGGCGGCAGGTCGCGCGTCGCGTCGGCGAGCGTGAAGCGACCGTGGCGCGGGTCCGGCGCGGAGGGCTCCATCACGCGGGGCTGCACTGCGACATTGCGGGCTTCAGCGCGCGGAGGCGGCGGCGGGGGCGGAGGCGGCGGAGGATCGGCCTGCGCGGCCACGACGGGTGCGGGCTGCGAGGGCGCGGGGGCGACGACGGGGCGCGAGGAGGGCTCCGGCGGCGGCGTGAGGTTGCACGCCGACACCAGCGCGAGGGCCAGCACGGAGGGACGGAGGTTCGCCATGGTTGATCGCTTCTCGAAGGCTGATGGTTGAAGGTGAAGGGGTTGTGATTCGAAGGAGTCTCGACGCGACATTCAGTCGGCCGCGGGGCCCACGTCGAGGAGCTCGACGCGGTCGCCTGCGTTCACGCCGTTGCGCTGGCACCAGCCGCCGTTGACCTCGAGCACGTACAGCGAGTCGCCAGGCACGTCGCGGGGGTCGTCGGTCTCGGGCGTCGCGTTGCGCACGATGCCCAGGATGGTGCGGTCGGGCTTGATGAAGATCATGTCGAGGGGGATGAGCGTGTTGTGCATCCAGAAGGTCTGATGCGCGGGGTCGCGGAAGACGAAGATCATGCCGTGGTCGTCCTCCATCTCGCGGCGGAACATCAGGCCGCGCATGCGCGTGGCGTCGGTGCGGGCGACCTCGACGTGCACCGTGCGCTCGGCGTTGCCGCGCGTGTGGATGACCACCGCGGGGCCCTCGACGCGGGGGCGGGCCGGCGCCTGCGCGGGCTCGTGGGAGGTCCCGCTCGCGGGCTCGGTGGGGGCGTTCTGGCGGCACGAGCCGGCCAGCATCACGGCGATCAGAGTCAGTGTGGAGCGCACGGGGCTCGCACGTAGCGGAGCGCTCCCGGGCTGTCAACCTGACGGTCACGAAGGGGCGCTGCAACACGCTCCCTCCGCGGGCTTCGCTTCGAGTAGAGTCGCGCGCCGTGACGGCGATGGTCTCGCTCATCGGTGTTGGCCCCGGCGATCCCGGGCTCCTCACCATTCGCGGCGCGCGTGCGATCGAGCGCGCGGACACCGTGCTCTACGACGCGCTCATTCATCCCGCGGTGCTCCGTCACGCGCGCCCCGACGCCGAGATGCTCTTCGTGGGCAAGCGCCGCGGCGCCGACTCGGCCACGCAGGACGAGATCAACCACATGCTCCTCTACCGCGCGCGGCAGGGGCGTCGCGTCGCGCGGCTCAAGGGCGGTGACCCGATGCTCTTCGGCCGCGGCGCCGAGGAGTGCGAGTTCCTCGCGGAGCACGGGGTGCCGTTCGAGATCGTTCCCGGTGTGACCGCGGCGCTCGGCGCGACGGCCTACGCGGGCATTCCGATCAGCCATCGCGAGCGCTCTTCGTCGATCGCCTTCGTCACGTCGACGGAGCGACCGGGCAAGGCCCGCAGCGCCCACGACTGGTCTCATCTCGCCACGGCCACGCAGACGCTCGTGCTCTACATGGGCGTCCATCGGCTCGCGGACGACATGGCCGCCCTCATCGAGAACGGACGCGCCCCCACGACGCCCGCGGCGGTGATCCAGTGGGGCACGCATCCCGAGCAGCGCACGATCACGGGCACCGTCGCCACCATCGCGGAGCTGTGTGAGGCCGCAGGCATCGGCGCGCCCGCGATCGTCGTCGTGGGCGAGGTCGTGTCGCTGCGTGAGACCCTCCGCTGGTGGGACGCGCGACCGCTCTTCGGCAGGCGCGTCGTCGTGACGCGCGCGAAGGCCCAGAGCGCAGGCTTCGTCGATGCGCTCGTCGACGAGGGGGCGTCGCCCGTGGAGTTCCCCGTGCTGCGCTTCGAGGCGCCGACGGATGGCGCTCCCCTCGCCCGCAGCGTCGCGGAGCTCGCCTCGGGTGCGTATGCCGCCGTCGCGTTCACGAGTCAGAACGGCGTCGAGCACTTCTTCGCGGCGCTCGAAGCGCGGTCGCTCGACGCGCGCGCCTTCGGCGCTTCGAAGGTCGTCGCCATCGGACCCGCCACGGCAGAGTCACTCAAGGTCCGCGGCGTGCGTCCTGATGCGGTCGCGAAGGAGTTCATCGGTGAGGGCGTCGCGCGCGCCATCGGCGAGCTGCTCCGTGAGTCGATTCGCGGTGCGCGCGTGCTCATCGCGCGGGCCGAGGTCGCGCGTGATGCATTGCCCAAGGCGCTCACCGAGTTGGGCGCGTCGGTCGATGTGGTGCCCGCGTACAAGA
>JBPOHC010000865.1:0-24501 GCA_052035985.1 Myxococcota bacterium | reverse complement strand
GCGGTGCCGTGCTCGCGGTTGAACTCGCGGACCGAGTGGATGAAGCGCATCGCGACGTGGCCGCGGTTTGCGATGGCGACGCGGCGGAAGTCCTGACTCATGGAGAGCGTCTCCTCCAGGCGCGCTGCGCCCGGTGCCCGCCGCGCCCGATCCGCCGTTGCCCGACGTGATGCTGCACGCGCGCACGGTGAGGAGCGCCGACGTGTTCACCACGCGGATGCCGTACGAGCTCTCGCCCGCCGTGGCGGCCGACGAGGCGACCGTGAGGAGCTGGAGCTCCGTGGGCGCCGAGAGCCCCTGCGCGAGGATCGCGGTGGTCCCGCCGCGGATCGTGGTGGTGTTCGAGCGCGCGCGCGACCACATGCGCGTGTCGTCGTAGCCGCCGTAGATGCTCACGCCCGACTGGAGCGTGACCGAGCCTGTGTAGAGCCCCGCGGCGGCGTAGACCGACTTCATCATCATGCGCGCCGTGTCGATCGCGGCGGCCATGGTCTGCTTCGGCATCTCGCGCGTGCCGGGGTTGGTGTCGTTGCCGCGCGGCGAGACGAACACGGCCCGCGACGCGTCGCCGTCGATGCCGTCGCAGTTGGTGTCCTGGAACATCAGGTCGGGCTCGTCGGCCGCCATCGAGTCGCACTCGCAGCCGTCGGACGTCGCCGCCATGAGGTCGCGGTTGAGGTCGACGTAGCGCGACTCGCACGCGTAGGCGCACATGCCCGTCGTGCAGGTGGGCGTGACGTGGGCGAGGTCTGCGCGGCACGCGCGCCGACAGCCGCCGCAGTTCATCACGTCGGTCATGTAGTTGGGACCCGAGTGCGTGCACATGGGGGCCGTGCCCGAGACCCCGCACATGTCCGTCGTGCACATGTCCATGTCGTCGCAGCTATAGGCCATGCTTCGCACGCAGCGGAGGCGCGCGGGGTCGCAGCTCCAGGTGCCCGAGCAGGGGTCGCCCATGAGTCGCTCGCACGAGCGGTCGCCGATCTCGCAGGGGAGCTCCCGCACGCAGCCGCCGGTGATGGCGGTGTGGTCGCAGAAGTTGCCGCTCGGGCAGCGGGCGTCGTCGGCCTCGTGCACGCAGCGGCCCATCGTTGCGTCGCAGCGGTCGTTGGTGCACGCGATGCCGTCGTCACAGTTGGCCGCGCCGCCGATCGTGATGCAGCGGTTGTTACGGCAGATCTGCGCGTTGGTGCAGAGGTCGGCCGCGGTGCAGTCGTCGTTGCTCATGCACATGCGCGTCGCGTCGGCCGCGTCGCTGGCGTCGCTGACGTCTGCCACGTCCTTCGGTGGGGTCGCGTCGGCGTCGAGGGGCGCCGTGACGTCACCCTCATCGACCACGTCGGCAGGCACCGTCGCGTCGGGGTCGGAACCGCTGGGGGGGTCGCCGCCCGCGCAGGCCGCCGTGGCCGCGAGGGCAAGAACACCAGGCATCAGAAAGGATCTGCGCATGTCGCGTGGTCTCCGTGCTGGCGCCCGAGCGCGCCGGTAGGGATACAAAAGCCGTCTCAAGCGACGGTATCGCACCCCGAGGGCGGGCGACACAATCCCCCATCCGCGCAGCGGGCGAATGGAGCACCGCGTCAAGCGGGCGCAGCGGGGAGGTGGCTCATCGCCTCGGCGACGGTGTACATGGGGGCGGCGATGAACACCGCCGAACGCATCGAGCACGCGCTGACGGAGGCGCTCCGCCCCGAGCGACTCCGCATCGAAGACGAGAGCCACCTGCACGCGGGCCACGCGGGCGCCGCGGGCGGAGGCGGGCACTACCGTGTCGCGATCACCGCCGCGGCCTTCACGGGAAAGGGGCTCGTCGAGCGTCACCGCATGGTCTACGCGGCGCTCGCGGGCGAGATGAAGGGCGCCATCCACGCGCTCGCCCTCGACACGCGCGCACCGGGAGAGTGATCACAAGCACCAGCGCGTGAGCGCTGGGGGGCCAACACCGACGTCGCGGGTCACGGGAATCCCCCGATGCGTGACGGCGTCAGCGCGCGGTTGAGAAACACGCCCGCGGTCGCTGGTGACGGTGGCCCCTCGACAGCGTGCGCGAGGGGAGTGATCACAAGCACCAGCGCGTGAGCGCTGGGGGGCCAACTCCAACGTCGCGGGTCACGGGAATCCACCGATGCGTGACGGCGTTCGCGCGGTCGAGGAAGCACGCCCGCGGTCGCTGGTGACGGTGGCGTTGGCCCTCCGGCGCTCACGCGCCGGTGCTTGTACGACCACGCACCGTCCATAGTGCATGCTCCCAAAGCCCGTGGTGCATGCTCCCCAAGGCCGACGCCAGACACCCGAAGCCCGTGGTGCATGCTCCCAACGGCCGACGCCAGACACCCGAAGCCCGTGGTGCTTGCTCCCCAAGGCCGACGTCAGACACGCGAAGCCCGTGGTGCGTGCTCTTCGAGGGCAACGCCAGACACGCGAAGACCCTGGTGCATGCTCCTCGAGGGCAACGCCAGACACGCGAAGACCCTGGTGCATGCTCTTCGAGGCCGACGCCAGACCTTGCGCACTGCGATAGGATCGCGGCGTGCGTAGCCCTTCAGCTTCACTTTGCGCAGCGCTGATCCTGGTCGCGTGCGGCGAGACCGCCGATCCCCCGCGCGACGCCTCCGTGGCCGACATCGTCGACGCGAAGCCTCCGAGTGACGTCACCCTCGACGCCACGATCGACGCGCTCGACGCCGCGCCCGACGTCGCCAAAGACGTCGTCACCTCGCTCCCCGACGGACAGACCTGCCCCGCAGGCCAGCGCGTCTGCGACGGGCGCTGCGTCGACGTCGCCTGGGACGTGGCCCACTGCGGCGCGTGCGGACGCCCCTGCAGCGCGGGCCTCGCGTGCAGCCGCGGGCGCTGTCAGGCCACCTGCGACGCGTCGCGGATCACCTGCACCGTCGGGGGATCGCTCCGCTGCGTCGACGCCACGAGCGACGCGCTCAACTGCGGCGACTGCGGACGCGCCTGCGCCGCGGGAGAGCTCTGCGTCGACAGCCGCTGCGCCTGCCCCGAGGCGAGCCGACTGTGCGGCGGACGATGCACCGACATCCAGAGCGATCCGGGCAACTGCTCGGGCTGCGGCGTCGCGTGTCCGACCGTGCTCAACGGACGCGCGACCTGCGACCGCGGCGGCTGCGGCGTCGAGTGCTTCACGGGCTATCACCGCTGCGGCAGCCGATGCGTCGACGACCGCGCCGTCGAGACCTGCGGGGCGATGTGCATCCCGTGTCCGCCCGTGGTCAACGGCGTCGCGACCTGCGACGGAACCTCCTGCGGCATCACCTGCGCCGGAGGCTTTCACCTCTGCGGCGGCGCGTGCGTTTCGAACACGCTGCTCGCGAGCTGCGGCGCGTCGTGCACGCCGTGTCCCGTCCCGATGGGAGGCACCGCGAGCTGCGTCAGCGGGATGTGCACGGCGACCTGCGCGACGGGCTTTCACGTGTGCGCCGGGGCCTGCGTTTCGAACACCGCGCTCACGAGCTGCGGAACGTCATGTACGCCCTGCCCGACCGTGATGGGCGCCACGGCGACCTGCGACGGACGCGCCTGCGGCTTCACCTGCGCCGCGGGGCTGAGCAACTGCGACGCCGACGCCACCAACGGCTGCGAGACCGACGTGCGCGTCACCGTGGCCCACTGCGGCGCGTGCGGACGTCCCTGCGCCGCGGTGGCGGGCGCCCGTCCGTCGTGCGTGGCGGGCGCGTGCGGCTTCGTGTGCGAGACGGGCTTCGCCGACTGCGACCGCAACCCCGCCAACGGCTGCGAGACCTCGACGCTCTGGAGCGCCACCAACTGCGGCGCGTGCGCGCGCACCTGCGCCACGGGAGAGGTCTGCGCGATGGGCGTCTGCCGCGCGCCGAGCGTGGGGTGGACGAAGCGCTACGGCGACACCTCCGACGACGGCGCGCACGCGGTCGCCTCCGACGCGATGGGCAACATCGTCGTCGCGGGCAGGCTCTCGGGGCCCACGCGCGTCGGCGCCGCGACCCTCGCGGGCGCGGGTCGCACCGATGCGTTCGTCGTCTCGATGCGCGCTGACAACTCGCTGCGATGGGCGCGCTCCTACGGCGGCACCACGCTCGACGCGGCCAACGGCGTCGCCCTCGATCGCGACGGAAACGTCTACGTCGTCGGCACCTTCACGGGCTCCGCGGAGCTCGGCATGGGCCTGGTCGCCTCGCGCGGAGACACCGACGCCTTCGTGATCTCGCTCACGCCCGACGGCGCGGTGCGATGGGTCCGCACGATCGGGTCCGACGGCGCCGATGCCGCGTACGGCGTCGCCACCGACGCGATGGGCGTCTACATCACGGGCAGCGTCCGCGGCACGATCGACTTCGGCGGCGGCGCGATGGTGGGAGGTGCATCACCCGATCCCTTCGTGCTCGCGCTCGGGCTCGATGGAGGCTTCCGCTGGTCGCGCCGCTTCGCCGCGGTGTCGCCTCGCACGGGCAGCGGCGCGGGCTACGGCATCGCCACCGGGGCCGACGGAGCCGTCGTGGTCACGGGGTATTTTCAGGGCGCTCCCACCTTCGGTCCCGACCTCCTCGTGAGCGTCGGGAACTTCGACCTCTTCGTCGTGAGCCTCACGTCGACGGGCGCGCAGCGGTGGTCGCGTCGTTACGGCGGCGCGAGCGTCGACTGGGCGCAGGCCGTCGCCATCGACGCCGCGAACAACGTCTACGTGACGGGCTACTACCAGGGCACCGTCGACTTCGGCGGCGGAGGTCTCACCGCGCCGTCAGGCACCGACGGCTTCGTGGCGAGCTACACGGTCGCGGGCGTTCACCGCTGGTCTCGTCGCTTCGGCGGCGCGGCGGGCGTCTTCGGCACCGCCACGGGCTACGGCCTCACCGTCGACGCGCGGGGCAACGTCGTCGTGGCGGGGAGCTTCAGCGGCAACGTCGACTTCGGCGGCGGCCTCCGCGCGAGCGCCGGACGCCTCGACGCGTTCCTCTCGAGCTACACGGCGGCGGGCGTTCCGCGGTGGTCGCGGCGCTTCGGCGCGGAGGGCGACGACGAGCTCCGCGGCGTGGCGAGCGACGCGACGAGCGCGGCCTACGCAGCGGGCGTCTTCGAGGGCGCGGTGGACTTCGGCTCCGGCGCGGTCACCAGCGCGGGCGCCGCCGACGCGATCGTGATTCAGATGGTGCAGTGAGCTGCGGCGCTTCGCGTCGTACGCGGTCGCGTTTTTGGGGGGCGGTGACGGGGGGCGGGAGCGTCGGCCCCGGGCGCTCTCGCGCCCGGTGCTCGTGAAGGAGGGCGCGCTTCAGTTCATGCAGACGCCGCCGACGCAGGATTGACCTGACGCGCAGCAGGCGCCGCAGCCGCAGAGCGAGGTGCCCGTCGGACAGAGCGGGATGCATCGGCCGCTCGAGCAGGTCTGGCCGCAGCCGCAACCGCCCGGACACGCCATCGACGAGCACACGCCCGCGTTGCAGGTCTGACCGGCGGGGCATGCGCCAGGGCAGCGTCCGCCGCAGCCGTCAGGAGAGCCGCAGGGGAGGCCCGGCGCGCAGCTCGGCGTGCACGCGCAGCGACCGCCGGCGCAGGTCTGTCCGCTCGGACACGTTCCGTTGCAGACGCCGCCGCAGCCGTTGGGGGTTCCGCACGGGACGCCCGCGGGGCAGCTCGGCGCGCAGGCGCAGCGACCGCTCGCGCAGGTCTGTCCGCTGGGGCAGGTTCCGTTGCAGAGGCCGCCGCAGCCGTCGGAGGCTCCGCACGCAGCGCCTGCCGCGCAGCGCGGGGTGCAGGCGCATCGGCCGCCGGAGCAGGTCTGTCCGCTGGGGCACGTGCCGGGACACACGCCGCCGCAGCCGTCAGAGGCTCCGCAAGCGCCGCCCGCGGGGCAGCGGGGGACGCAGCAGCGACCGCTCGTGCAGGTCTGTCCGCTCGGACACGTTCCGTTGCAGACGCCGCCGCAGCCGTCGGGGGCGCCGCACGCGGAGGCCGCGCAGCAGTTGGGGTGACACGCGGCGCAGACGCCGTTCTCGCAGCGCGTTCCGCTCGGGCAGCGGTCGCAGCCGCAGGTCGAGACGCAGCGTCCGCCGCGGCACTGCTCGCCGGCGCCGCAGGTGACCGTGGCGCAGGGGTCGCTCACGCAGGTGCCTGCCTGACAGGCGAATCCGACGGGGCAGCGGACGCCCGTGCACGAGTCGGAGTTGCGGCACCCGAGGGTGCAGACCTCGCCCGTGCCGCACGGAGAGGCGCAGCGCACGATGGCCGTGCAGCGCTCGGTGTCGGGGTCGCAGACCTCGCCCGAGGGGCATCGAACACCCTGACACGGAACGTGGAAGCACCCGGGCACGCACGCGCCGTCGCGGCAGGTCTGACCGCCGGGGCACTGCACGCACTCGCACGGGTCGCGGAGCTTCACGCAGCGGGTCTCGCAGGTCTGTCCCGCGCCGCACGCGATGGTGCCCGTGCTGCAGAAGCCGCCGCAGCCGTCGGGCGCGCCGCAGGAGATCCCCGCGGGGCAGTGGGGCACGCACGCGCCGCAGCGTCCGCCCACGCAGTGCTGACCGCCGGGGCAGGTGCCGCAGCCGCAGCTGTCGATGCAGCGTCCGCCGTCGCAGACCTCGCCGGGGGCGCAGGTGACGCCGCCGCAGGGGTTGGCGACGCACACGCCCGCGAGGCACGACTGTCCTTCGGGGCAGCGCACGCCCGCGCAGCGATCGGGGGGATCACACGCGACGTGCGGCGCGAAGCCGTCGGGGCACGCGACGTCCCACGGGCGGAGGGTGATGCAGCGGTTGGTCGACGGGTCGCAGAACCCGCCGGGACAGCTCACGCCGCGGCACGGCGTGTCGAAGCACCCGGGGACGCAGCGGCCCTCCATGCACGACTGGCCCGTGGGGCACACGACCTGAGAGCACGGGTCGGCGGTACGGACGCAGCGCGCGTGGCAGACCGTCCCCGAGGGGCAGAGCGAGGCCATCGTGGCGCAGGGGTTGGCGGCGCAGGCGCCTCCGACGCAGACCTGTCCGGTCGCGCAGTCGGAGTCGCGCTCGCAGGTCCCCGTGGCCGTGTCGGGCGGCGTCGGGTGATCGGGCGGAGGCGGCGGCACGTCGGGCATGACCGGGTGGTCCACCGGAGGCGGCGGGTGGTCACCCGGGTGCGGCGTGTCGATCTGCCAGGGATCGATCCCGTCGGGCCCCGCGTCAGCGGGCGGCGGAGGGGGGGGCGGACATCCTACGAGAAGGACCGCCGAGCAAAAAACGATGATCTGGTGGAGCCGGAGCATCGGGATACACCTCCGCTGAAAGAGTTGGGCGCGCTCCGGGGACGCTACGCCCGGTGTGCAGAAAATGGAATGGAGGTGAGAGGCCGCTGCGGCGATTGTTCCGCGCGGCCTCTTCGGTGCGGTGGGGCTGTCGGGAGGGTCAGGGCGAGGGGACGAAGCGGACGCGGTTGTTCGTCGCGTTGGTGCACGTGGCCGTGGTGGCGGCGCAGCCGCTGAGGCCGCGGGTTCCGTCGAGGTTCTCGATGCCCATGACGGCGGTGGCGGTCGAGGCGAAGGAGTAGTTCGACGTGAGGAGGTCGATGGATCCGTCGGCCTCGTTGAGCACGATCTCCGTCGAGATGAGCCCCGTCGAGGTCGAGCCGTAGGGGCGTGCGTTGGGCCACGCGACGATGAAGCGGCGCGAGCCCGCGGTGCCGAGGGTGCCCCAGCAGACGCCCGAGGTGGTGTTCGCCACGATGTCAGCGCCCCACGCGGCGATCTGTCCGTTGGGGGCCGCGGTCGAGGGGATCGTGTTCCAGGACGCGCTGGAGACGCCGTCGAGGCTGATGAAGCCGTTCGTCGCGATGTTCACCATGCGCCCCGACGCGAGGGTGGTTCCCCAGAATGGGAACGCGAAGGGCAGGGGGCTGAGCGCCGCCTGATCGTCGATGCCGCGGAACATCACCGTCGCGCCCGGCGCGGTGCACACATCCGTGTAGACGACGCCCGTGGGGGGCGTGGTGCGGACGTAGTTCGAGAGCGTGGTGGCGGAGGTGCACACGCCCGCGCGGCAGGTCTGGCTCGGGGTGCAGCCGCGCGCGCACACGCCGCAGTTGGCCACGTCGGTCTGGAGGTCGACGCAGCCCGCCGCGCACATCGTCGTGGGGGCCGGGCAGGTCGAGGTTCCGCCTGCGGCGATGACCGCGGGGCAGCGGCCGAAGGTCTCCGACGTTCCGCCGAACTGCCCCACGTACTCGTGGTGGAAGTACCAGCGGCTCCGCGTCGGCGAGACCGAGAACGAGCACATGTCACTGAGGTTGGTGAACGTGCCCACGGTGCTCACCGTCGCGTCGGGGACGCGCACTCGCGCGATGCGCGTCCCGCTCTCGACGTATGCGAGGTTCACCGCGCCGCCGATGAACTCGGCCACGCCCCAGAACGCCCAGTTCTCGCAGCTCTGGTGCGAGGGGAACACCATCGCCCCGAGGTCCGTCACGCGGCCCGAGGGCAGGTCGACGTTGTACACGCGGCCCGCCGACGCGAAGACCACGCGGTCCCACCCCGAGAAGATCCCCGTGTCGCTCGCGAGCGTGAGCGGCATCGAGAGCGTGACCGTGCGCGTCGTCGGGAGGCCGGTGACGCCATCGAGCTCGACGATCGACGTGAAGGTCGCGCCCGAGGGCGAGTTCACGTGGGGCCCCGTCGCCGTGGCGAGCGAGTACACCACGCCCGAGCGGAGGTTCGAGAAGAGCCCGTCGTACACGCGTCCGAGGGCCGTCGGCGTGAGCGCCTCGGGGTCGAAGCGCCCCGTCGACGTGTCACCCGAGTAGAACACCGACGACGACCCCACCGCGATGCCGCCGCGGTCGTCGCTCGTCACCGAGTCGTGGTCGATCACCGCGCAGCCCGTCGACCCGAGCGACGTGATCTGGAACGCCGTCCCCGTGCCGAGCGCCACGCAGGTGCTCGCGGAGCAGGCCATCCCCGCGGCGCACGCGCGCCCGCAGGCGCCGCAGTTCAGGGCGTCGCTCCGCACGTCGACGCAGGTCGCGCCGCAGCGCATGAGGGGGGGCGTGCACACCCCGCCGCCGCAGAGGCCCGCGACGCAGGTCTGCCCCGCCGCGCACGCGCGCCCGCAGGCGCCGCAGTTGTTGCCGTCGGTCGCCGTGTCGACGCACACGCCCGAGCACACGGCCATGGGCGTCGCGCAGGCCGGCTCGGCGACGCACACGCCCGAGGAGCAGATCTGCGCCGAGGCGCACGCGCGCCCGCACACACCACAGTGGCGCGTGTCGGTGAGGGTGTTGACGCACTCGCCCGTGCACATGGTCCTGGGGGCCGCGCAGGTCATTCCGCCCGTGCACACGCCCGTGGTGCAGGTCTGTCCCGCGGCGCAGGCGCGCCCGCAGCCGCCGCAGTTCGCGACGTCAGACTGGGTGTTCACACACGCGGCGCCGCACATCGCCATCGGCGCGGCGCACGTGGGCATCGAGCCCGAGCACACGCCGTCGGCGCAGCCGCCGGGGCAGTCCATTTCGGAGAAGCTCGCGCCGCGCGCGTCGCAGGTGCGGGCCCGCGTGGCGCTCACACACGAGACGCGTCCGGGCGTGCACACGATGGGCATGCAGGTGCCCGTGGAGGTGTCGCACCAGGTCGACCCCGTGCACTCGCTGTCGCGCGCGCATCGGCCCGTGGGCATGTCGGGTACGACGGGGACGTCGGCGATGGGCTTGTCGACGACGGGGACATCGACGACGGGGACATCGACGACGGGCGCATCGACGCCGGGCGCATCGACGACGGGGACGTCTTCGATGGTGGGCGTGTCGGTGGTGTCACCGTCGACAGGGGGATCGATGGGGCCGCCACCGCCGCTGCTGCCGCGCGCGGAGCAGGCCGCGAACGCGAGCGCGAGGGGGAGCAGCCAGAACGTGCGCTTCATGCGAGATCTCCAGTTGAGGAAGCGAAAGAGGGGACAGAACGAGCCGCAGCGGGCGACGCAGCGCACCCGCGGACGCAACGGCTCCCATGCCGCGGGATGTGAGGGTCCGTCAAGGACCGGGCGGACACATCCGAAGGGCGTCACGGTGATGTTCTCCGCGCGCTTTGGTGGCACAACCGTCGGAGCACCGATGGAGACCCTGGAATTCGAAGCGGGACGCACCGCGCTGCGGCGTCTCGGGCACCGCGTGGGCGCGAGCGCCGTCGCGGGCGATGTGATCGCGCTCGTGGGCGGCCTGGGCGCGGGCAAGACCTTTCTCTCGCAGCACCTCGCGCACGGCCTCGGCGTGCCCGCCGACGCGAGGGTCACGTCGCCCACCTTCGCGATCGTGCAGGAGCACCCGGGGAGGGTCACGATGTTCCACGCGGACCTCTACCGACTCGGTGACGTCGATGAGCTCCGCGAGGTGGGGCTCTTCGAGATGGGCGCCGCGGGCGTGGTCGTGGTCGAGTGGGCAGACCGCTTTCCTGAAGCCATTCCGCGCGACGCGCTGTGGATCGAGCTGTCGGTCGTGTCGCCTTCGATCAGGCTGGTGCGCGCGCGCGGCGAAGGCGCACGGGCGGCGCGTCTTCTCGACGCTTCCGCCGCGGGGCGTGAGCGCGTAGGCTCGCCCGCACGATGGCCGACCTCCCCATGAGCCTCACCGCGCTCTTCGAAGAGGAGCGCGAGCGCTTCCAATCCGCGCGACGGGTGCTGAGCTTCGACGAGTACGTGGGCCTCTTCGCGGCGAACCCGCAGCGGCACGCGCGCGACGCCGCGCGGTACCTCCGCGACATGTTCGACCACTACGGCACCACCACCGTCGAACGCCCCTACGGCCGCTTCACCCGCTGGAACCTCTTCGATCTCCCGTGGGAAGACGAAGCGGGACGCCGCGAGGCCCTCGTGGCGCACGAGCCCATTCAGGGTGAGCTCTACCGCGCGCTCTCGAACTTCGTCCGTCAGCGCAGGGTCAACCGCCTGGTGCTCCTGCACGGCCCCAACGGCAGCGCGAAGAGCACCTTCGTGTCGAGCCTCATGCGCGCGATGGAGGACTACTCCACCACCGACGAGGGCGCGCTCTACCGCTACCACTGGGTCTTTCCCCGCGGACGCGGCGGCGACGGCGCGCGCATCGGCTTCGGCGGAGGCGGCGGTCGCGACGACGGTCCGCGCGCGGGCGAGAGCTACGCGCTCCTCGACGAGAGCGCCATCGACGCCAAGGTGCTCTGCGAGCTCCGCGATCACCCGCTGCTCGTGCTCCCCGTGGCGATGCGCCAGAAGCTCTTTCGCGAGGCCCTCGGCGAAGACGCGGCCTCGCAGGTGCCCGTCGAGCTGTGGAAGGGCGGCGCGTGCCACAAGTGTCAGCAGGTCTTCGCGGCGCTCCACACGGCGTACCGCGGTGATCTGCGAAAGGCCCTCGCGCACGTGCAGGTCGAGCGCTGGTACGTCTCTCGGAGGTATCGGCTCGGCGCGGTCACGCTCGGCCCGCAGATGGCCGTCGACGCGCGAGAGCGGCAGGTCACGGCCTCTCGTTCGCTCGCGGCGCTGCCTCCGTCGCTCCAGTACACGGCGCTCTTCGAACCGTCGGGCGAGCTCGTCGACGCGGCCGGCGGGCTCATCGAGTACTCCGACCTCCTCAAGCGCTCGCTCGAGCACTGGAAGTACCTGCTGCTCCTGATCGAGACGGGCGAGGTCTCGCTTGAGGCGTCGAACCTCGTGCCCAACGTGGTGATGGTCGGGAGCTCGAACGAGGGCCACCTCGACGCGTTCAGGGAGCACCCCGAGTTCGCGTCGTTCCGCGGTCGACTCGACCTCGTGCGCGCCCCGTACCTCACCGACTGGACGGCTGAGAAAGCCATCTACGACGCGCAGGCGCTCCCTGGCGTTCGTCGTCACGTGGCGCCGCACACGACCGAGATGGCCGCGCTCTTCGCCGTGCTCACGCGCATGAAGAAGCCCGCCAACGACCCGCGCTTCTCGCGTGCCCTCGCCGCCCTCGCGGCGGAGCTCTCGCCCGTCGAGAAGGCCGACCTCTACGCGACGGGCGCCGTCCCCGGGAGGCTCTCGGGCGAGCAGCTCAAGGACCTCCGCGCGGGCGTCGCGGCGCTCTACCACGAGAGCGACGTGCACCCGAACTACGAGGGCCGCACGGGCGCCTCGCCGAGGGAGATGCGCGCGGTCATCCTCGACGCCGCGCAGCACCCCGGCTACCGCTGCCTCTCGCCCTTCGCCGTGCTCGAGCGCATCGCCGACCTCTGCAACCGCAAGTCGGAGTTCGAGTGGCTGCGGCAGGAGACCGTGGCGGGCGGCTACCACGACCCGAAGTACTTCATGAAGGTGCTGCGCGATCGGCTCGTCGACTCGCTCGAAGACGAGCTCCGCAGCGCCACCGGGCTCGTCGACGAGGCGCGCTACGTCGAGGGCTTCGAACGCTACGTGTTCCACGTCTCGGCGCAGATCAAGGGCGAGAAGATCCGCAACAGGCACACGGGCCGCGACGAAGCCCCCGACGAGGCAATGCTCAAGGAGACCGAGCGCGCGGTCTCGGCTGTGGGTACGCCCGAGGAGTTCCGTCGGAACATCATCTCGCGCCTCGCCGCGTGGGCCATCGATCACCCGGGCGAGAAGGTGCCGTACACGAAGCTCTTCCCCAACCACATCCAGCGCCTGAAGGAGGTCTTCTATCAAGACCACAAGCGCCAGGTGGTGCAGTACACGCGCGAGCTCCTGGTGTTCCTCACGGAGGAGGGCACCGGCCTCGACGCCGACGCGAAGCGCAGGGCCGAGGCCACGATGACCTTCCTCAAAGACCGCTACGGATACTGCGAGCACTGCGCGGGCGACGCCGCGGGGACGCTCCTCAAAGACCGCTTCGCCGACGTGAAGGTCTGACCCGATGGTGCCCGAGAAGATCGCCGAGATCCTCCGCACGACCCGCACCGTCGCCGTGCTCGGGGCCCACCACGAGGCGCAGCGCCCTGCGTTCTACGTCCCTGAATACCTCCGCGAGGTGGGCTACCGCGTGCTCCCGGTGAACGGCACGCTCGTCGGACACGCGCTGTGGGGCCAGACCGTTCGCGCGAGCCTCACGGAGCTCACCGAGGCCGTCGACGTGGTCGATGTGTTCCGCCGCGCGGAGTCGCTCCCGGGCCACCTCGACGAGATCCTCGCGATGCGCCCGCTGCCCAGGGTGGTGTGGTTCCAGGCGGGCATTCGCAACGACGACGTGGCGCGCGCGCTCGAAGCCGCGGGCATCACCGTCGTGCAAGACCGCTGCATGCTCGCCGACCGCCGCGCGATGTAGCGCGGGTCTCGCCGCGCGATCGCTCCGCTTCGACGCGACGGTCAGCGCGGGGGCTCGCGCTCGAGGCCGTGGCGCGTGGCGTACTGCGCGACCTCGAAGGTCGAGCGGACGTTGAGCTTCTCTCGAATGGACTTGAGGTGCGTGCTCACCGTGCTCGGGGCCATCGCGAGGTCCCACGCGATCTCCGAGGGAGACCGACCGCGGGCGAGGGCGTGAAAGACCTCGCGCTCTCGGGCTGAGAGGCGGTCGTGCGGGAGCTTCGCGACGCCCTCGCTCTCACTCACGGACTCGGTGGGCGGCGACGCGAGGAGCGCGTCGCGGAGCACGTTGAGCGGCTCGGACTTCGACACGTACGCGCTCGCGCCCGCGGAGAGGGCCCAGGCGCCGTACTCGGCCGCGGGGTACATCGAGTAGACCACGACGCGCAGCGCGGGGCGGAGCGCGCGCACCTCGCGGAGCAGCTCCGAGCCCGAGCGACCGGGGAGCGAGAGGTCGAGCACGAGCACGTCCCACTCGCCCGCGGCGACGGCCGCGAGGAGCGCGTCGCCGTCTCTCTCGGAGCCCGCCCACGAGAGCTCTTCGACGGTCTCGACCCAGGCGCGGAGGCCCTCGCACACGATGGCGTGGTCATCCGCGACGAACACTCGGATCATCCCTGCTCCTCCCCGGGTCCCGTGGTGCGCCGCTGCGTCGGGAGCCTCGCGATGATGCGCGTGCCCGCGGGCTCCACCGCGGTGACTTCGAGCGTCCCGCCGACGGCGATGGCGCGCTCCTTCATGCCGACGAGGCCGTGCCGCTGCGTCGATCGGTGGGGGTCGATGCCCCGGCCGTCGTCGACGATCTCGAGGGTGAGCTCGTCGCCGCGCTCTCGCAGCGAGACCTCGACGCGCGTGGCCTCGGCGTGGCGCGACACGTTGGTGAACGCCTCCTGCGCGATGCGAAAGACGCAGAGCCCCACGAGGGGGTCGGGCTCGTCGTAGACCTCGACGCGCACCTCGCACGCGGCCGCCGTCCGCTCGCGGAACTGCCTCGCCAGCCAGTGCACCGAGGCCTCGACGCCCTCCTCGTCGAGGATGCGCGGGCGCAGCGAGTCGAGGATGAGCCGCACGCTGGCGTGCGACCGCTCGATCGATGCGGCCACCCTGGCGACGCGCGCCGCGACGCCCTCATCGCGCGCGACGGCGCGGAGGGCCTCGACCTCGAGGCGCATCGCGGTGAGCTCCTGTCCGAGGTCGTCGTGGAGCTCTCGCGCGAGCCGCCTGCGCTCGGTCTCGAGCGCGTCGTCGAGGCGCGTCGCGAGGCGCCTGAGGTCGCGGGTCTGCGCCTCGACGCGGGCCTCGAGGTGCCCGTTCGCGTCGGCGAGCTCGGCGCGCTTCTCGTCGAGCGCGCGGCGCAGGTCGAAGGCCTCGCGAAAGAGGGTGTAGAACGAGTTCCCCGCGTAGACGCCGAAGGCCGCGGCCATGACGAAGAGGCCGAGCGCGTGCGCGACGTGGGCCTCGGAGAGCGCGCCGTCGAAGCGCAGCGCGAAGCCCGCGAGGGGCGTGAGCGTGAAGAGCCCCGCGTTGAGCAGCCGCGCGGGCAGGCGCATGAGCACCACGCCGCACATCACCGGCGCCATGTAGAGCGTCGTGAGCCAGTAGTTGTCGTTGTGCGCGAGCGCGCCCACCGCGTAGCCGAACACCACGTTGGCGAGCAGCGCCGGGACCTGCAGCGCCCGCACCCCGAGCCCCCACCGCGCGCCGAGCTGGTAGAGCACGAAGTACAAGCCGTAGATCGCGAGGAGCGCGACGCGCATCGCGGCGAGGGTCTTCGCAGCGCGAGGGTCCTCGCCCGCGAGCGCGAGGTCGTAGGGGGCGAGCGCCACGGTCATCACCGCGCCCGCCAGGCAGATCGTTCGCGTGAGCATCCGGCTCTGCGCGTCTGCGACGGTTTCGAACGCGGCGAACGAAGCCCCTTTTTGCGCGGTCAGCAACGATTGCGACAGAAGCGCGGCCCCGCGCCGCGTGTCAACTGTACATTCGCGGCGTGGGGCGCGCCCCGCACATTTCAGAGGGGAGGGGGTGGAGCGCGGGGCGCTCGGGAGGCGGTGCGATCAGGGCTCGTCGCTGAGCATGTCGGTGCGGTCGGTGGTGCCGTCGCCGTTGGTGTCGACGGCGACGCTGAGGGGCATGCCGTCGCCCGTCCAGGTGGCGTACGAGAAGTTGAGCACCGACGAGGCCGTCGACGCGACGCCCGCGTGGCGGAAGGTGGTCACCGCGCCCGCGTCGGTGACGCGTTCCATGTAGTACTCGAAGGCGGGCGCCGAGGTGCTCCCGTCGAAGCTCACGCGGACGGTCTGCGTGGTGAAGTTGACCGCGAGGCGGAGCACCTGGCCCGTGGTGAACGCGCTCGAGCGGAGCTCGACGAGGTAGTCCGCGCCGGGCCGCTGAAAGGCGAGCACGAGCGTGGGCGTCTCGCTGCCCGACGCCCGGTAGGCGATGTCGGGCGCGTCGGTGCGGAAGGTGATCGTGTCGCGCTGCATCGGGTCGAGGTTGACGTTCTCGACGCTGAGCGAGAAGCCCTGCCCGGTGATGAGCAGGTCGGAGTCCATCGCGGCGGCGGAGAGGCGCGAGCCGTCGAGGTTGATCGTGAGGGTGCCCTCGCGGGGCACGGTGTAGACGGGCTCGGGGTTGTCGCCGTCGCGGCCCGAACGGACGCTCGCGAAGGTCGACCCGGGGATGTTGTTCAGGATCGCGCCGCCCGCGCCGGTGCCCGTGTGCTGCCCTGCGGCGTTGGCGATGTCGATGTCACCCTCGCCCGTGAGCGCGACCTGCACCGACCCGCGCATGGCGGTGCCGGTCATCATCTCGGCGTCGCCACAGAAGGTGCAGACGTGCGGGAGCGCGAGCCTCGGGCCGATGGGGGCGAGGTTGAGCGTGCGCGTCATGGCGTCGCCCGCGTAGGTCTGCGGCGACTCCGCCGGGTTCGTGGTGGTCACGTAGCGGAAGGTGTTCGCCGTGAGGTCGACGGCGACGATCTTCTCCTGGTTGGGGTAGTTGTTGTCGTACGCGAGGATCTCCGCCGTGGTGGGCGTCGGGCGCCGCACCGCGTAGGGCGTGATGGCGTGGCCGTGGCCCCGGCCGGGGCTGGTGTAGAGCCCGAGCACATGGCCGCGGAAGGCGCGTCCGCCCGCGAAATCGCGCTCGAGCTGCTCGACGACGTCGCGCGGGGTCTGGTCTCGCTGCTCGTTGGGGAGCGTGGCCTGCGTGACGAACCACAGCGCGACCTCGCGCTGGAGGGCGTCGTTCATGGGCATCGAGAGCCCGTAGGTCGACGCGCCGCCGAAGGCCGACGACATCAGCGCGCCGGTGTAGAGGAGCGACGCGACGACGGCCATGCCCTCGCAGTGGCCGCCGTTCATGCCCGCGTTCTGCTGCTCCATCCACTGACGGGCCTGCGGGGTGAGCGTGCAGGTGCCCGTCGCAGCGGCGCCCTGGCAGACCTGCGGGCCGAAGAGGCGACGCACCTCGACGGGCGTGAGGTTCGTCGTCCCCGCGGGGTTGCCGTAGTTCTCGAACATGAAGCCGTCGGGCATGGGGCGAAATCCCCAGTCGCCGCCCATCCCGGTGGGCGCGTCGGTGGGCGTCGCATCGGCGGGCGGGACGTCGGCGGGCGGGGTCACGTCGGCGGGCGGGACGTCCGTCGCGGGCTTGTCCGTCGGCTGCGTCACGTCGGAGGGCTTGGCGTCGGTCGAAGCGTCCGCGGCGGGCGTGTCCGTCGGCTGCGTCACGTCGGCGGGGGCGACCACGGGCGACGAGTCGCCGCAGGCCGCGAGGCCCGCGAACACGAGCGCGCCGAGGATGCGCGCGGGCATCGAAGAGGCGCGGCGCCGCGGGTCGAACTCGCTCACGAGAAGAGAAGAGATGTGTCTGGTCACGGGTTGGGATGTCCTTCGCTCCGAGTCGCCTCGGAGCCTTGAGAAAGTGGTGTGCGCGCCGCGTTGTCGCTATGACCCCATGCGCGGCGCGGGGGTGGAGAGCGTGAGCATCTTCGTAAAAGACGAGCCGTCGCGCAATGCGCCACTGACGGTCACGGGGATCATGGTGCCCATCGCGGGCATCGCGTCGCCGGGGAGAGAGAACGAGAGGTCGCCGTACGAGATGGCGACGTTGACCTCGTTGGTGAAGACCGTGCTGTCGAAGGTCGGGGTGATGGAGGTCACGCGCACGGGCTCGCTGAACTCGACGCGGACGATCATGCGCCACGTCGCGGCGCCGCCCATGGACCCGGGCTGACGCGTGAGGATGACCTGCGAGCCCGCGGGCTGCGTCATGGTGAGGCCCGCGAGGTTGGGCGGAGCGAGCGGCGCGGGCGCGTGGGGGATGGGAATGACCACGTTGGCGTCGAGGTCGCCGAGGGCCTCGAGGGAGGCGTAGTCCCACCAGAGGTAGCCGTTGTCGCCCCAGTCGGTGCCCCAGGAGTTGAGCACGCGGTAGGCCGAGCGCGCGTCGTCGTAGCCGACGAAGACCATCTGGTGGCCGCCGCAGTGCGACGAGTCGGTGCAGGTCCCGTTGCCGCGGAAGGGGCGCGTCACGTCGACGCCGGCCACGGTGGCGCGGAAGTCCATGAAGCCCGTCGGGAGGCTCACGCCGAAGGTCACCGGGAGCCCCGCGGCGAGGGCCTCTTTCACCTGCGCGCGGAAGGTCGGGCCGTTGGCGACGCGCGTGTGCGACCCGATGCGGTAGAGGTGCGGCGCGGCGGCGGGGTCGGGCGTCAGGGCCTCGCAGAGCGTGGGCATCGAGGCCGAGCGGAAGGGCTGCTCGGTCATCGTCGCGGCGCCGGTGAGCACCAGGTTGTTGAGCGCGTTGCCCGCGGTCGTTCCGCCGTTGCACATGCCCATCCCGTCGCGGAGGGCGCGGGCGTAGATCCACGACGGCGAGGCCCAGAGGGTGTTGGCGTCGAGGGAGGGCGTCGCGGCGGCCTCGCGGCGGTGTCGCACCAGCGTCGCGACGGCGGCGACGGAGAAGGCCGTACAGGCCCCCTGCTGGCCCTGGCTGATCGCGCGGAGGCGGTCGGGGCCCATCGAGGGCGCGAGCGTCGCGGGCTCGCTCACGGAGCCTCCCGCGGCGGAGTTCCTCGGGGTGTTCGAAGGGTCGAGGGCGGTGATGAAATCGGGGTCGGTGGCCGGGAGCGACTGCTCGGGGTGTGTGTCCGTGGCGCGTCCGGTCTGGAGGTCTGACCACACGGTGATGACCCCGTCGCCGTCGATGTCTTCGCCGTCGGAGACGCCGTCGCCGTCGATGTCGATCTCGTCGGGCATCCCGTCGCCCGAGACGTCGTAGGCCGCGCCCATGTGACCGCCGACAGAGATCGTGCCGCGGCGCACGCCCGACACCTGGGGGCCACGGGGCGTGAGCGTCCCGAACGCGCGCGTCACGCTCGACGGAGGGGTCGCGTTGTCGCCACCGCACGAGGCGATCAACGCGACGGGGAGCGCGAGGAGCGAGAGTCGGAGCGAGGCTCGTTTCATTTCCGCGATGGTGCGGGCGCGACGCGGGGCGAGCAATCCGCGCGCGGGTCGAAACAATTCGACGAGCCCCGAAACTCCGCGCTTCTCGCGCCTATTGCGCGCGGGGCCGTCGGGCGAGCGCGACCTCGAATCAATTCGATCTTGTCAGGGGGCGAAGGATCGCGTCTGTCGCAGCGAAGCGCGCGCCGTCAGGGCTTGCGCGGCGGCCTGATGCTGCGCTGGAGGTCTTCGAACTCGGGGGGGATGCTCACGGGCGGCAGCGGGTATCCCGGCCGCGCGAAGAGGTAGCCCTGCGCGAAGTGGACGCCCGTGTCTCGCAGCGCGCGCCACTCGTCGACGGTCTCGATCCCCTCGGCCACGACCTGTGCGCCCATGTCTTCGCAGAGGCGCACGACGTTGGTGATGAGGCGCTGCTGGCGCGAGCCGAGGGTGACGTCGGCCACGAGGCCGCGGTCGAGCTTCACGAGCTTGGGCTCGAGGTCGACGATGTGCTTGAGGTTCGAGTAGCCCGCGCCGAGGTCGTCGACGACGAGCGAGATGTTGCCGCGCGAGCGCACCTCTCTCAGCACCTCGCGGCACAGGTCGAACTGCGCGAAGGGCACGGCCTCGGTGATCTCGAGGTACACGTCGTGGTCGTGGAAGTACATCGGGTCGTCGGGGCGCACGAGCCACCGCGCGTCGAGCTCCGCGGGGTGCACGTTGAGAAAGACCGCGCGACCGGCGCAGAGCGGCAGCGCGACCTCGCGGACCATGCGCCCCAGGCGCCCCACGCAGTGCTCGGCGGAGGCGCGTTCGAAGAGCGCCACCGGGTTGGCGTACTCCTTCAGACGACAGCGCGTGAGGGCCTCGTAGGCGAACACGCGCAGCGTGTCGATGTGCACGATGGGCTGAAAGACCACCGAGAGGTCGTCGGCCTGCACGATCTGGTTGATGTTGTAGAGCGAGCCGCGCTCGTCGGGGGGTAGTTCGAAAGGCGTCTCGGTGAAGTGGTTGTCGGGGATGGTCGCCGCGGGGTCGATCATGGGCGTGTCTCTCGCGCGCTCATCGTGACGGGTGGGCGCGCGCGGAGACTAGGCCCCAATCGCGCCGCCTGGCGTGGAGAGAACCCACGCAGAAACGAGACGCGCGGCAATTTTAAGAGGCGCGGCACGCGTCCCGCGCAGCGTTCGTACGGGTTCAGCCTGATGCGTCTCCGTGAAGACTCGCTTTGTCGGGGCGAAACCCTTCGGTCAACGGAAGCGTCGCGCGCACCGCGACCTCCGCGGGCCTCGCGGCCTCTCTCACGGCCGCGAGCGCTTCGTTGATGCGCGACCGGGCGACGCCGCCACCCGCGGCCACGGCCGCGCGCACGACACCTCCGTCGACCCAGGCCGCGGCGAGCTCCACCTCGGGCAGCGTGTAGAGCGCGTCTTCGATGGCCCTCGTCGACACGGCGCCCGCGGGCGTCGCCGCGAAGCCGTGGAGCGAGTCGACGTACCAGCAGTCTCCGTCGAGGTCGATGCGCACCACGTCGCCCGTCGCGTACCAGCGATCGCCCGGCACGAAGGCGTCGCACACCGCGTGCTCCGCCGCGTCGTCGGGGTCGAGCCGCGCGATGAGCACGCCGGGCTCGTCGACGCCCGCGCGCACCACGCGTCCGCGCTCGTCTCTCACGATCTCTCCGCGCGCGAGGTCGACGCGCACCACGGAGGTCTCGACGCTGCCGGGGAGTCGTCGACCGAGCGCGCCGGCCTTCTCGCCCGACGCGTTCGCCATGATGACCCGCTGCGACGTCGACGCGTAGAACTCCATGAGCCCCGCGCCGAAGCGCTCGTGGAGCTTCTCCCAGAGGTCCTTTCGCATCCCGCTCCCGGCGAAGAGGCGCAGCGGGTGGGTGCGGTCTCCGCGCGTGGGCGGCGCGTGCACGAGCGGTCGCAGCATCTCGCCCGCGTAGAACACCACCGTGACCCCGTAGCGCCGCACCTCGGGCCAGAAGCGCTCGACTTCGAAGCCCTCCGCGAGCGCGAGGCGCGCGCCGCCCACGAGCGCCGACCCGACGCTGACGATCACCCCCGCGGGGTGATGCAGCGGGATGCAGCAGTAGACCGTGTCGTCGGGCTTGAGCGTGCACGCGGCCGCCGCGCCGAGCGCCGAGAGCGCCCAGCGGTGGTTGGTCACGGGGACGACACGCAGCGCGCCCGACTCGCCGGGGCGCAAGAGGATCACGCAGAGATCACGCGCGACGCCCGCGTCGAGCGCGAGGTCCCATGGGAGCTTCACCGTCGAGGGGTCGATGCGCTCCATGTCGATGACGCCGTCGGTGAGCGCGCGTCGCTCGGTGGCGCCGCCGAGCGCGAAGACGGGCATGTCGGCGCTCTGTCGCGCGAGGCTCGCGTGGTCGGGGTCCGTCGCCACCGCGCTCACGTCCGCGCGTTCGAACGCGTCGCGGAGCGCGGCGGGCGGCGCGTCGGGCGGCGCGAGCACGGCCACGGCGCCGAGTCGGCTGAGGGCGGTGACCATCGTGAGGCAGCTCGGGCGCGCGCCCATCACCACGCCCACGCGATCGCCGGGACGCACGCCCACGGACCACAGTCCGCGCACCACGGCGGTCACGCGTCGGTCGGCCTCTTCGTTCGTGAAAGCCCTTCCGCGCCAGAGGAAGAACGTCGCCGCGGGGTCGGCCTTCGCGCGCTCGGTGAGGGCCAGGGCGGGGCTCGTGCGCGTGTCGGGGGTCATCATCGCGAGGCGACGGAGGCGAGGCTCTTGATAGCGCACGCCCTCGTACGCGTCGGAGGCGCTCGCCGCGACGTCGCCCGCGAGGCGCCACACCTGCTTCGCCGAGTCGGTGAGCGCGTCGACGAAGAGCTCGACGTTGGGCGCGAAGGAGAAGCCCGCCCCCTCGGGCTCCTGGTCCGTCGGCGGCGCCGGAGCGCGCAGCGCGGGAGGGAGCGCCGCGCCGTCGTCGAGGTGGTGTATCCAACCCGCGACGGTGGGCCACGAGAGGCTCATCGCGCGCGAGCCCACGACGAGGCCGAAGTGACCCGCGTCGACGGTGACGAACGAGACCTGCGCCGCGGGCGCGGCCTTCACGATCGCACGCACCGCGGCGGGGCGCGCGAGCTCGTCGTTCGCGCCCACGAACGCGAGGATGGGGCAGGTGATGTCGGCGAGGGAGGCCGCGCGTCCGTCGAGCACGAAGCCGCCCGAGAGCATGCGGTTGTGCACCACGAACTGATCGACGAACTCGCGGAACGCAGGGCCCGGCCACGCGACGAAGCCCTCTCCGCCGAGAAAGCGCCGACGGGCCTCGCGTCGCACGAGCGCCCCGCGGTCGTGGAGGTTGCGCACGAACTCCACGCGCTGCTCGATCTCCTTGCGCGTCGAGAGGAGCTTGAAGCCCGTCGCGGTGAGCGCGCCGGGGAGCGCCTCGATGCGCTCTGCCACGGCGTCGACTGCTGGTTCGACGGCGCGGATCAGCGCCCCGAGCGCGTCGCTGTGCACCGCGGGGAGGCTCTTGTGCATGTCGACGGGGCTGCCGAAGGTGACCACCGACGCGACGCCCGCGGAGCGCACGAAGGCCGCGGCCTGGTACGCGAACATCCCTCCCTGCGAGTAGCCCACGAGGTGCGCGTCGCGGCCTTCGAGCTCGCGCACGCGCTCGATGCAGCGCGCCGTCGCGAGCACGTGGTCGTCGAGCGTGCGCTCGAGGCCGCCAGACTCGCGCTCCGGGGCGCCGAAGTCGACCACGTAGGCGCGCACGCCCGCGGCGCCGAGGGCGAGCACCGCGCTGAGGCCCTCCTCGATGTCATAGACCTGGCTGGTGACCATGAGCGGCGGCACGAGCAGCGCGACGGGGGCGCGCTCGACCTCGCAGGTCGCGTAGCGTCGGAGGCGGTGGTGCGGACCCTGGTCGACGACCTCGTAGGGCGCGCTGTAGGGCTGGCCGAGGCGGCCGAAGCGCGCGAGCTCGAGCACGTTGGCCGACGACGCTGCGGCGCGCTTCGCGAGTGACGATCCGAGGCGTGAGAGGAGGCCCATTGCGCGCGAAGCTACCAGAGTCTCCGCTGCGCGGCGTGATCAGCCGGTGAGGGGGCACACGAGCGAGATCCACTCGGGCGTGATGGCGTCGAGGAGCATCCCCGTCTCGTAGATGGCGAGCACGGCTTCGAAGGGGTCGGGCACCGAGGGGTGAAAGCGCCGCCACGCGCCGGTGCGCTCGGCCCAGAGTTCCATCGCGTCGACGCCGCGGCGGAGCACGGCGATCTCGGAGGCGCGCGTCGCGAGGAGCCGCGCGCGATCTTCGAAGCGCCACACGATCACGGGCGGCGGGCGCGTGCCCCGCGTCGCGCCGTGGACGGCCTCCCACGCGAGGGACTCGGCGCGCGTCACGGCCTCGTGCGCCGACGTGAGCGACACGACCGCGCTCAGCGTGGGCGGACAGTCGAGCAGCATCGGCCCCGCGGCGAGCTCGCGCACGAGCGCCCCCGGATCGTCGCTGTCGAGGAGGTCGTCTTCGCGCAGCGAGCGCGTCTCGACGGCGCCGCCCGTGCCCTGTCGATGGACCGTCACGCGCTCTCCGTCACGCGACCGCCACGTGCGCACGGGGCGATCGAGGAAGCGCCGTCCCTCGTCGGTGGCCCACGAGAGCGCGAGCCTGTCGCACGCGGTCTCCCAGAGCTCGCGCGTGGCGCTCGACTGCACGTCGGGGGAGCCGAGGTCGAAGTACATCACCCCGCGCGCTTCGAAGCGCTTCACGCGGTCGGGCGCGAGGCCGAAGAGCACGTCGGCCACGGCCTGACGCGCCTCTCGGAGCCCCGGTCGCGCGGGCATGAGCACCCGCTCCGAGAGCGATCGAAAGCGCCCCTCGGTGCGCAGCGCGGCGAGCGCCGCCGCTGAGATCTGCCCCCTGAGCTCGAAGGACTCGTCGGCGTCGATCATGGTCGGTGATTGCAACACGGCCGCGCGGAGCCTCCAACGGTCACGACCGTGACCATCGGGTAGACGCGTTCTCCGGCCGCGGTGTATTGCTTCGCCGCGATGAGCACCCAACGTTGGCGCGTGAAGCCCGCAGAGAAGCCGCTCCGCGGGGCCTTCGACCTCCCGGGTGACAAGTCCATCGGGCATCGGGCGCTCATCTTCTCGGCGCTCGCGAGCGGGCGCTCGACGCTGCGCAACCTCTCGGGCGGCGACGACAACCACCGAACGCGCGCGGCCCTCGCGGCGATGGGCGTCGCGATGACCGACCTCGACGGCGCGCTCACCGTCGACGGCGTCGGCCTCGCGGGCCTTCGCGCGCCGAAGGGAGACCTCGACTGCGGCAACTCGGGCACGACCATGCGCCTCATGGCGGGCGTGCTCGTCGCGCAGGATTTCGCCTCGCGCCTCGTCGGTGACGCGTCGCTCTCGCGCAGGCCCATGGGTCGCGTGACGCGTCCGCTGCGGGGCCGTGGCGCGCGCGTCGAGGGGGCCATCGACGCCGCGCGACGCGACGAGGTGCCGCCGCTCGAGATCTCCGCGCTCGACGGTGGCAAGCGGCTCTTCGAACTCGAGTACGAGCTCCCCGTGGCGAGCGCGCAGGTGAAGTCGGCGCTGCTCCTCTCGGGGCTGTGGGCCGACGGCGCGACGTCGCTGCGCGAGCCCCACGTCTCGCGCGATCACACCGAGCGCATGCTCCTCGCGATGGGCGTTCCGCTCGACACGATGGGGAGCGCGGTGCGCCTCGACCCCGCGGGCTGGAGCGGCGTGCTCCCTCCGCTCGACCTCGACGTGCCCGGCGACCCTTCGTC
>JBPOHC010001142.1:0-2040 GCA_052035985.1 Myxococcota bacterium | reverse complement strand
TGTACATGCTCGCCTCACCGAGCGCTTTGGGGCGCTCGAGCGGGAGGTTCCAGACCTGCGTGTCGAGCTCGGGCGGCGGGTGCGACCCCTCGGCGGGTGCCGCGTGGCGCATCGCGCGCGCGCGCCGCGCCCGCGCTGTCAACCCCGGGTCGCGCGCGACGACCAGCGCCAGCACGCGCTCGCGCGTCACGGGAGCTTCGAGCGACGCCTCCTCCTCTCGCGACGCCTCACGGGACGCGGCGGCCGCCTGGACAGACGGCATTCGAAGCGTTTCATCCGCCAGCCGCTGCGTCGAACCCGCGACGCAACTCGCGGCCGAAGCCGCTACGATCCATGAGAGCCTTCGCACCATATGCCTGTCGCCTCGCGCGGTTGAGACGCGCCGGTCTTGCACGGCGGCGCCACGGCGAATCACGCGCAACGACTCCGCGAGTGGTCGCGGGAGCGCGCGCATCCCCTCGAAGGCCGCGAGGCTCAGATCAGATACGAGCAGCAGCGAGCGTAGACGGGCGGCTCGGGGCCGGCGCGGGCCCGGCCTTCTCTCGTGAAGGTGATCGTGCCGTCGGGCGCCTCAGGCTCCACGAGGTGGAGCAGAAGGGGGAGGAAGGCGACGAGCACGGGCGCCGGCACGCCCACATCGGCGAGCGGTGCGCCGATCGTCGGCGGCAGCGGCGACACGCGACGGCCCTCGCAGCAGGTCGCCGAGATCTCAGCGACAGCCCGCGCATCGCGGCCCACGGGCCCGACCTCGTGCACGGGGCTCTTGGGGCAACAGCACGTGAGCTGCGCCCGCTCCATCGGCACGCAGAAGAAATATCGCGTCCCGCCCAGTGCAGCGAAGAACACCAGCAGAGCCGTGAGCAGTCCTGCCACGACCGCGCGCGGCAGCGCGCAGAGGTTCGGAGACAGGAGGAAACGGCGCGGGCGAGCGATCATGGGAGGTTTCGTCACGGTCGGTGGGCGATATAACCCGAGCGCATGGCGGGTGCATCTGTGGTCGTTTGAGTCACAGGGGCGATTCCTCGATGGCGAGACGTGGCGACGCGCCCTCGCGGGTCGCAAGCGCTCGCAACGTCGTATCCGTCAGACGGCGATCCTCCCTCCTCAACTCGCGAGGAGTCATGACGACGACGCGGCCCGCGTCCGTGCGTTGATGGCCGTAGGATCAACGCCTCGCGCCCTCACGGCGACGTAGCGCCGCCTTCGCGAGTTCGACCCACGGGACGATCAAGAGGGACGCGGCGACGACCTCGAGCCAGCCGGTCGGCGACAGCGCGTGCGCGCCGTAGAAGACGCGCAGCGGGGCGATGAGCACCGCGCCGAGGTGCACCAGCCCCGAGACCGCCACGGCGAGCACGATCGCCCGAGGGAACGCCGGTCGCAACGATGCGACGCTCTCCGTCGGCGATCGGCAGTTCCAGACGTGAGCGAGCGGCGACACGCCGAGCACGGCGAACGCGAGCGATCGGCCGCCGTCGGTGTGGTCGCCCGGCGCGAGGTACATCGCGACGGCGAGCGCGCCCATGGCGAGCCCGCTGTACGCGATTCCGAGCGCCTCGCGCGTGCCGAGCAGCCCGCGCCTCGGGTCGCGCGGCGGCTCGCGCATCTGATCCGACATGGGCGGGTCGAGGCCCAGCGCCAGCGCCGGCGGTCCGTTGGTCACGAAGTTGATGCACAGGATCATCAATGGCGTGAGCGGAAGCCAAGTACCCTGGAGGGCGACCGCGAACACGGCGAGCGCGAGCCCGACGTTCGACGACAGCAGGTACACGATGAACTTCTGGAGGTTGCGGTAGATCGCGCGCCCCTCGCGGATCGCCTCGACCAGCGTGCCAAAGCGGTCGTCCGTGAGCACGAGTGCGGCGGCTTGACGCGCCACCTCGGTGCCCCCGCGCCCCATCGCGACGCCGATGTGCGCGGCTCGGAGCGCAGGCGCATCGTTGACCCCATCCCCGGTCATCGCCACTACCTCACCGCGAGCCCGAAGCACCTTCACCACCCGCAGTTTCTGCTCCGCCGTCACACGTGCCAGTACGGAGG
>JBPOHC010000801.1:0-1759 GCA_052035985.1 Myxococcota bacterium | reverse complement strand
CCAATGCGTATCGGCATCGGGGTCAGAAACCTTGAGGGGCTCGACGGACGGAGCGCGCATCGCGGGGAGTGACCTGTCGGGTCTCGACGGACGGAGCGCGCGTCGCGGGGAGTGACCCCTCGGGTCTCGACAGGCGGAGCGCGTGTCGCGGGGGGTGACCTGTCGGGTCGCGACGGTCGGAGCGCGCATCGCGGGGGGCGCCATCGGCGGTTTCGGCGGGCTGATTGCGCGCGTCTCGACCGCTGTTGTATGCCTCGACCATGACGACGCTCCCGCTCGATGAAGCGCAGTTGATCGATCTGTATCAGCGCTGCGATCCGGGGGAGCCGCTGGAGCCACACGACGCTCGCAACTGTGACCTCGACGCGGCGGACTCGGTGCGCGGCGGACGTTGGCTCGACGCCCTCGTTCGTGACCTGCTCTGGGCGCGCGAAGATGAGGACGGGAACATCAAGCGGGTCCTCTTCTCGGGGCTCGTGGGCAGCGGCAAGAGCACCGAGCTGCGGCGCCTCGCCGAGGTGCTGCGCGGCAGGGGGCGCGTCGTCGTGGTCGTCAGCGCCGACAGGTTCCTCGACCTCCTCGCGCCGCTCCATTTCGCGGACGTGTTCCTCGCGTTGCTCTACGAAGTGGAGCGCGAGGTGAGGGCGCGCGTCGACCCGAGCGACACCTGGGAGACCTTCGAGGAAACGTGGCGCTGGCTCTGCTCTCTCGACCCGGAGCGCACGCCAGACCACCTCGACGCGCAGATGCGCGCACCTCCCCAGAAGGTCATCGCGGAGTTCAAGCGCGCCTCTCCGCTCCGCCGGTACGCGCGGAAGATCGTGGACGAGAACCCCACGGCCTTCCTCGCGCGCGTCCGCGAGGCGTTCCGATCGATCCACCGACGCGTGATCGAGGCGAAGCGCGCGGGCGTGGTCGTGATCGTCGACTCCCTGGAGCACATCAAGGGGGTGGGCGAAGAGAATCGCAAGGTGATGGACACCGCCCTGACGCTCTTCTCAGGTACGGAGCTCAACCTCCCGGTGCCTACGCTGTACACGGTGCCGCCGAGCGTGCTGCTCCGCATGGGCAAGCTCGACGAGCACTTCTTTCCGATGGTGAAGCTCAGCACCGCCTTCGATCGCGACGCGCCGATGTACGCGCCCGGCTACGCCGCGCTTCGGGAGTTCATCATCCGGCGCATCGCGACGCCCAAGCTGGCTTCGCTCTTCGGTGACGACCTCGTCGACGCGCGCGTGATGGACCTGATCCGCTCGTCGGGGGGATACCCTCGCAACCTCGTGCTGATGCTCCAGGCGATGGTGCGCGCGGCGCGACCGGGCGTCGTGCCTTCAGTCGACCAGGAGACCTTCGTGACGGTGCTCACCGCACTTCAGCAGCCGATGGTCTTGACCTTGCGCTTCGAGGGGCCGAAGGCCTTCGAGATCCTTCGCGACGTGCGCCGCACCCACAAGCTCGCGCCGATCGGCGAGGAGCAGCAGGCGCTCGCCGCGAACCTCCTCGACATGAACATGGTGCTCTTCTACAAGAACAGCGTGTGGTGGTGGGACCTGCACCCGTGGATCGCAAGGATGGAGGAGCTCGTGTGAGCGCTTCGCCTGGGGTGGAACAGGGGGTGTCTGCCCTGCTCCGGGCGCTTCGCCTCTCGACGCGCTTTCACCTCCTTGTCGTGGTGTGCGGGTCGCCCTCGCTCGCGGAGCTCGCGCTCTCGGAGGTCGAACGACAGCTCCCCGCGATGCGCAACGCCCCCGTGCGGCTG
>JBPOHC010000199.1:0-1647 GCA_052035985.1 Myxococcota bacterium | reverse complement strand
CCGTCACGGCCATCGGCGCGACGTTCCGCTACGACCGCGGGATCAACGGCTATCAGGTCCCGCTTCGCTTCGAACTCGCAGACGTGCGCGCGGTCGGACACGCGATCCGGTCGGCGGTGCTGAACCTCGACGTCAGACTTCGGGTGCTGCCCGACCAGGTGCAGGGCACCGAGGGCATCTGGGTCGACGGGATCCTCTCGGGCACGACGTGGCCTCGCTTCCGCGTGCCTACGATGATCCTCGAGGACATCTCGCAACGAAACATGACCTTCCTCGACGCCGTGAACGGCTGCTGCATCGAGCGGCGCGGTCGTCTGCGGTTCTCCCTCGACGAGCTCCTCCTGGGCTCGTCGCTGACGCCCGAGAGCGCGCTCGCGGACCGACGGCTCGTCGTGGTGATCGCCGACGACGTCGAAGTATACGACGCGTCTGTCGAGGTGTGCCGCGGAGGCGTCCCGGCGAACGCCCCCGCTTGCGTCACGATCGTTGCGCGCGCGGTGGCGCCCGACGAAGGAGTTTCCTGGTAGGGCATCGCGGAGATATCGGCGCGAGATGCTCGACGCGGCAATCTCGATCGTCAGACCGACGGAATTCAGTGCCGTCCCCGCGCGCCTCATCCAACGCCGCGGAACCCGCCTCGCATCGACAGCGGAGCACGAGTGCCTCGCGTCTTCGCGCGTCGGAAACGCCTCTCCCTCCGCTGGCCGCTTGCGACACTCCTCGTTCGCTCCGCCCGTCGCGTGCCCAATCTACCGCCGTGCTCGCGCCGCACCACGTCGGCCTTCCCCCGTGCTCGCCATGCTCGCCGCGATGCGGCTGCGCGTGGCTGCGCGCGCGGGTCCCTGCCTCTGTGGCGCTCTGCTGCGCGCGGCGGTCCACACTTCGTGCGGGCGACGGTCTGAGAGGCGCTCCGCGGGGGGCTCCGGGACCTCAAGGCTCTGGGGGGTGACGCCCTCCGCGTCACTCACCGAATACTCACTACGCGAGGCGCTCTCCGCGCGGTCGACCGCACCGACCACCTCGCGTAGGTCCTCGAAGGTGACGCGATCTTCGCGTCGAAGCGCCTCACTGTCCCGCGCCGGGGAACCGCATGATTCGATGCTGTCGCTCACCGGGCCGCACATCGACGACGCACGAGACGGTCTCACCCAGCCGTCGCGCGGTGATGCGATGCCTCCCGGGAGGCACGCGCCACGTCGCCCAGCCATCGGTGCTGTGCTGCCCGTCGATGCTCAGCGTGCCCCACGGATCGGCGGACGCCGTCACGATCGCGAGCTGCGGCACCTGCGGCGGTTGCGGCGGTTGCACCGGTGCGCTGGTGGGCGCCGCAGGACGCGCCGCAGCGGGAGCCCCCGCATCGATCACCTCCCTCGCTTCGGGAACTGTGGCCACGACACGCGCGACAGCGACCGCACTCGGCGCAGAGCTCGTCGTCGCGCCGTGACGGAGCAGCGCTCCGGTGCCGACGCTCCCCGCGCCGATGCCGACGATCAGCGTCGCGCCCACGGCAGTGACCGTACCGAGCGAGCGCTTCGCCCTCGGCGAGGCCGCAGCCGTCGCGACGGGCTCGTCGGGCACCTTCACGACCGCGATGGGACCCGGCGTCGGATCGACGGGCCGTTGCTCTCTCGTCGCGGGCAGCGTCGC
>JBPOHC010000510.1:0-3096 GCA_052035985.1 Myxococcota bacterium | reverse complement strand
GAAGAACCGGGACGCGCCGCCGGAGTCGCCGTACCCTATTTGCGTGGTACCTGCTTCTTTCGCGTGCAGCCACTCACCTTCTGCGCGCGTGCTTCGCGAGTACGTGGCGGGCGACGCCCGCACCCCGCTCTGCGCGTCCAGCATCGCCCCGGCGGCCTCGTCCAGGATCAAGGGCGCGGGCCAGCGGCCGGCGGCGTGTCCTCCGTTCGTGCGATGCCCTCCCTGCGCCATGTCGTAGCTGGACGACTCGCCGACGCCGTTGCAAGTGCGCGTGGTGTCGTCATCCGTCTCCACCCGACACCCGTCGATGTTGATCGCCCCCGTGCCCCACCGCTGGACAGTCTGCGCTACCGTGCCGTCGAGCGGCTTCCGGGCAAGCACGATCGGCTCGTACGCGGGCTTGAGCGCGGTGCCCCAGCCGGACCACTGCCGCGCGGCGTCGGTGGCGGGGGCGGTGATGTTCAGAGACGCCGACCGAAGGTCGTAGCCCCCGCTGTACCCAGGCTCTGACACGTCGTTGGCCAGGTTCCAGGGTTTGCCGTTCGGTGGCTGGTAGCGTCCCACCACCTCCCGCACCGCCCCGGCCGCCGCGTCGATCGCCTTGCTCACGTCAAGGGACTTCGGGAACCCCGAGCCGAAGACCCAGAGCAGCTGGTCCCGCACCTCGAAACCCGCGTCCTCGATCTGGCACGTCAGCCGGTGGACCAGGCGCGGCGCACCGAAGGCGACGAGATGCCCACCCGGGCGCAGGACGCGCAGGCACTCGGACCAGGTCCGGGGATCGGGCAGGGCCGCGTCCCAGTCCTTGCCCATAAACCCCCCGCGTGGTAACTTAGCAACCGGCAACTTGAAAGGGAGCCAGAGATGGAAGAACGCGTCTGTCCCGTTTGCGAGACCGTCTATCAGGCGGACCCGAAACGGCTTCGCCATGGTCGCCAGACGACTTGCTCCCGAGCGTGCTCGTACCAGGCTCGGGCGCGCCGTGTCGCCGTAGCACTCGTCGTCTGCGCTTGGTGCGGGGCCGAGTTCACGCGGCGCGCCAACAGTGTCAAAGCGAAGCACGGCGCGCAGTACTGTTCCCGACCCTGCCACTACGCTGGGAGGTCCGCCGGGATGACCAAGCGGGTCTGCGTCCAGCCCTACGTCATGCGCCCCGTCGACCCCACCACGCGCGCCCTTCGCGACGCCCACGCCTGGGAGACCCGACGGGAACGCGGCAACGACAAGCACACTGAAGCCACCAAGGAAAAGCTCCGGGAGGCCACCACGAAGCACATCGCGCGTACCTTCCGCGCCGTGTCCGGGGTGGAAGATGTAGTCGCCGAGGAACTGGCCCGCCGGGGGGTCACCTTCGATCGGCAGGTCGCCTTGCGCGACCCGCGGACGGGGCGCTTCGGGGCGTGCGTCGACTTCATGGTCGGCGGCGTCGCGGTCGAGGTCAACGGGACCTTCTGGCACTCCGACCCCGTGGTCTACCCTGACGGCCCCACGACCCCCGCGCAGTGGCGCACGGCGATCGCTTACGCCCGGAAGCGTGGCCTCTTGTTCCGCCTGGGCGTCCCACTCGTAGAGATCTGGGAGCGATCGGTGTCTGAAGACCTTGGACACGCGGTCGATCGCGCTCTTCACCTGATCGGGGTTCGATAGTCCGTACGGCGGATCGGTGACCACCGCGTGCGCGAAGTTGTCTCGGACAGCCGCGAGAAGGTCGAGGTTGTTCCCGTGGAGGATGTCTTGATGCGCGGTCATTGCTCTGACTCCATGCTCAGCACGTCGATCAAGATGGCGCAGTAGGCGGCGACGTCGGTAGCCTCAGCGATGATGTCTTCCGGGTCGCAGCAGCCGAAGAACGCCAGCCGCAGCTCGTCCACCTCGCCGCGCAGCGCATCCATGACGGTGCTCGCGGCCATCTCGCGCCAGTCTCCGTGGTGCCGCCGCTTCGCCAGCTTGGCGCGCATGCGCTCTGCCAGCTGCGCCACGATGCGCTCCTCTGCTGCCTCGCGTGGGTGCGCGCTCATCGCTCACCTCCGAAGCCGTCCACGGCGTGCCAGCGATGGCGCTTGCCGGGCTCGCGAGCCACGAAAGCGCGGTCCACGCACGCGCGGCACACGGCGGCCGTCATCGTGCGCAGCGTGAGAGCGGATCGGCGCATGTCGCCGAGGTCGTCCGCGATGGTGACCAGCAAGCAGCGGGCATCACGCTCGCACACGCTGCACTGCGTGGCGTCGGCGGGTGCGAGTGTGGTGGTCATCGCATCCCCCGATCTGACAGCACCTCAAGAGCCAGCCGGAAGCGCGTCCACGCGGGCGACGTGTAGCACTGCCCGATCATCACGCACTGACCGCCATGGTCGCGCGCGCAGTCGGCCACGTACTCGCGTAGGTCGCGGATGGGCATAGCCTCTAGCGCAGCGCGGCCGGGGTAGCCCTTGCGTGCCTCGCGCTCGACTGTCGCGGCCATGATCTCGCCGCGCACTCGCTCTGCGACGGTGGTCACGCTGCCCCCTGTGCCGCGAGTACGGCGCGCATCTCGGTGACGTCGGCGGGCGTGACGATGACCGTGTCGCCAATGCCGTAGTACTCGCCTACGTGAGCGACGAGCATCTCCGACTCCTCGCCGCTCCCGACCCAGCGGATGTGCAGGCGAGGCCACGCACCCTTGATCGTCAGGTCGGGCGCGGGGCCGCGCTCATGGGCGTCTAGCACGGTGCCCACCTCGGCCAGCGTCAGGCCGATCATGTCGCCATACTCGTCGGTGAGGATGTAGCCAGGGGTCAGGCTCATGGCGCACCCCGCGTCAGGAAGCTGTTGGAGTAGCCGGGGCAGACCGCCTCGCGCATCCCGTCCCGCACCATGCGAGCGATGGATGCGCGGTCAACGTGCGGGCCGCCCCAGTGCTCCAAGGGCCTCGCATCGCACCCATGCGTCAGCCGGCCCGCCACGGCCTCGTCAGCCGCAGCCAGCACGCGTGGCCAGTGCTGCCGGTGGAGGGCCGGATAGCCGCTGCTCAGTGGCGCGCGGCCCATGCTGTGCGATGCCTCCCAGCGAGGGTGACGCAGCGCCGCCGAGTACTGCCACGCCGTGCGCTGGTAGGATC
>JBPOHC010001082.1:0-3676 GCA_052035985.1 Myxococcota bacterium | reverse complement strand
CTGACGCATGACGGCGCGTCCATCGGCGGCAACTTCGCGGGCGCGGGCTACACCAACGGAGGCGCCTCGACGTTCCGCGTGGGCGACCTCGTGCGTCTCATGGAGATCGACTCCACGAGCCCGACGGGCTCGACGCAACACACCGTCTCCGCGATCTCTGGGTCAACCATCTCGCTCACGCCGTCGCCATCGGGTACGTTCGCCACACTCGCCGCGAGCGCGCTCAAGGTGATGGTGCTCTATGACGACTGGACGACCATCTCGGCGGGCGCCAACGCGGCGACGCAGGAAAAGTACGCGTACCTTGGAGACGTGACGAACGCGCTCGACGCTACTCACCCCGCGAGGGTCTTCGCGGCCTAGCGCGAGAGCGCGGCGCGCACGTCGTCGTACGTGACCAGCACGGCCCCGCCCTGCGCCGCGCACCGCTCGCTGCTAGGGTGCGTCGATCCGAGTGCCCACGGGTTCGGCATCGGGAGCCCGATCTCCGCAACGCACTCCGGCACAGGCACGAAGCGCGGTTCCTCGCCGCCTCCGCGGTCGCAGAGCGTGGGCGACTGACCGGGCGCAGGTCTCGCGGGGCAGACCGAAACCGTGTAGTCTCGCGACGCGCCAGACTCCGCACCGCACGCGACGAGAAGCGTTGCAACGATCGCGAGAATGTGTCTCATGGCCCTACTGTACGTGAGAACTGAGGCAGACGTTACATGACCGCACCAGCCGACACCGTGGGACGCGTCATCAAGCGCGTTGCGGCGGGTTCCGCGTCGACGTCCAACCAGTTCGCGAGCCTCCACGCGTTGACGTCGGGGGCGTTTCAACTCGCGCTGACGTCAGACCTTAACTGGTTGGGCGAAGAGTCGACGTACCGGCAACTCGCAAGCATCCCGGGGTTCACCGACGTCTCGCGCCAAGGGCCGACGGGCAACACCACGAACCTGCAACCGTCGGACTTCGACTGGTTGCCCGCCAACTCCGCATCCTACTCGCCCGCGCCAGCGTGCGCGTGTCTCGGAACGCACGCGATCCACCGCGTTGCGACGGCGACCGCGACGTGGCCGCGCGTGACGATGCGCGCGCGCGTCGAACCGCCGCCTGTCGGGGCCGACAAGTTGGGGTACATCCTCGTCGCGTCGCCCGGTCGAGCAGGGCCTCCGCAGGTCAGTACCTACGCCGCGGGCACCATTGCGGGTGGTGGCGGGTCATGGGTCGACCTCGACGTGTCTATCAACCTCATCAACGAGATGACCGCAGGCGTCGCCGAGACGCCATCTCTTGGCGACGGAGGATCGAGCGGCGCGAGCGTGCTCGGCGAGTCCGTCGTCATTGACGCCTGTACGTTCTGGTGCTCGTTCTTCTCGACTGCGGGGAAGTGCCAAGTGGTTGCGATCACCCTGACGCTTGAGCCTGTTCCGTGAGTTCAGAGGCGCTCATCCCGGACTTCCCGCGTCTATTCTACGCCGAGGGCATCACAGGTGCGACGGTGCGCGGAGGTCACACGATCACGCGCGCTTCGGCGGCGAACATCGTCGCGCTCGGGCGCCCCGGTCGCCGCGTCGGTCCGTCGATGGGCGCGGGCGCTGCGGCGTCGTACCACTTCGGATACGTGCGCTCGCACGCGTCCATCAAGCAGTTGTGGCTCGCGTGGTACTATTGGCCTGACCCTGATCCGTTCGCGACGCTCCACACGATCAGCGTCACGACGACGATCCGCGACGAGTTGGGCAACACCGTAACGTCAGCGTCGTCTGATATCCCGCTCGGTTTCGACGGAACGACCATCGGCGCGAATCGTGTCGTGTTCTTCGACCTGCCGACGCTCGGAGCGCTCGGGTACATCGACCTCGACGCCATCGCCGCGACGCTCACCGGGTCGTCGTGGACGTTTCAGTTCGACTGGTCTCGTAGCGGCGCCGACCCGACGCTTGATCGCATCGAGGGGTGGGAGTGCCCGCGCTCGCAGGTCTACGACACAGACACGTACGGCGCGCTGACGGGCCCTGAGAATCCAGGCAGCCCGGTCGTCGCGGGGGCGACGACGACCATCGGATACGAGCGCATCGCGAAGACCATCGAAGGCGGCGTGCGCAGCAACCACACGCTGCTTTCTGCGGCGTGGCGAACCGACACGAGCATCGCGCCGGGGACATCAAGCGCGACCTTCACTGCGTTCACGCGGATGCTCGAAAGCGGCACGACGCCGTGGTCGTGGCGCGCTCGCCCTCGCGTCGTCTACAACCCGAACAGCGCGACGGGTGAACCTCACCGTGTGCGCTACCTCTACCAAGTGTCGGGCGGCGGAACGGCTGCGGCGCGATGCACGGTCACGAGCGTAGGCGCCGCGAGCACGCAGACCGCAACGACGTCAGCACTCACTTCTGGCACATGGGCGTGGAGCGACTGGGCTGACGTCAACATCCCGACAGACGGAACCGACCGCATCGTGGCGATCACGTTCGAGGGCAAGACCACCGCGGGCTCGCTGTACATCGCGAGCATCGAGATCGAGGAGAACCAAACATGAGCACGGTCACAGGCGGCGTATCCGCCGTCACGGTCACGAGCGCCGCGGAGGTCAACCTCCTCTCGCTCGCGTCGGGCACCGCGGGCGAACTCGGCACGAAGGTCGTTCGTCAGTGGGCGCTCTCCGTCGAGACGGACAACGAGATCACGGTGCGCGTCTACAAGCGCGTCGGCCCGAACGTCGCGGAGGTGATCGTCTCGGCGCTCACGTCCACCGTCACGTCATCGACGCCGCTCATCATCGAGCAGGCGAACAACGCGACGTACGCGATCCGCGTGACCGGACAAGCGACGGCGACTGACGCCACCGTCAACTGCGACTTCTACGGGACGTCGAGTCTGCCATGAGCGATTCACTCTACGCGGTCCGCGGTGCAGCGACGGGCGGTGGCGGCGGCGGTGGCGCTCCCTCCGGTCCCGCGGGCGGCGACCTCGGCGGCACGTACCCGAACCCGACCGTCACCGACCTCACCATCACGAGCGAGGCGCACGGCGACCTCCTGCGTCGTGGCGCGACGGTGTGGGAGCGCGTCTCCGCGAAGACCTCGGGCAACGTCGTTGCGGGCGACGGCACCGACGTCGTGTCGCAGGCAATCGCCACGACGCTCGCAGTCAACGCGGCGGCGAACCTCGCGGCGATCGGCGGCGCTGCTGGCCCCGTCTACCCCGACCTTTCCGCGGGAAGCATCGTCGCCACGGGCGGCGTCACGGGCGTCGCGACGGCGACGACGTTCACCGCGACTACGGCGATCGGCGCTGCGGTCAACGACAGGAGCGAACTCACGATCTCGTGGCCCGCGGTCTCGCTCGGCGCGGAGGTCACGTTCCGCGCGGTGTTCACGCTCGCGGGCGCGGGCGACATCATCGCAGACCTCACGCTCACTCTCGGAGGCTCGCTCGCAGGGCAGCGCCTCACGCTCCGAGTCGACGAGAACGGCAACACCACGATGGACCCCGGCGGCGGCAGTTCGTGGCCCGGCACGCCGCGCGGGTACAGCCCCTCGGCGCCGCGCGCGACGACGTGGATCAAGGTCCGCGTCGATCCCCTCGGCGCCGCTGTGTGGGCGGCGGCGACGTCGCAATTCACCGGCGCGCTCTACGCGGTCGGCGGCGCGAACCTCTTCGCCACCAACACCGCGAACACCCCCTCGAT
>JBPOHC010000446.1:0-8739 GCA_052035985.1 Myxococcota bacterium | reverse complement strand
AGGGTCTCGTGCGCGGGGCCGGGCATGCGCCTCGACTACCGCACGCAGCCGCTGAACTCCAGACACGCGCGATGCGATGGAGCTCCACGCATCACCGCGCGATGCGCACCTCGATCGGCCTGACGATCTCGGTATACAGCCCGCGCATCGCGCCCCCGCAACCACTCAACAACGCCTCCTCTGGCTCACGCTAGAGGGGGCGTTGTCGTTTCTGGGGTTCGCGCTCCAAACACAACGCCACATCACCGACGCGGCCCTGTCGGTGGATCTCCGTCGTGCCGAGCGACCCCCACGCACCCAACGCGGGATTCGGTCCCTGCGCGGGCCTGTGGTATTTCCCCACTTCATGGGAATGAGATCAGTCCCCCACGGGCGCGCCTCGCGCTCGCTTCGGGGCGGCGCTGGCGTGACGGCCCCACCCTCGCGCGCGATGCAGATCACTCGACTCGCGCTCTGCGCGCTCGTCTCCGTCGGGTGCAGCGGTCGCTCGATCGTCGCCAACACCTCGCTCGACGGCGCCACCGACATCGGCGCCTCCGACGCCAGCATCGACGCGCCTCGCGTGCCCGGGAGCGGCGCGTTCGATCCGCGCGTCCACGGCTTCTCGTTCGCCAACTACGACAACAGCGCGATCGCCAACAACCTCACGCCCGCGCAGATGCTCAGGCTCTTCGGTCCCGAGGTCTGCGAGCCCACGAGCGCCGCCTCGGGGTGCGTGCTCACGCCCGTTGCCGCAGCCTGGATGCGCGATACGAACGAGCTCATGGGCGTCGGGCACTGCGAGGGGATGGCCGTGCTCTCGACGCTCTTGCAACAGAACGTCGTGCCCCTCTCGTCGCTGCAGCGCGACGCGATGAACACCTTCGCGCTCTTCCGCTCGCCCGCGCTCGAACAGGAGCTCGCGCTCTGGTGGGCCACGCAGGTCGTTCCCAGCCTCAATCGCGAGGAGTGCCCCGCCGCGACGGAGACGCTCCAACGCCTCGAGCGCTCGCTCCGCGCGGGATCGGGCGAGGCGTGGACCCTCGCCATCTGGACCCTCATCGGCAACGAGTACGAGGGCGGTCACGCCGTCACCCCCATCGGCGTCGAGCGCACCGACGGCAGCGCCGATCAGGCCGACATTCTCATCTACGACAACAACTTCCCCGGGGAGACGCGGCGGATTCACTACACGAGCCTCGCGACGGGCGCGTGGACGTACCGCACCTCGCAGAACCCCGACGCGGCCGCGAGCGAGTACACCGGCAACAACGCGGACAACCCGCTCTGTCTCCGCACCGTGAACACGCGCCTCGCGCAGCCCTCGGGGTGCTTCTTCTGTGGAGAGTTCCGCTCGCCGACGGCCGACAGCGCGGGGCACGAGCTCAGGGCCCCGTCGAACCCCATGTCGCTCCCGATGCCCGGCGTGCTCGGACGCGGGGCGCGCGGCTCCTCCGTCAGCAGCAACCTCAGCCGAACCACCGGCGCGCTCAGGGCCATCCTCTTCGACGGCGCGGGGCGCTCGCTCAGCAACGTCCGTGGCGGCGACGATGCGGGGATGTCCGAGGGGCGCGTGATCCGACTCACCTCGATCGACCCGGGGAGCGTCCGCGTGGCACCGGTTTTCTCCTTCCACGAAGGGGCCGCGGTGCGACTCACGCTTCGCAACGAGTCTACGGACCCGAGCGCGATGGAGCCCCTCGACGCCCGCTTCTTCGGCCCCGGGTACACCCTCGCCGTCGAAGGGATCGACCTTCCGCCAGGGCAGAGCGACCACGTCGCGCTCGCGCCCACGGGCGTCGGCATGGTGTACCAGACGGGCCGCGATGACAGCGCCGCCGTGGTCGTGGGCGCCACCGTCGCGGGCGACGACTGGCGCTTCACCGTGCGCACGCGAGGCCACGCGGGCGGCGAGACCATCGGCGTCGCGCTCGACACCGCGCGACAGGAGTTGGAGTTCTACTTCCTCGGCGCCGCGACGGAGATGCACGCGTTCGACCTCGTCGTGCAGCGGGTCAACGCGCAGGGCACGCAGACCTTCGGACACACGGGAACCGTGGAGCCCGGCGGCGCGTTCCTGCACCTCCGCTACGGCGCGTGGACGGGCGAGGGGCACGAGATCCCGATGGCCGTCGATCGCAACGACGACGGCACCCCCGAGGCGATGGAGATGCTCTCGGACATGGACGTCTCCGCCGACGCGGGCCGCTGACCGGGAGAGACCGCGAGAGCCCACTACGCGATGGCGCGCTTCATCCTCGACTTCACCCGCTCGTCGCGCGGCGATGAGAGCTCGGTGCAGCTCCCCGACGGAGACACGGAGTATCAGCTCCGTGGCCGCGGGCAGAGCCGTCCCGACCTCGCCGAGATCCGTTGGTCGCCCGTGCTCATCGAGCGCCTCGAGGCCCTGAGGGATCACAGCGAGGTCGGCGTCAGCGAGGAGGCCGCGCGCATCGGGCGAACGCTCGCGGACTTCATCGACGTACCGGGCTGGGCCGAGCCGTCGCGCCAGATCGTCGAGCGGGGTGACCGCGACGCCCTCTCGCTCACGGTCCGCTCGAACGCCGCGGAGGTGTACCTCCTCCCGTGGGAGCTGCTCTCCGTCGGTGCCATCACGCACGTGGGCTTCCTCTCGAAGCTCCTCGTGCGCTACGAGTGGCCCGACACGCGCGCGACGCCGAGGCTCCCGGGCCTCTCGCAGACCGCGCGCGGAAGGGTGATCTTCGCCTGGTCGGCCGCGGGCGGAAAGGTCGACGCCGCGCGCCACGTCAAGCTCATCGAGCGCTCCCTCGACAGCGCCGCGGGGCTCTTCGACGAGGCCGGCGGGCGCGCGCTCGACGTCGTCGAGAACGCCTCCGTGGAGTCGATCCGCGCGTGCCTCGATCGCGCGAAGGCCGCTGGCGAGCCCGTCGCGATCCTCCACGTGCTGTGTCATGGCGGCACGGGCGACGACGGCGTGTTCGGCCTCGTGCTCAACGGCGTCGACGACCCTTCCGCGCAAGACCTCGTCAGCCCGAGTCGCCTCCAGCAGATCCTCATGCGCTACGCGGGCCTGGTGCGCCTCGTGGTCGTCTCGGCCTGCGACGGCGGCAACGCGGGGCCCATCGGCCACGAGCTCGGCAGCGTCGCGCAGACCCTTCACCGAGCGGGCTTTCCCGCGGTGATCGCGTCGCGCTTTCCGCTCTCGTGGGACGGCGCGCGCGTCTTCGCCGCCACCCTCTACGACCACCTGTTGCGGGAGCTCGCCTCGCTCGAAGACGCCTTTCTCGCCGCGCGATCGGCCCTCTCGCGCCGCGCCGCGTTCGACTGGGCGAGCCTCCAGCTCTACGCCCGCGAGGCCGACGGCGACGCCACCTTCGTCTTCAACGCGCGCCCCTACCGCGGACTCGCCGCGTTCGCTCCGGAGCAGTCGCGCTTCTTCTTCGGCCGCGATCACGAGGTGACCGAGGTCGTGCGCGATCTCGACGCGCTCGTCGCCGCTTCGAAGCCTCGCTTCATTGTCGTCTCGGGCGCCTCGGGGACGGGCAAATCCTCGCTCGTCCTCGGCGGCGCCATCCCCCGCTGGACGCGCGCCGCGGGCGACGTGGGCTTCGCCTTCGTGATCGTGCGTCCGGGGGGCGCGCCCGACGAGGCCCTGAAGAAGATCGAAGCCCGTCGCGCCGCGATGGCGCCGGGGGCGCGGCTCCTCGTCGTCGTCGATCAGTTCGAAGAGCTCTTCACGCACGTCGAGACCCTCGAAGCGACGGCCTTCGCACGCGCGCTCTGGGCGATGGCGACGCGCGCCGACTCGGGCGTGAGCGTCGTGGCGACGCTGCGCATCGACTTCCTCGGTCGCTGCGCGGAGCTCGCGCTCGACGACGACGGCCTGCGCTTCGACAAGATCGCCAGCGACCCGACGCATCAGGTGCACGTCGCGCAGATGTCACCCGAGCAGCTCCGTGAGGCCATCGAGCGCCCCGCGCGCTCCGCAGGGATCGCGCTCGAAGCGAACCTCGCCGAGCTCATCGTGCGGGACGTGGCCGCGGAGCCCGGCGCGCTGCCGCTCATGTCGCACGCGCTCTATCTCCTGTGGCTCGGGCGCTCGGGGTCGACGCTCACGCGCGCGGCCTACGAGGCCCTCGGCTCGGTGCACGGCGCCCTCGACACGCACGCCGAAGAGCAGCTCGCCGCGCTTGACAGCGCGGACCGCGCGGCCGTGCGAAGGCTCATGGTGCGGCTCGTTCACGCGGGCACCAACGGCGCCGCCGACACACGACGGCGGCGGAACGTCGACGCGCTGCGGCCGACGCGAGACGACGACCGCGCGCGCTTCGACCGCGTGCTCGCGCGGCTCGTCGACGCGAGGCTCCTCGTCACGGGCGAGGGCGCGGGCGGGGCGCAGACCGTCGAGATCGCGCACGAGGCGCTCATCCGTAGCTGGCGGAGCTTCAAGGCGTGGATCGACGCCGAGCGCACGCGCCTCGCGCGCTTGGATCAGCTCGAGGAGTGGGTGCGCGACTGGGTGAAGAACCCCGATCAGCTCCTCCGCGGGTCGAAGCTCGGATACGCCGAGGAGATCGCCGCGGAGCACGGAGACGACCTCGGCGTCGACGCGCGCAGGCTCGTCGAAGAGAGCGTCGCGGCGAGGAACAGAGAACTCCGCGAGGCCGAGCGCGCGAGGCGCGTGCGGCGCGCGGTGATCGGGTCTGCGATCGCGGGGCTCACGATCTTCGCGGCGGTGCTCGGGGCGCTCGGGCTCTACGCGCGTCGTCAGGCGAAGGTCGCCGTCGCCCAGGAGCAGAAGGCCCTGCGCAACGAGCGCGAGGCGCGCGTCGCACGGTCACGCGCCGAGCTCGACGAGGTCGTGAGCGCCGCGGACACGCTCCGCACGCGCGGTGAGACGCCGGGGCACGAGCTCAGGAACCTCGCCGATGCGCTGACGCTCTACGGGACCTCGGCGGCGCGAGGCATTCGTCGCGCGGAGGTCGACGGCGCGCTCTTTCAGACCGCCCTCGCGGCGCTCTCTCGACGGCAGCTCGCCGGACACGAGGGGCGAGTGGAAACCGCGGAGTTCTCGCCCGACGGCGCGCGCGTGGTGACCGCTTCGATCGATGGGACGGCGCGGCTCTGGGACGCGCGTTCTGGCGCCGAGCTGGCGGTGCTCCGCGGCCATCGCGGGGGCCTTCGCGCGGCGACGTTTTCCGCGGACGGTTCGAGGATCGTGACGGCCTCGGAGGACAACACGGCGCGGCTCTGGGACGCGCGCGAGGGCGGTCGCATGGCCGTGCTCGGAGGGCACAGGGAGCCGGTCTCAGACGCGCGCTTCTCGCCCGACGGGGCGCGCGTGGTCACGGCTTCGGAGGACCGCACGGCGCGGCTCTGGGACGCGCGAACGGGCCTCGCGCAAGGAAAGGGCGCGGAACTCCGAGGGCACGAGGATGTTGTCTCGCTGGCGCTTTTCTCACCCGACGGAGCGCGGGTGCTCACGGCTTCCAATGACCACACGGCCGCGGTGTGGAGCGCCAGGGACGGGAGGCGCCTCTGCGTGTGCCGGGGCCATGATGCGCCCGTCGTCGGCGTCGGCTTCTCGCCGGATGGACGCCTCGTCGCGACGGCCTCCGAGGATGGCACTGCGGCCGTCTGGGACGCGCGGACGTGTCGCCGGGTGAAGGTGCTGCGCGGGCACGAGGCCGCCGTGAACCGCATCGCGTTCTCGCCGCAGGGGACGCGCGTCGCCACCACGTCGGCGGACGGCACCGCGGCCGTGTGGGACGTCGAGCGGGGCGAGCGGATCGCCTTGTGTCGGGGGCACATCGAGGCGGTGAAAGATGTCGCCTTCTCGCGTGACGGGGCGTCGATCTACACCACCTCCGATGACCGCTCCGTGCGGTTGTGGGACGCCGCGACGGGGGCTCCCCTCGGCGTGTGGCTCGGACACTCCAACGTGGTGCAGACCGTGGTGCTGAACCCGTCGTCCGAGGGCGCGCGCTTCGTGACCGCGTCGGCCGATCGCACCGCGCGCCTCTGGAACGTCCGCGCCGGGGACCTCTCCATTCCGCTCACCGGGCACGCGCACTGGGTGACCGACGCGCGCTTTTCTCCTGACGGGACGCGGGTGGTCACGGCCTCCGAGGATCACACGGCGCGCCTCTGGAACGCCGAGACGGGCGCGCTCCTCGTCGCGATGAGCGACCACACCGAGGCGGTCAACACGGCGGCATTCTCGCCCGACGGGAGCCTCCTCGTGACGGCCTCTCGCGATCACTCCGCGAGGGTCCGCGACGCGCGCGACGGGGCCGTGCGCGCGGTGCTCACGGGTCACACGGACTCGGTCTCGTTCGCGACCTTCTCACTCCGCGGCGCGCTCGTGCTCACCGCCTCGAGAGACAACACCGCGCGGCTGTGGGACGCCGCGACGGGCGCTCTGGTAGGCGCTCCGATGACCCACGACGCGCGGGTCTTTCGCGCGACGTTCTCGTCGGATGACGCGCTCGTCGCCACGGCCTCGGAGGACAAGACCGCGGGGGTCTGGAACGCGCGCACCGGGGCGCTCATCGCACGCCTGAGAGGGCACGCGGAGGCGGTCCACACGGTCGATTTCTCGCCCGACGGCCTGCGCGTGGTGACGTCTTCCGAAGACCGCACCGCGAAGGTCTGGGACGCGCGCACGGGCCAGCTCCTCATGACGCTCTCGGGGCACGGCGACGACGTGAGCGACGCGCGCTTTTCGCCCGACGGGAGCCTCGTGCTCACCACTTCGAACGACGCCACCGCGAGGCTCTGGAGCGCCCGCGACGGACGGTATCTCCGCACCCTCCTCGGACACGGTGCCCCGCTCAACAGCGGGTGTTTCTCGCGCGACGGGGGCCGCGTCGTGACCACCTCGCTCGACAACACCGCGCGGGTCTGGGACGTGCGCTCGGGTGTGTGCCTCTCGACCCTCGAAGGCCACACAAACATGACCTCCCACGCGTACTTCTCGCCCGACGGTCAGCGCGTCGTGACCGCGTCGCGCGACAACACCGCGCGGGTCTGGAACCTCGACCCCGCGGTCTCGCACCGCGCCGCGTGCGACGTCCTCCGCGGAGGCCTGGAGTGGGAGCGCGTTCGTCGCTTCTGCGAGGCTCCGACGGGATCCGCTTCGCCCAACGCGCGATGAGCCGCGCTCCGCTGGCTCACCTCCACGACATGACGTACTCCCTCCGTCCGTGAGCTCACGGAGCGCCCGAAGGAGACCCCTGCGCACGCTCGCGACCTCGACGCTCGGCGCCGTCGTCGCCCTGCGCCTCGCGGCCTTCGCGCAGAGCGGCTGCGTTCCGTTGCGCACCGACGGAGCATGGCGGCAAGCCGTACGCGCTCGGACCGAGAACAGCGACGCCGCCGTGACCGTCGCGACCGGCGCCCGATGGACGCGTCGCTTCGCCCTTCCCGCGCCCTTCGTCGAGGTGAGCGACCTGGCTTCGACACCGCGCGGCCTCGCCATCGCGGCCTCCATCGATGCGCTCACCGTCGACGGCGCGGCCCTCTTCCGCTGGGAGGGAGGCACCGCGCCACGCGCGCTCCTTCGCTGGGATGGACAGGGATTTCTGCGCGTCCACGCCTGGGGCGACACGCTCGTCGTGCCCGACGCCGACGCGCCCTTTCACGCGCTCTCGTTCGCGTTCGACCTCGACGTCGACGGCTACGTCTTCGCCTCGTCTCCCGATGGAACGCTCACCGATCGACAGCGCGAGGTGCTACCCGCGGCCTATCACGTCTTCGACGTCGCCCGCCTCGCCGACGGGAGACTCGTCGCCTCCACGGGCGCGTACCCTCCGTCGGCCGTCGCGTACCTCTCTTCGAGCGCGCCCGCGGCGCTCTTCATCGACGACGGCGCGGGTCGACCGTGGCGCCGCGCGCTCGAACACCCGTCGCACGACGCGCGAGGTGTGTACCGCTTCACCTTCCTCGTGACGTTGCCCGACGGCGCGCTGCTCGCGGGCACCGAGACGCCGCAGGGCCCAGGCGCGCTGCGCATCGAGAACGCAGGAACATCGCCCGTGACGCTCCCCGTCGACGGGATCAACGGCTACGTGCTCCGTTGGGCGCTCTGGCAGGGCGCGGCGCTCGCGGTGGTGCAGTCGGGCGTCGGCACCGAGCTCGTTCGCTCGACCGACGGAGGGCGTCACTTCTCGCCGTTGCCCTCGCCGCCCGGGCCGCAGAGCGTGCTCGCGATCGGCGCGACGCTCTACGTGCTCGCCGACGGGACGCTCTACAGCACCGACGACGGCGTGACCTTCACCGAGCGCGTCGCGCGCGTTCAGCCGCTCACGCACCGCCCGTCGAGCCTCGTGAGCGCGCCCCTCGTCGCGTGGCGATGGAGCGTATGGGCCGCCTCGACGCGCCCGGGCGAGGTCTTCGAAGCGCGCTGACGGAGCGTCACACGCGCGCGTCGCGGCAGAGGCGATCGACGCGGGTGAGCAGCGTCGGGATGCGATGCGGTCCGTGCATCGCGCGCAGATGGTCTGCGGCTGCGCGCGGGTCGAGGCCGACGGCGGTCACGTAGAGCGGCGTGAGGCTCGTCCCACGCAGCACGGACTCTGCGAAAGTTGCTTCTCCAAAGGGCTTCTTGGCGATTCCAACGACGGGGATGGCGCCGCCGAGGGCCTCGTGGAGCCGCGCGCCGAGGCCCGGTCGGCGGTGCGCGTCGAGCCACACGTAGCCGTCGACCACCACGCACGCGAGCGGATCGCTCACGCGCGAGAGCACCGCGAGGATGCACGGGAGCTCGCGCTTGTAGAA